>NZ_JBMKIA010000053.1:0-14733 GCF_049238215.1 Enterobacter cloacae complex sp. IR5441
AGCAGCATGCGGCAGCGCGCCATTGACTGCGCCGAATCAGGTTGTTCTACAGGTGTGTGCTGCTTCTGGCTGCCACCCTTTGCACCAGTGATCGCTTCCATATTACATCCATAAAAAAAGCACCCGACTGGGTGCTTGATATTCAGAAAGGAGTTATCAGATGTCTTCGGCGACTATGCCAGCGCTGATGATGGAGCCGCCAATCTCACGGACGCCATAGAGAAGCGCGACCGGGTTTCCCATTGCTGTGGTATTAACCGCACCGCCAAAGGCGTAGCTTGGTTTATTGTCAGCATCCTGGCGCATCTGCAAACCGCTTGGTTGTGGAGATAGCATCTGGTAGACGCCACCGGCCATGGAGCTGACGCCGCCAGCAATTAGCCCACCAGCCATAGTCGCCCCAATTACACCCCAACCAGCCGGACCCAGGGCGAGTCCTGCAACCACCATCACGGCGCCGAGGATGGTCTGAAACAATCCGGCTTTTTTCGAACCTTCGATAATCGGCGCAATGCGGATATCACTGTTTCCTGTCAGCTCCTGGAAGTCCTGAGTGCTGATATTTCTTTTCCCGCGGAACACAGCGAAGGTCATGCCGTTTTTTTTGGCATTCATCAGATAGTCTTCCAGCCCGTCGAAATTGATGCACAGGGCTTTTACCGCTTCGGCAGATGTCTGCACTGCCAGTTTATGCACGCGCCCGAACCGGGCGCCCAGTGCGCCATACAGACGAATAGTGGTTAAACGCGCCATGGATTTATCTCCTGCGGCAGGTCTTTGTGACGAACGCAGATCATCGTGCGGTCTTTGAAATAGCCTCGGGCATACGGGGTAATACATGAAGGCTGGCCGTAAAGGTGATGGAGCAGTTCACCTTCTTCAGTGATGATGCCCGCATGGTTCCACTTATCGGAATCAACCTGCATGATGACCATACAGCCTGGTGCCGGATCGCACTCGACGAACCCTTCCCGCTCCCAGTTTTCGAAATAGAGGTTGTCCGGGTACTGGCTTTCCCACCATGGGTAATCGACGCGAAAATCGTTCAGCGTGACGCCCTGGATGGCATGCCAGTCCATAATCAGCCCCCAACAGTCATTCGACCCCAGGATGAACGGACGCCCAATAAGCGGCACCGCCTCCGGCATTATCTCGGCGTATTCATCGCTGTCAGGTGAGTAAATACCCCAGATCACGCCGGAGTTGTTGCACTGCTGGCGGTCCAGATCGGACGGAATAGGCCGGGCACCGTCGCCCGGGTGGGAGTGGATGACGCGAATAATCGTCCCGATATCTTCGGCGTTAGCCCAGTGCTCACCGTCGATGCGAAAATGCTCTGTCGGATTTTCGTGCGTATTCGGCACGGGAATGTAGCGCTGGCGACGGCCAGACTGAATAACGAAGCCACAGCACTCACGCGGGGATTCATCCAGTGCATGCGCCCGGATAGCTGCCATTATGGTTTTATTCATTGGTACGTCCGGTTATCGGATAAAGAGAACGGTTGCCGGGAAGCCACCAAAATCGAGGATTGCCGCGTCAGGGTCTGCCAGGCCAGCGCCAAATCGTTTGCGGCAGTCACTGAGGCAACCGCCACATACATCAAGGGCAGGGTCTGATACCGGATTCCCTTTCGCGTCGAAATACGCAGTGCCGTTATAGGTGCATCCATCGCCGCTACGATACTGACCGCGCAGCGCCCATTCACAAAGCGATGTGATCTGTCGGGTGGGGATCACAAGGCTCTGCAAATCGGCCGGGCTGCTGAGTGCCCAGGTAACCACCTCATCATCTTCGGAGGTTTTGGTGTCAAGCCAGAAGGTCTGAAGTGTGAACATTGACGAATCAGCTGTAGGGTTTACGCCACCAGGGTAATTTACGGCATCGAGATAGACCGCATAGGTATCGATAATGCTCACTTTGGCGTTAACCATGTCCTTAAATTGCAGGCACAGCGCAGTGATATGGCCGTCAAGGTTTGAGACACTGAGGGTGGGCTCCGCCGCCTGGTCTGTTGATAGCTCCAGGCCTGAAACCTGAAATGGCCAAAAATCGTAGGTATTGCCACCGAAGACGATTGGCTTGGGTCCGAGCTTTTGTTCATCTCCATTGGCAACATCGATCTCTTCGGGTGTATGGGGGAAAGGTGCGTAGTGGAATCGGTGGATCCCGCCACTGAACTCTGAGGCGTCAACTTCAACCAGGCGGACCCTGCCACCCGGCGCCAGCATCGCCGCCTGATCGACTAATGCCATTATGCGTACACTCCGTAAGCCCGTTTGATGGTGAACGTCAACTCAGCAACTTTGCTGCTGATCTGCGTTTTACGAACGGAATCGGCTACGACGCGGTAAAGTCCCTTCTCTTCGCCTGGCGGCGTAATGATGAAAGCTTTCACGGTATGAGCGAGGAGAAAATCACGAATCCTGTCCACTTCCGACTCGTTGCCCGTGTGCTTCATAGGGACCTGAATAGCCGTGGAGTTAATACCGTTATCGGCTACTTGCTCATAGCCATCGCCGAACTGCGCCGCGCGAACTGCCTGGCTATATTCAATCGCGCCAGCACCGAGCTGAGAGCGCCAGCTATATGTTTCAACTGCCATATTTACTCCATAAAAAAAGCCCCGCATGTGCGAGGCTTAATATTGGTTGAAAGCATGGGAGGGAAAGATATCAAACCATTTTGGTTTAACTTCCATTCATTTCTACAAGCCGGTAATCAGTCTTCCCATCCTTGTCTTCAATACATTCAGCCCTGAATTTCTGCTCAAGACCAAATTTATTTTTGGCGCTAAACTCCTGCGTGGCGTAAAACTTACCGTCATCACCGAGCCATCTGTTCGAGCCAAACACCGACATGTCCAGGGTGCTTTTGTTAATGACTGACATCCTTACGTAAGCTTCACACGCGCTTCTCAACTCATCCAGCTTCTTATCAGATAACGCTTTGGCTTCCTCAGCTTTCAATTCGTCATCAGTTTTCAGACTAAGTCTCGCTGCCACAAGGACAACAACTAAAAGTAAAATGAGCAAACCAATGGTTTTGAGTATCTTCTTAAAGATTTTTTTTAACACAATCATCCCCTGATTTTTATGGTTTTCATCATATTAACCAGGGGACGACGTAAACACTACCTGCCTTTACTGAAGTTGTAGATCATGCCTCCAGGCTTAAGGTGCTTCTGGATAACCTGCAACGCAGCGTTCTGCATTTCATCAGCAAGGGCACGGCCCATAGCATCACCTGAGCTGGAAGACTGAACAGTTGCAGAACCACCAGCATCAACGTTAACGGTGGTATTAATAACCGGAGCCATACCGCCACTGCCCTGGGCGCGTACGCCCAACCGCCCGGCAGAATCCCGAGTAAGTGGCATGATTGCTTCAGCGCCGGCCTCTGCGAATACACCGCCCTTCGCAAACTTGGACGCCCCCTGGAAAGTAAAATACTGGGGTGAGTCGTATACCCCATTAACGTACTTACTGAGCCCGGGCGAATCATAAACACCGCCTTTAGCGTTAAAAGTTAGGCCAGCGGCAGCATTCGCGTAAGATCCCCCTGGTGTGCTCCCGCCTTTGCTGCCACCGCTTATCCAGCCCATCGCGGCCTGTACTGTATAGGCCACTATAAGTTGGTTGGTTATCTCGAGGATCATCTTGAGCATAGATTTGCCGAACTCTTTAACTGACGCAGTGCCAGTTGTCATAAGCTCAGTCAGCATGTTGCTCAAGCCGGTCAGCGTGGAGCTGGCGACGTTCTTCACGGCATCATAGGTATTTGTGGCGGCGTCAAGATATTCATTCCAGCCAGCAACAGCCCCTGCCTTCCAGTCGCCCCGTAATTTGTCCTCTTCGGTATAATATTTCCTGAGAGCTGCCAGTTCTTTTTCATACCCGGCATCCTCAAGCTTACCGCCACCGTTGAGCCAGCCCTGGCGAAGCTGCGCCTCTTCCATCATGCGCTGCGTTTGCCGATTACTGAGGCCTGCACTATCACGCAATGCACTGGTTTTTTCCGACATCTGCGTGACGTATTTATTCGCCTGCTGCGCCAGGCCGTTAATCTTCTGCTGCGCCTCTACTTCCTTGTTCTTCTGATCAACCACCTTGGCGGCGTTCAGAATCGCCTCACGGCTCGACAGTAAAGATTTTTCCTGAGCAGTCAGCGCGCGGGTTTTGGCTGCCTCATCCAATTCAGCAAATCGAGATTGCTGTTTACTGAACTCGGTATTTTTAGCGTGGGTTTCGCCTGTTTGTCGGAGGGTCTCGAGCGTTTCAGTTAACGTTCTGGCCTGGGCGCGGTAGTTCTCCAGGGTGCGATCGCCAGCTTCCAGAGTGGCTTTCGCCTCTTTGGTCTTTTTGGCTGAGTCCTCAGCAAGCTTTGAAACGGCATCCTTAGTTTGCCGATCAACTGAGCCTGTGCCTTTTACACCCCCGCCAAGACCATTCTTCGCTTCCTCCTCCCATTGCCACTGGGATTTACTGAGATTAGCAATGTGCTTGTTGTACTCAGCGGTAAGCTGAGTATATTCCTTGCTTGCTGCCTCTCTTTTCTTGGCAACGCTCTCAGCGAGCCCATCAAAGCCCATGGATTTGATGAGAGCTTCACCACCCGGTAGTTTGTTAGCAATATCCGTGAAACCGGTAATCATCCCCCCCATAATTTCAAGGGAGACCTCTTTCATCTTGACGAAAAGGGCTTCAAACGAAGTGCTCAATAACTTGAACACCTCGATAACCTGATTGCCCCATGCGCGCACGGTAACCCCGATTTGACCGAAAATGTCGGAGGAGAAAGCTTTAAGCCCGTTCCAGGCCTGCCCGATATTATCGGTGGCCTCTACAATTTTATTACTGCGGTCCTCCATGGTGTCGGCAAACAGCGTTATCGCTTCGTTTGCCGCTGCTGTTTTACCCTTCGTTTTCTCCAGGGTAATGATGTGCTTCATCATGGCTTCATCAACAAAGCCATATTGCTGGTTCAGGCTTGCCAGCGCTTTAACGGGATCACTTACCAGGCGTGAAAAATCCGCCAGCGCGGCCTTCGTATCCAACCCTGCATCGCCCATAGCCATAATGGATTTGGCGATTTTCGTCATTTGGTCGGCTGTGTACTTCCCGGTGTCATTAAGTTGCACGAGAGTATCAACAGAGTCAGCCAGGGAGGCGCCGGCGTTATCTGCAACATCTTGTGCGGCATCGTTCAGTTGCTGCATAGAGGAGAACCCAGCTCCTCCCATCAAAATGAGCGATCTGGCAACGTTGTCGAACTGCTGAGATGAGCTATAAGCAGCCCCGGCCAGAATAGCCAGCAAACCTACAGTGCCTGCAATAGCGAGGTTAAAGCCATTTAACAGGCCTCCCGCCCGCCCCAACTTTTCCGCTGCCTCACTGGTGTTATTTAGCCCTTCAGCAGCTTCGCTGATGCCTCCTGCCGACTCCGCTGTCTCTCTGCTCTCTTCGTTAAACCCAAACAATGCGTCCCTCAAAGCCTGGAGCATTGGACCTAATCCACCAAAAGAATCCTTAATTTGCCCGCCTTGCTGGAGCAAGATCAGGAAAGGGGATTGGCCTCCCGCCAGCTGTGTCGCGATATCGGTGAACTGCGCCGGCAGCGTGCGCAGCGCGGCGCTGTACTGCCCCACAGAAATACCAGCACGTCTGGCAGCTGCTTCCTGCCGGGATAGCGCCTCTGGCAGTACGTCAGCGACACCAGAGAGGCGCTCACGCGTCTGGTTAAGGATTGTGTTGAAGTGCTCGAACTGCGCGCCGTTAATGCGCCCTGCTTCAAAATGGGCCACCAGCTGTGCGTGCTGTTCATCCAGTGAGTTGAACGCACGGATTGTCGGGTCGATGGAACCCAGCAGGTTCTTTAACGCTGCGGACTGCTTCTCTGCCGCCTGGGTAGCGGCTAATTCGGCCTGAGCGCGCGCCGCGGCTTCTCCGGTGTCGGTCAGCTTGAGACGGGTGTCGTCCAGGATTTTGTTGTAAGCCTGAAAGGTCTCGGTATCCAGGAAACCTTTGGCCTGAAATTTCCGCAGTGATTCTTGCTGCTCATCCAGGCGGTTTAAGGCCTTGGTAACCGGGTCGATATTCTCGAGCAGCCCTTTGAGCGCGTTCTGCTGCTCTTTCAGCCCTTCGCTGCCCTGCTTCGCAGATTCAGCCCCAGCGCGGAATACGCTATTCAGGTCATCGGCTTTATCTACGGCACCAGCAGCCGCCTCGCCGAGCCTATCCAGTTCATTGCTGGCTGTTTTCAGGTCGGATACATCGGCCCGCAAAGTAATCGAGGCGATTTGGTCAGTCATTATTTCGTCTCCTTATGCATTACCTTGAGAGCCTCGCTTTCCATAATCTGAAGGTCAGCCATGCAGGCCGCCGCATCCTCAACCCCGTGTAACTCGAACATCCAGGGGAGAACGTTATAATCAAGGCCGGTCGCCCCGCTCGCGCCGACGCGCCACTGGGTTGCCAGGGCAGAGAAGATGGTGAAAGACTTCCACACAGAGGGCAGGATCCCCACCTCTTCCTCCACGTCCTCAGGCGTCAAACCAAAAGCGCTCAGCTCCGCGAGCGTCGGTCCCGGCGTGTACAACGCTGCGGCGACCTGCCTCAGTTTTTTTCGCGGATACCCATCAGCTCTTTGGTGTAGGCCAGACCGATGCTGTCGAACGCGCGCGGGTAGTTCTGAAGAAGGACAATAACGTTGTCGCGGGTGAACTCGTCAGGTAGTGCCCACCCCTCGACAATTTCCATGAGGTAGTCGGCCTGCGGCTCGATAGCAGCCTTTTTACCTTCAGCGGACTTTTGCAGCTTTTCATCCATAGAGCGCAGCTCTTCCAGTGTCTTATGGCGGAAGGTGAACGTCAGCTTGCCGTCTTCGGCACCAGCGCGCGGAATGCTCGCGGTCACAGAAAAAGTTGGGTTGGGGATCAGAGAAAATTTAGACATTTCGTTTCCTTAGAAAAGAAAAACCCGCCGTAGCGGGTTGAATATTCGAGTGCGTGATGGGGTGTTATCGTTTGTACAGCAGACCGCCTGGCTTCAGCGCATTGCGGATAGTATCGTTCACTGCGTCATCCACTGCCTGTTGCAGGTCAGAGGCTGATGCTGCCTGAAGGGATGTGAACAGATCACTTTCACGTACAGCCTTGAGAACCAGTTCTTGCATCTCGTCGGTTAGTCGCGTCTTGGTGGCTGTGCCTGTCGCTGAAGCAATTGAACTGATTGGTTCAGCGGTGGCATTATTGCCATCAGCGGGATTAGCTCCATCATGACTAATTGCCCCAGGGAAACCACCAAAAGCCAGACCACCATTGAAGGCCGTCTCTTCATTATTGCTGGCTGATTGAGCGGCTTCATGTACCTTAAAGCGATCAGCCTTAAACGTTACCTGCTGCTTTCCTTCTTCAACTCCGAGGGTCATGCCAGCTTCGTGCGGCTTACCTTTGCCGGCGACATTTAATTTAACTCTGTAGTTTTGAGACACTACGCTATCGCCAATCAGCGCTTCGTGGATGTAAGCCTTGCCGGTTTTATCGACAAACCAGCCACCTTTAAGGCCATGAAGTGCGCAGCTGTTACGGATCTCTTCGTCCAGCGCCTCAATAATCTCTTCGGTATCGACAGAAGAAACCCCTTCGATCCAGTCACCGGCTCGCCAATCTCGTGCTGAGCCATCTTCTGCAATTGGACGCAGGCGCACCTGCAATCTCTCACCAGCTTTGAGGCCGGAAATAAGGCATACGGTAGCTGGCCAGAAGATGCGTTCTTTCATAAGTCGGCCATCTTCATGAAGGCATTGCAGTTCTAGCACCGCGCAGCCACCCGGCCATTTCCATTCGACGTCCACACCAAAAGGTTTGGGAGTGGTTTTTACATAAGGGACGATTGAAGGTTCTGACATTTTAATTTTCCTTTTAGACGTGAGCCTGTCGCACGGCAAATCCGCCGAAAGTTAACGGTTTGCCCAGGCTCACAGCTGAAAGACTTTCTTTGATGTACGCGTGCGATGCGCAAAAAAAGCCCGGCGTACCGGGCTTGAGTGGTTAGCTGACCGTGACGGCGCAAGCAGCAGAGGTGATAGTTTTACCCGCCGCGTCAGTGACTTCGCAGGTGTAATAGCCAGCATCACCGGATGCCACAGATGGAATGTTGAACGTCGATGCGGTTTTGCCCGGAATAGCGGTGCTGCCTTTCTTCCAAACGTAGGTGTAAGGTGCTGAGCCGCCCTTCATTACCACCGCCAGATCCAGCGCTGTACCTGTGGCAACCGATTTGGTGGCCGGCAGGTCGGTCAGGAACGCCAGCGGCGTCACGGATGAATCGGCGATCGGGTAAATCTGCATGTCCGATTCGAAGTTCATGCGCGCCTCGTTACTTTCCACGGCGTTGATTTCCGTGCGCGGTACGCGCTGGAACGATACTTTGGCTGAGTAGAAACGATCGGCTTTGCCGCGTGGGTTATGGAACCAGACCGCAGTTGTGTCGCTGGAGTCATCCAGGTCAATGAGGCGTTTGTAGATCGCCAGTTGAGGGTCATGCGCAAAGGTGTAAACCTGAACCACCGCGTTTTTAAACGTTGGGATGGTGCGCGCTTTGTCATCTTCCAGGAACTGCACGCTGATGGTCTGCTGATCACCACCTTCAGTTGATAATGTCATCACCTGAGGCATGGTGATCCATGAGTCGATTTTACGCAGCGTGCCCGCGCCAGTGCCTGCCGGGAATTTGGTGGTATCGGTAGTGTCGAATGCTTCCAGCACGATTTTATTACTGGTCACCGATTTTACGCGCAGCACCATGTTATCGAGCTTTAACCAGCCGGAACTCACCTGAACTACGTCACCGGCCAGAATGCCGGAAGCCGATGCAACGGTCAGTTCGCATTCCGTCGCGTTAGAGGCTGCGGTAAAGGTGATTGGGGCTTGATAGGCCTTGGCCACGTTCACACGCGAGCCGTTAGGGATTGCGAATGCCATAGCACTCTCCTGAATTTAGCTAATAAAAAACCCGCCATCTGGCAGGTCAGTAGTCAGCGCGGTACTGCATGCTGACGGGAATGGTGTAGGTTATGGAGCCACTGGACCCGTTGGGCGCCGAGGTTGGCCGGTCCTGGATGGGTTGTCTCACCTGCGGCTGCCCGTTGATGTAAACCGTCAGATTACCGTCCACCAGCGGCAGCCCTTCGGGAAAAGCATCTGCGACCGACTTTGTCAGCCCTCTGGCCAGAGTCACGCCGCTACCTGCTGGTGCAATGATATTGAGCTGGAGAATGCCCTGGTATGTACGCAACTGACCTTCCAGGTCCTGCCCCACGGTTTGCGCAGGTAAGACATAAACGCGCCCGTAAGGGGCATCATCAGGCGGGGTAAAAGCGATGTTAGGCCAGGCGATCGGCAATCCTAGCGACTCAGCGATAATCGCCACCCGGCTCTCCAGCAATTCAGCAATTCGCATGGACTGATCACCGACCATTGCGTACCTCGCTCATTGCCTCTCGGAAATATTGCGCAGCATCCAATGCGGTCAGTCCGACCATGCCGCCGGGCGCCTGATTCGAATGACCATTCTCCAGCGCCTGGGCATATGGCAGGTTATTGGTAAAGTAAATCGAGTTCACCTGCCCCACCCGGAACACTTCGAGCACCGCCAGCCCGCGGGAGTTGGAACCCTGCCCGGAAGCATCTGGGGTATCGTTCGTCTCTGTAGGCTGGCTGTCGAGACCCACATACCAGTTATTTTTGAATCGCCCCCCGACATAACCCTCTGGCTTTTTGATGTCCATCGAATCGTTGACACGCAGGCCTCGCCTGAGCCGCCCTGCTTTTGTAAGGTTGGCCGGATCATCACGTAGCGCCGCGTTATGCTCTCGCACCGCGGTGTTATAGGCTGATGCCGTCTGGTTTACCTGCCAGATTTCTGGCTGCCCGACAGGTGACATGTCCACCAACCGCCCGAGGATTTTGATACCCGTCCGGCGGACCGCCTCCTCAATCTCCTGCTTTGAACCATCTACGAACAACTGAATGGCAGCCAGGAACGGCTGATTTGCAGAACTGGTCATAATCAGGTCCTCAGCTGGATGTTGTAAGAGATCAGCACATCTGCGGGCTTAACCGGATTCGGCTGAACCACGCGCCACTTTTTGCCGTCGATATCAATGAGGTCGCCAATGCGCACTTCCGTTTCAAACGTGGCCGCTAGTTTCTTATCGCCCGTAGCAATCAGTGAACCGTCGATTTCACGCGTGGAGTATTCGGTGATAACGCCGGTAACGGTCGCAGTAATAGGCTCGGTGATAACCTCCTTCCCGTACTGATCGCGTGTGGTGGTTCCGCCGCGAGTCAGTTGGTAGGCTTTGCCGTTCTCCGTCAGGAGCCGCGTTGCCGTAGCGCGCATGCGGCGATAGTCGATTGCCATGCTACCCCCTTTCGATCCGGACCTGGTTGCCGCCCACCACAAGCCCGCGCAGCGAGGAATAGAACCAGGGGAATGATGGAGTGGCCTTATTCGTTCCCGGCTCGTACTGCACAGAGACGGCCCCCTGTACGCTCTCAGCTATGACCGCGCCGCCACCGGAGACCGACGGCGTGAGGTCAATCTCCTGCGACTCGATAGCCAGGCGGCATTGGGCATCAATCAGGCGCTGTGGAATAGCATCATTCGGCAGGTCCACACCATCGAAGCGTACGCCGGAGCGCGGCCAGGATAGAGGCTGAGATGCGCTGGAGCGCTGACCACGCCAGGACCTTCCTTCCAGAAAGTCCATCGACTGCATCAGCATCTGGCTACACTCGCCATCTTCGGCAGGAATGGTGTATCCGCGCGCGGCGGCAAAGACCCGCAGGTCGGACACGCTGGCGTAGCTGTTAAAGTCCGGCGAATGGGGATCGGCAACCAGCATGGTTATTCCTCCAGACGCCAGTCCAGCGCCAGCCAGTTATCCACTTCAGCAGGGTGAACATCAGCGCGCAGCGGACCGCCGGGGAACTCTGGGATATCACGTACCATGACCACCAGCTCAATACCTGGCTGTTCCTGCTGCTGTTCCTGCTGCTGTTCCTGCTGCTGTTCCTGCTGCTGTTCCTGCTGGGCAGGGTTATTATCAGCAGCCTGCTGAGCTGCAAGCTTTTCCGCGTCACGCTGAGCGCGCTGTTCTCTGGTTAATCCGGCCATTGGGCCTCCTGAAAAACAAAGGGGCCTAAGCCCCCTGGGTTAACCCATGATGATGGTGGAATGTTCAGGCTGAACGGAGGCCACACCCCACGCCACACCAACCTCGTAACGCACCTGACGGTACTGGCGGTACAGCGCGATCTGGAAGGTAATACCAGATACCGGATCGGTTACGTTCATCACGTCGTCAGCGGTATCGCCGCCTTTTGGCATGGCCGGGGTACGGCAAGCCAGCAGGAATGCGTTACGGTCAAAGGCAACGTTTGGCACGAACTCGCTCAGCACAGTGACAGTTGCCTGATCTGCCAGATCCTGACGCAGGCCAGGTGCGCCGATGGTGATAGTTGAAGAGGTTGCCGCTACAACCATGTACTGGTTGTCATCGCCATCGAACTTCACTGCGGTCCCGGCAGCAATACCGCCAGTGCCAGCAGAGATAGCAATAATGATGTCGCCCTCTTTCTTCTCGCCATTGACCTTATAGCCCGCCGCCGTGCTTTTCGCGGTGCGCTTGATGTTGGCGGATTCGTGCAGGTTAAAGCCCATCACACGACCAATGATGCCTTCACGCAGCAGCTGATCGGTACCGGCTTCGTTCGCTTTGAACAGTACGGACTGTTTACCACGGATTGACGCCATCGCTTCGCCGCCCAGTACCATGCGCAGGTCAGTGGTTGGTGCGCCGTTATCAGTCAGCACCTGCCGAGCGTTCGCCGCATCAGACAGGTCGTCTTTGACACTGAACGGTGTATCTTTTGGAGCACCAACAGCGCGGGAAGACTTATAAGCCAGCGATGCCAGGTCAGCATCCATTTCGTTGCTCAGTGCGCGGAACGCCTGAGAAAACTGGTCAGCCAGGACAATGTCATAAGTGCCTGATGGTCCGATGGAAAGCTGCTCTTCACCATTCCATTTGACCGGGGCCATTTTGGATTTGGTGATTTTCACGTCCACGGTACCAATGTTCTGATCACCGTCGTTTGGCGCGGTTGCCGCCGGAGTGATATCAACGGTAGTGGTTTTTGGTGCTACCGGTGCGGTCACGGTTTGGTTTTTGGCCGCGGCATCGGCTTTAGCGTTACGGGCCACCGCCGGGATAAAGCCCACCTGCTCACGGGATACGCGGTTCAGTGCCGTGTAGATGGTCGGGATCAGGCCAGTCAAAGTGTTGGACATTTATTTTTCCTTTCGATTAATCAACGATGCTCGTGCCGCCGCCAATCGCAGCCTGTTGTTCAGCTGGTGGCAGGGCGTCAAAAGCAGCGCGTTTCATGGTTTTCTGCCCGGCCTGATGCTGCGACTGGTGAGAACCACCGCCGCTGTTGCCGGACGATTTGAGGATGTAGTCTTTCTGCGGGTGCGACTCGACCAGAGATTCCAGCGCTTCATCGAAGCTGGCCAGCTCGCCGGGCTTGGTGCGGGAGAACACCTTATTGCCCTGGCCGTCGTAGGCCACAACCTTGCCGTCTTCGATTTTGAAGTTCTGCCCGAAGTACGAACGCACGAACTCACTGGGGATCGCCATCTTCTCCGAGATGAATTTGGAGCCACCGAAGCGGCCGCCGATCATCTCGTTGTAGAGCTGGCTTTCGAGCTGTTTGGTCTTGCCGTTCGCTTCATCCAGCTGATGCTGGAATACCTTGGTAATCTCAGCCTTAACCTGGTCAACAGCGCCAGCGTCGATCAGTTTTTTCTGGTCGATTTTGGTCATCATCTCCAGGGCTTCGAGCGCCTTGGTCGGATCGGTGATGCCAGAGAATTTCGCGAGACTGGCTTCCGCCGCTTCCTTCGCTTCACGGTGAGTTTTAGCTTCACCGTTCAGGGAGGTGATTTTGGTCATCGCTGCGGCTGCGTCGAACGGGATTTCTTTGCCATCATCATGGATGTACACAGGCATACCGTTTTCAACGACCACATTTCCGTTAGCATCAAGTTTCAGTTTCATTGTTTTTGCTCCAGCCTTCCGGCCATACGTAAAGGGTCATCCGACCCGGGCACCGCGTCGCATCCGCTCAGCGGCAGGCATAAAAAAAGCTGCCCTGAGGCAGCCTGTTAGATAAATTCGATTGTAATTTCGCCGCGTAGCTTGCGGGAGTAAACCTCACTCCGCTTTCGTTTATGGATCCGTAGCGGGTGTGGATGAATGCATGCGACACCTCGCTTAACGTCCGCCCAAACGCAGCTCTTTACCTCATTGCCATTTACAAACACCCTTCGTCTGCCACGGCCATCGCCCACGCAGTGAAAATCATCATTACGCATACCCTATCCCTCAAATGCCGACGCATCCACGCGGCGCAGTTCGTCCAGGGTCAGAAACTCCCCGGCATCATTGAACATCTCAGGCACGGTGATTTTGCCGTCACGCAGCATCCGCGCGCGAGTAACGCCCAGCACCTGCTCCTGCCGTGCGTACGGTTGCCTGACGAGCCATTCGGCATAGCTGGTATGCGATGGCACCTGTCCATCCATCGAAGCGCGTGTGGCGCTGCTCAGTTCGCCAGAGGCTATCTGCAATTCCTCCCACGATTTAGTGATCAGAATTTCGCATGAGCGACAGCAGAAATGAATTTTGCCGGGCCCGCGCAGATATGGGATTGCATGGCCCAGCGGCTTACCATCGAGCGAATAGAGTTTGCGATCTCGGATGATGCACCACTGGCTGGTATGGGTGTCCAGCGTCGAAGACCACTGCTTGGCCTTTACGATATCGCTGTTGGCCAGTGCAAATTCCTGGCGCGCTGTAGCGGCCACATGGTTCACCGCCGTGCGGGTTACTACTGCAAGGTCACGACGTGAAACATTTATAACCCCGTCCTGGCGGTGGAGTTGCGGCGTGCCGGCGACCCGCTTCACAATCTGCTCGACGGTTTCACCCTGAAGAAATCCGGTGCGCACGGCACTGGTAATTTTTTCCAGCCGATCCGATTCGAGTTTCTTGCCCCACTCTTTCAGCAATCTCCCCTGAAAAGGTTGCGCCACCGCAGCAGCATAGACCTGTTCCGGGACAATGCTTTGCAGCGGGACACGCTTAAGCACCTGTCCTGGAATGAGGCTGCTGAACAGGTCAAACTGATACCCGGTCTCATAATCAGCGTAACGCATCAGTTCGCGCATCAGAGTAGCATTGACCGGTTCGTAGGCCTGCTGGTTTAGCTCCCGCACACCAGCCAGTAGCGATGCAAGGCGACGCGCGCTGTAGGTGTCAGCGCGCTTACCCTCCAGCAGTACAAGCAGTCGGGCAGCCAGTTCAGCATCCATCCTGTTAAGCAGCGTCACCATTCGTCGGGCAACGCCCGTACCGTAGCGCGTCACGTAAAGCCCATGAGCTATTGTCTCATCCTGCAACCTGTCGTTTACCGAGCGAGCCATATCACACCTCGCCAGGTGGCGGTTCAGTTAAAGATGCTGACTCAGCAAGCAACTCGCTCAGTACCACATCGGGATCCGCGTCGGCATCAATCAGGTTGAGTTTTTGCAGGGCTTTGATTGCATCGATACGGCGAAGGTCACCGCCCTGGCGCAGCGACTGAATGGCCATCGCCGCTGGTGG
>NZ_JBMKIA010000054.1:0-13503 GCF_049238215.1 Enterobacter cloacae complex sp. IR5441
TCAGCATTTTATTATGGTGATCCCCTGGGCGAAATGCGCCTGGTAAGCAGAGTTTTTGAAATGTAAGGCCTTTGAATAAGACAAAAGGCTGCCTCATCGCTAACTTTGCAACAGTGCCGCAAAAAGTCAGTAAAGGACTCACAGTTGGTTCAGTCATTACAGGAAGCACGTTTTTACATGGTCCCCCTGTTTTGGCACTCGGTTTTACCAAGCTGTTTAAAAAATCAAAAAAAGTAGACGAAACCAATATTCAATTGGCCAATAGCTGGATTGGTGTAAACAACCACCTGATTGAAAAGGTGCTGCCAAACCTAAAGTGGGATATGGGTATAGGAAGTTCAACCGCCCTTTTTGGCGAGTCTGGCGGGTAGGAAGCGGCCGCGCAAGCGCCGCTTTGGGCACAGATCGGGCACAGATCGGGGGTTCATGCGTGGGTTTTCGACATCGCGGGGCCACGCAGCGGCTCAGTGCGTAGCCATTTCTCACCGAATCCCGGCACAGGGCCGAGCGCAGCCCTGCGGGGTCGTGGCCGCATCGGATCGGACTCTGGCTTGGCTGCCGGCTGTGTGGCCGGCGCCTCATCACGCGGCGGGCGGCGGGGCGCGCGCTGCGGGCCGGTAGTGCGCTTGCTCCAGCGCGCCGTGTTTCTCGAAGTGGGCGAGGATGGCGCGAATGGCCTTGGGGTCTTCGATGCTGGCGACGATCCGCACCGCGCCGCCGCAGTGGGCGCAGGTGGTGATGTCGATGGAAAAGACCCGCTTGAGCCGTTGCGCCCAGCTCATCGCACGGCGCTTCTGCTCGGGGCTGCGCGGCTCGTCGTGGGCGCTGACGTCCACTGGCGCCGCATCGCCCGCAGGCCGCCTGCCGCGCCCCGAGGGCGTCAGCTGCGCGCGCAGGTTTGCATTCGGGGCGAATACGCCGTGGAAGCGGGTGAGATGCGCGCGTGGCGGCGGGACCAGTGCCGCCAGCTTGGCGATGAAGTCCACCGCATCCCATTCGACATGCGTGGTGCCATTGCGCCACGGCGTCTTGAGCTGGTAACGCACCCTGCCCTGTGGCGAGATCGATAGCCGCTGCTCGCTGATCGCCGGGCGCGTGATGTAGCGGCACAGCTTTTCGAGCTTGTGGCTTTCGTGTGCTTCCGCGGCCACGCCGGCATGCAGCGAGAAGCCGCCGACCTTGCCGGCGTCGCCCTCCAGCGGACCGGCGTCGCCAGGCAGCGTTTGCAGCGTGACGACCTTGCGGCCAGCGTCGCGACCGGTGGCGATGCGGTAGGTCATCGAACTCATCCGCAGCCCATCCATGCCGTCGTCGCTACCCGCGCTGTCGGACAGGAACACGGATTCGTCTTCGCCTTCGAGCCAGCCGCGGCGCGACAGGTGCCGGCACACGCGATGCGCGATGGTGTTGGCCAGTTCCGTCAGTTGCGCCGATGTGGGCGCACGGGTGCGGTGCAGGCGCGGCTTGCGCTGCGGACGCTCGGTGGTGTCCTCGTACACGCCGTCGAGCCACAGCATGTGGAAGTGGATGTTGAGATTCAGCGCGCTGCCGAAGCGCTGGATCAGGGTCACCACGCCGCATTGCGCCGTATCCCGCGGCACGCCGGCCTGATCGGCAAGCCAACCGGCGATCACACGATGCACGATGCCCAGCACCGGGCCGATCGCCTCAGGCTTGCTGGCGAACAGGAAGCGCAACGGGTACGGGAAACTCAGCACCCATTGCCGCACCGGCCGCGGGCCGAACACCTCGTCCACCAGATGCCGCGCCGACTCGGCCATGCGCCGTGCGCCGCAGCTCGGGCACAGCCCGCGCTTCTTGCAGGAATACGCCACCAGCCTCTCGGCACGACAGTGCTCGCAGACCACGCGCAGGAAGCCGTGCTCGAGCACGCCGCAGCGCAGGTAGGTCTCGAACTCCTCGCGCACATACTCGGGCAGCGGGCGGTCTTCGGCCTCAAGACGCGCGATGAAGTCCGGGTAGTGCGCCTGCACTAGCGCGTACAGCAGCGTGCGCTCGGGCAGGTGGCGCGCGTAACGCGCAGCGGCGTGGGCGGCCGGCAGTGGCGCGCACACCTCGGCCTGCCGCCGGGGTGCGGTCAGGCGCGGCACGCAGCGCTCCGTTGCAGGGACGGCTGCTCAGGGTTGCGCCCGCGAGCACGCGTTCATATCGGCGTTTTCTGATCTTCGCGTCAGACATTGCCGCGGGGCGGGTAGGAAGTCTCCCGCCTCGGACGCCAGAACGCACAAAGCCCGGCACGAGGCCGGGCTTTGTGGTCTTGCTTGATGGATCGCGGGGCTTAGAAATCCATGCCGCCCATGCCGCCCATGCCGCCGCCGGCCGGCATCGCCGGCTCGTCCTTCTTCGGGGCCTCGGCCACCATCGCTTCGGTGGTGATCATCAGGCCCGCGATCGACGCGGCGTTCTGCAGCGCGGTGCGGGTGACCTTGGTCGGGTCCAGGATGCCGAACTCGATCATGTCGCCGAACTCGCCGTTGGCGGCGTTGTAGCCGAACGCACCCGAACCTTCGACCACGCGGTTGAGGATGACCGACGGCTCATCGCCGGCATTGGTCACGATCTCGCGCAGCGGGGCTTCCATCGCGCGCAGGGCGATCTGGATGCCGTGGTTCTGGTCTTCGTTCACGCCCTTGATGCCGGCGATCGCCGCCTTGGCACGGATCAGGGCGACGCCGCCGCCCGGGACGATGCCTTCCTCGACGGCCGCACGGGTCGCGTGCAGGGCGTCTTCGACGCGCGCCTTCTTTTCCTTCATCTCGACTTCGGTGGCGGCACCGACCTTGATCACCGCAACGCCGCCGGCCAGCTTGGCCACGCGCTCCTGCAGCTTCTCGCGGTCGTAGTCGGAGGAGGTCTCCTCGATCTGCGCCTTGATCTGCTTGATGCGCGCCTCGATGCCCGCGCCTTCGCCGGCGCCATCGATGATGGTGGTGTTTTCCTTCGACACCTGGATCTTCTTGGCGCGGCCGAGGTCCTTGATGGTGGCCTTCTCCAGCGACAGGCCGACTTCCTCGGAAATCACCACGCCGCCGGTCAGGATCGCCATGTCTTCCAGCATCGCCTTGCGACGGTCGCCGAAGCCCGGGGCCTTCACCGCGCAGACCTTGACGATGCCGCGGATGGTGTTGACCACCAGGGTCGCCAGCGCTTCGCCTTCGACTTCCTCCGCCACGATCAGCAGCGGCTTGCCGGCCTTGGCCACGCCCTCGAGGACGGGCAGCAGGTCGCGCACGTTGGAGATCTTCTTGTCGTACAGCAGGATGAAGGGATCATCCAGGTCGGCCGACATCGACTGCTGGTTGTTGACGAAGTACGGGCTCAGGTAGCCGCGGTCGAACTGCATGCCCTCGACCACGTCGAGTTCGTTGTCCAGGCCGCTGCCTTCCTCGACCGTGATCACGCCTTCCTTGCCGACCTTGTCCATCGCCTGCGCGATCAGGTCGCCGATGTTGGCATCCGAGTTCGCGGAGATCGCGCCGACCTGGGCGATTTCCTTGCTGGTCGACGACGGCTTGGACAGCGACTTCAGTTCGCCGACCGCGGCCTTCACCGCCTGGTCGATGCCGCGCTTCAGGTCCATCGGGTTCATGCCGGCGGCGACCGCCTTCATGCCCTCGCGGATGAACGCCTGCGCCAGCACGGTGGCGGTGGTGGTGCCGTCGCCGGCGTTGTCGGAGGTCTTGGAAGCGACTTCCTTCACCATCTGCGCGCCCATGTTCTCGAACGCGTCAGCCAGTTCGATTTCCTTGGCGACGGAGACGCCGTCCTTGGTGATGGTCGGCGCGCCGTAGCTCTTCTGCAGCACGACGTTGCGGCCCTTCGGGCCGAGGGTCGCCTTCACGGCGTTGGCGAGCACGTTGACGCCGCGCACCATCTTGGAGCGCGCGTCTTCGCCGAAACGAATGTCCTTGGCAGCCATTGCGAATTACCTCGAAAAATTATTCGGATGAGAAATGTGTGGGAGCGACGCGCGATCAGCCGAGGATCGCGAACAGGTCGTCTTCCTTCACCACCAGCAGCTCGACGCCGTCCAGCTTCACTTCGGTGCCGCTGTACTTGCCGAACAGCACCTTGTCGCCGACCTTGACCTGCGGCGCGCGGACCTGGCCGTTGTCCAGCACCTTGCCGGTGCCGACGGCGACGACTTCGCCCTTGATCGGCTTCTCGGTGGCCGAATCCGGGATCACGATCCCGCCGGCGGACAGCTTCTCTTCTTCCATGCGCTTGATGACCACGCGGTCGTGCAGCGGCTTGATATTGGACATGGCAACCTCGGTAAATGGTTGATTGACGTGGAAAAACCCGGCGATTTTAGCAGTCGCGCGAAGCGAGTGCCAAACCGCGGACAACAGAACCGGGCGAACCCGGCATGCCACCGAGATGGGGCGGGCCCGCCGACTTTCAAGGGCCGCACGCGGATGTCCGCCAGGCCCGCCGGATCGGGGCAGCCGCTACCCTATGCCGGTGAGCGCCCTGATCTGCTTCTGCACCTGTCCCGACGCCGACAGCGCCGAGCGCATCGCCACCGCGCTGGTGGCCGAGCGCCTGGCCGCCTGCGTCAACCTCCTGCCCGGCCTGCGTTCGGTCTATCGCTGGCAACGCAAGGTCGAGGCCGCGGCCGAGGTCCTGCTGCTGGTCAAGACCAGTGCCGAGGCCTACCCCGCCCTGCAGGAACGCCTGCGCCAACTGCATCCCTACGAACTCCCGGAGCTGCTCGCGGTCGAAGCCGCGTCCGGCCTGCCCGAATACCTGCAATGGCTGGCCGCCGAGAGCCGACCGGTAAACTGAGCCAATGACCGCATCCACGATCCGCCTGCGCCGCTGGCTGGCCGGGCTCGCCCTGCTGCTTGCGCTGCCCGCGACCTCGGCCGTCGCCCAGGACTTCGAACTGCCGCCGGTCGACGAGGTCTTCGTCCTGTCCGCGCAGGCCACCGCGCCGGACCGCATCGAGGTGCGCTGGCGGATCGCCGACGGCTATTACCTGTACCGGCACCGCACCTCGGTCAAGGCCGATGCCGCCTTCACCGGCGCGACCATGGCGCTGCCGAAGGGCAAGGCCTACCGCGACGAATTCTTCGGCGACGTCGAAACCTACCGCAAGGAATTGCTCGGCACCCTCACCGGCACGCCCGCGGCCGGCGCGAGCGCGACCACCCTGACCGTGAAGTACCAGGGCTGCGCCGATGCCGGCGTGTGCTACCCGCCGCAGACCCGCACCCTGAAGGTCGCGTTGCCGGGCGAAGCGGGCGCTGGCGGCTTCGGCTGTAAGGCGCGCGGGCTGCATGATTATGTCGTCAAGAACGGCTCTGCCGATCATCCCAACGCCGAGGTGAAATTCGCACTGGGTGATGTGGTCAACACCATGATCGGCTGCACTAATGGTGAAACGATCATGCTGTGCCACGACACCTCGCTGCCGCGCCCCTATTCTCTCGGCTTTCGGGTGCAAGGCACCGAGGGGCTGTGGATGGACGTCAACAAGTCGATCTATCTGGAGGGCAAGAGCCCACAGCCGCACCGCTGGGAGCCTGCCGAGGGCTGGTTTGCGAAATACGATCACCCGCTATGGAAACGCTACGCCGATCTGGCGGCAGGGGCCGGGCATGGCGGGATGGACTGGTTCGTGATCCACGCTTTTGTCGAGGCGCTGAAGGCCAAGGCCCCGATGCCAATCGACATTTACGACGCGCTGGCCTGGAGCGCGATCACGCCTCTGTCGGAACAATCGATTGCTGAGGGCAATCGCACGTTAGATTTTCCCGACTTCACCCGAGGGCAGTGGCGCACCCGCAAGCCGATCTTTGCGCTGAACGACGCCTATTGATCGACGCGATTTAGGCCAAGCGCACCGCAAAGGCGAAATTGGTAATCTTGTCGGTATCCTTGACGCCCGGCGCGCTTTCGACGCCGCTGGAGGTATCGACCAGCGGCGCTCCGGTGCGCGCAATCGCCTCGGCAACATTCGTCGGATTTAGCCCGCCTGCCAGCCCCCACGGCAAGGCACCGCGATATCCGGCCAGCAGCGACCAGTCGAACGCCAACCCCATGCCGCCGGGCAGCGCGCCTTTGGGGGTCTTGGCGTCGAACAAGATCAAGTCCGCCGCCCCGGCATAGGCTGCGGCGCGTGCGACATCGCTGGCGCTGGCGACGGGCAGCGCCTTCCACACCGGCTTGCCAAACCGCGCGCGCAACTGGGCCACGCGTTCGGGCGATTCCGAACCGTGCAGCTGCAGCGCGTTCAGCTTGGCTGCCACCAGTGCGTCGGCGATGACAGCATCATCCGCATCGACGAACAAACCGACCATGGCGATCTGGCCAGCTGCGCGCGATGTCAAAGCGCCCGCGACATTCGACGTAACCGCACGGGGCGACGCTGGATAGAACACCAACCCGGCATAGTCCGCCCGCGCCGCGATGGTCGCATCGAGCGCCTCGGGTGTGCTGATCCCGCAAATCTTGATTTTCGCGGGCATGCGGTCAGTCGGGGTTCTGGATCAGCCGCACCAGCGTGCAGTCGGGATCGATCAGGTAGCCGATCCTCAGGCCGCTCGCCTCCAGTTGCGGAGCTTTGAAGCGCGGCCAGCCGGTGCTTTTTTCCTCGGCTCCCGCCGCGTTCACCAATGCCACCATGGCATCGAGATCATCCAACCGCAGGCAACAGCCGAACGAGCTCGTAGCTGGGTCGAGGTCAGGATAGGGGAAGAATTCGAGCTGCAAACCGCCGCGCTGCAGGATCATCCAGCCGCGATCCTTCCAACTCGTCGCAAAGCCCAGCTTCGCATAAAACGCCTCTGTCACATCGAAATCGCGCGATGGCAGATTGGGGGTGACGTGGTCAGCCATGGCTCAGCGCAGCTTGTCGGCCATGCGGGCCGTATGAGTGATTGCGGCGCGGCTATCGGGGGCGGAATGGCTCATCACGATCATGCTGGCCTTGGGGAACGCCGCACCAAACGCGCGCGCTGACGCGGCGTAGTGCTCAGTGTCGGCATCACCGAGATTGCCGAGCGACTTGGCCTTGCTGTCCTTGATCAGGCAGCCACCAAAAGCGATGTCGGTGCCGTCGATCCCAACGGTGATATTGTCACTGGTGTGGCCGGGGCCGGGGTAAAATACCTTGAGCGGGCCAAAGTTGGGCGCGGTTGCTGGTTCGACCCAGCCATTGGCGGCGAAAGTCAGGCTGTGTTGCGCCGCAACCATCCCCTCTTGCGGGGCAAGCTGGTTCGACAACGCATTGGCATAAGTCGCAATCCCCGCCGCATGCAGCGCGTCCATACCGCCCATCTTGTCCTGATGCGCGTGAGTCACCACCGCCAGCGCGACCGGCAGGTTGATCTCCTGCTTGATCCAGTTGAGGATCTGGGCGGTCTGGTCATCGGTCCAGGCGGTATCGACCACCAGCACGCGGCCGCCATCCCTGACGATCAAACCGTTGGAAGCGACTGCCCCGAAACCCGGCATGTCGAGATAGGAAGTGTGCTGCCAGACATTCGGTGCGAGCTGGCGGAAAACCAGATCGCCAAACCGTTGGTCGCCAGTTTCCATTTGCTGGCCAATCGTCGGGCGGATTTCACCGGGCATGCACCCGCTCAGCATCAATGCAGCGGCTAATGCGGTGCTCAGCTTCGCGACCGGGTGCATAATATTGGGCAATTCCATCAAGTTTTCCTTTTATTCAGCATTAAAAACCCCGCAAATGCGAGGCCTAGTAAATAGATGATCTTAATTTGGTTCACTGTAGCAAAAATATGGGGCGAATTCAAACATGAGGTGCGACAGTTTCAAAAGCCATATGATAATCAACAAGCTGAGCAAATTTCTCTAATGGTGTAAGCCAATCTAACGCCTTTCTAGGACGAGTATTCAGTGACATGGCAACTTGATTTAAATAATGCTGATCTGCCTGATTTAAATCAATCCCTTTAGGGAAGGTGCGAATAAGCGGGGAAATTCTTCTCGGCTGACTCAGTCATTTCATTTCTTCATGTTTGAGCCGATTTTTTCTCTCGTAAATGCCTTGAATCAGCCTATTTAGACCGTTTCTTCGCCATTTAAGGCGTTATCCCCAGTTTTTAGTGAGATCTCTCCCACTGACGTATCATTTGGTCCGCCCGAAACAGGTTGGCCAGCGTGAATAACATCGCCAGTTGGTTATCGTTTTTCAGCAACCCCTTGTATCTGGCTTTCACGAAGCCGAACTGTCGCTTGATGATGCGAAATGGGTGCTCCACCTTGGCCCGGATGCTGGCTTTCATGTATTCGATGTTGATGGCCGTTTTGTTCTTGCGTGGATGCTGTTTCAAGGTTCTTACCTTGCCGGGGCGCTCGGCGATCAGCCAGTCCACATCCACCTCGGCCAGCTCCTCGCGCTGTGGCGCCCCTTGGTAGCCGGCATCGGCTGAGACAAATTGCTCCTCTCCATGCAGCAGATTACCCAGCTGATTGAGGTCATGCTCGTTGGCCGCGGTGGTGACTAGGCTGTGGGTCAGGCCACTCTTGGCATCGACACCAATGTGGGCCTTCATGCCAAAGTGCCATTGATTGCCTTTCTTGGTCTGATGCATCTCCGGATCGCGTTGCTGCTCTTTGTTCTTGGTCGAGCTGGGTGCCTCAATGATGGTGGCATCGACCAAGGTGCCTTGAGTCATCATGACGCCTGCTTCGGCCAGCCAGCGATTGATGGTCTTGAACAATTGGCGGGCCAGTTGATGCTGCTCCAGCAGGTGGCGGAAATTCATGATGGTGGTGCGGTCAGGCAAGGCGCTATCCAGGGATAACCGGGCAAACAGACGCATGGAGGCGATTTCGTACAGAGCATCTTCCATCGCGCCATCGCTCAGGTTGTACCAATGCTGCATGCAGTGAATGCGTAGCATGGTTTCCAGCGGATAAGGTCGCCGGCCATTACCAGCCTTGGGGTAAAACGGCTCGATGACTTCCACCATGTTTTGCCATGGCAGAATCTGCTCCATGCGGGACAAGAAAATCTCTTTTCTGGTCTGACGGCGCTTACTGCTGAATTCACTGTCGGCGAAGGTAAGTTGATGACTCATGATGAACCCTGTTCCATGGCTCCAGATGACAAACATGATCTCATATCAGGGACTTGTTCGCACCTTCCTTAGGTAAATATTGCCTAATTAAACCATTCATATTTTCGCATGTGCCTTTTTGCCAGGGTGAATGTGGGTCACAGAAATATACATCTATGCCTAAATCTTCTTCGAGTATTTTATGTTCTGACATCTCACGTCCACGGTCATAGGTCAACGTTTTACGCAGTTCTGCAGGTAAATATTTCAGAGCTTCAGTTAAAGCCTTGCGCACTGATTCTGCCTTTGCATCAGGTAATGTTGCCAAGATACAGAGCCGTGTATTTCGTTCAATAAGTGTTGCTATCGAACTTTTATTGTCTTTACCTTTAATTAAATCAGCTTCCCAATGACCCGGTATTTTTCTTTCTTGAACTTCGGCTGGGCGCTCATGAATAGTTTTAATATCCTGTAATATAGAATCTTTTTTAGGTTCACCGTTAGCTTTTCGCTTTTTATTTTCATGACGTAGACAGGATAATAAGTCTTTTTTCAACTCACCCTTTGGTAATGCTCGTATCGTTGAATAAATCGTTGTATGGCT
Organism: Enterobacter cloacae complex sp. IR5441; assembly: GCF_049238215.1. NCBI lineage: Bacteria > Pseudomonadati > Pseudomonadota > Gammaproteobacteria > Enterobacterales > Enterobacteriaceae > Enterobacter > Enterobacter cloacae complex sp. IR5441. The sequence goes on from NZ_JBMKIA010000054.1 coordinate 9,658, forward strand.
TACATTCATTGTTTGATCCAAATCAGGAAATGTCTTTAAACGCTTTGCTATTTGCTGAGGAGACCATAAACAACGGATCGCTTCAACAATAAATTTCCAGAGGATTGAATCGATTTTGAGTTTTCTGTGACCACGTCTACGTCTAGCGAAGGTGTTATCAGAAGCATATCGAGCTTGATAAACGTCATTGATGCTATTTCTTTTAAGCTCACGATAGATCGTACTAGGATGTCTTTTAATGAGTTCAGCAAATTTTCTGGCTGAAAAGCCTTCTTTTCTTGACTCAAGCATTAATGCAGTACGATCTTCAAAGTTAAGATGATGGTATGACAATTTTATATACTCCATAAACCCTTTAAATTAATTAGGTGGTTTATGTCGCACTTCAAGTTTTACTCTGCCAACTTTAAATCAGTGGCTCCACTAACACTCTTCACTTATTTATTTAAAATTTAGCGACGTTAAAAGACAATTAAGTATTTTTAGATAATGGGGTTCTAGGGATTTTCCGTCCAAAAACGACAAAGTGCTCTGGAGGCCGCGCCGTCCGTGGCCTCCAGAGGGGTATTACTTTTCGCTGACGGGTAAATATCCCTCGATTGAGCGCATAAGCTCCTCCAGATCTGGCAATTTTTCGCTCAATTCGAAGTGGTAAGTCCCCTTGAGGTTAATGTTGTGCCAGGCCACAGGGGATGCCTGTTTGACGATATCTATTCTCTTGGTATCTCCTTGGTATTCGAAGCTGGTCAACAGCTGGCTGAGTATCCTGGAGTTGAAGTAAACGATGGCATTGGTGACCAGGCGAGCGCACTCATTCCATAGCTGGATTTCTTCGTCTGAACTGCCCCGGAACTGATCCCCATTGACGCTGCTCACGGCCCGACGCAGTTGGTGATAGGCCTCTCCCCGGTTCAGCGCGCGCTGAACATAGTTTCTTAAACTGGCATCATCGATGTAGCACAGTAGATAATTCGCTTTCACCAGGCGATTGTATTCCGTCAGGGCTTCCAGCAGCGGGTGATTGCGCTTGTACTCCGAGAGCTTTCTCACCAAGGTGGCTTGCGTTGTTTTCCGCTGCTTAAGTGATACTGCAATCCGTTGGATGGTATCCCAGTGCTGCGCAATACGATGGGTATTGATTGGCTTTTTTAAGCACAGCTGAATTCGGTGTTCTTTGTCTTCCTTGACATCAAACATGTCATTGATCACTTTGCCAACCTGGGCATAGCGTGGGGCAAACTGGTATCCGAACAGATCCAGTAACGCGAAGTTCACATGGTTCACCCCATGGGTATCGGTTGAGAGCACATCCGGAATGATGTCTGACGTATTGCTCATCAACAAATCAAAGATGTAGTGCGATTCATGTTCGTTGGCGCCGATCACTCTGGCGTTGATCGCAGCGTGATTGGCGATCAAGGTCATGGCAGAAACACCTTTTTGAGTGCCAAAGTACTTCGACGAATAACGGGTTTTGAAGGTCTCGCGCCGGGCTTCGAACTTTTGACCATCGGCACTGGCGTGGATCACATCTTCCTGGATGTTGTAGTACCGGAAGATGGGTAGCTTGGCTGTCGCGTTATTGATGTTGTCGTTAGCAGCATTCAATGTTTCCAGGCGAAGATAGTTCGCCTGGATAGTGCTGAGCTGATCATAGGTACGATCAGAGATCTGTGCCATGCCGTAAATGCCTTGATTGGTTGCATTGCCGACCAGAATTGCCAACAGGTCATATTCATGGGAACGGCTTCTGGATTGGGAACCCAGCACATGAGCGAAGCAGTCAATGAAACCGGTGTCACGATCAACCATGCGCAGTACATCCGCAATCCCCGTTGTGGGAATTTGCTGGAAGAAGGGATTGTTGACCAGATGATGTTTGCTGGCCGAAGGCAGGCGCCAGAAGCGTTTACCCTGCGGATTACGCAAGATGATATTCCGGTTGTCTTCCTGTTCAAGATATTCGCCGACTTCGTACAAACGGGTATCCAATTCCATGGCCATCTGTTTGATCAGCTTTTCAGGCTCCTCCGCTAATTTTGTAAAATGGCTCTGTTGAAGCAGCGTATATTTGTTTTTTCGCCAATGTTCCCCGTCGATCAGGTCGGCGTCGAGTGCCCGGTATTTAGTGATATCAGGCAGCGTCAGCTGGCCATTCAGGCGATCAGGAATCTGTTGATAGAGGAACCACTCATAACGATCGATCAGGATATTCCCTTCACCATCCAGCAGGAATTCACGTGATTTTTTGGAAAGGAGTCTGGTGTCGGCAGTTTGCAACTGAGCGTCCTGGCCGTTGAGTTCGTTTTGTGTTTTCGCCAAGGCGGCCGCTAAGTGCTGGGTGCCGTCGCAGCCTTCGAAGCGCAGACATAGGAACAACTCTCGCAGCAAACCTTTCCGCAGACTTTCTTTCTCGTCGCAGTACTGCCACATGGCTTCATCGACCGATCGTCGCTGCTCGTTCAGGAAGAGACATACAGATTCCAGATCCCTTTTGGTCAGCAGGCTCAGTGCTTGCTGTCTTACTGTTGCAAACGGTAGTTGCAGATCAATGCTGTCATCAATGAACAGGTGCAGTACTTCAGCTGCCTTGCTGACATTTTTAGCTGCTTTTTGCCAATCCTTAAACACCGCTTCCTGCGCATAATCCTTTGCCTTCTGTTTGGTCTGTCTGACATGATGCACAAAGCCATCGGCAATACGTTCCAGCGCTTGCTGCCATCGCGTTTGAAGATAGCACAATAAATACAGCCATTGGCTGCCTACGGTTTGACGTTTCAGTTTGGCACCGTAGTAGTCGACTTTCTCTGCCAGGTGTTGCAGATTTTTCTGCGACAGTGATAGCGTGCTCAACAGCAGATCCACTTCCGGCATCCAATGCTGGATATGGCGATAGACAATCAGTTCTTTCTCCAACTCGGTTCCGGTGAAGTTACGAGCCGATTGTCGCAACTGTCGGAACGGCAGTGGACCTGTGCCGTTCACGAGCTCCGCCAGTGCTTGCTTAAGACCGCGTGACATTGCACGCTCAAGGTGCGCGGCCATGTGTTCCTGTTCGTCTCCCACCACCTGACTGATGATCTTTTGCAGCGTGCTGTAGGCAGGGATTGCGATCTTCTGCCCCGAACAATATTCATTGGCCGCATCGAAGAGGTGCCTAGGCGCTGTCCAGGCTCTGGCTTGCTGGGATAAGTAATCTCTCAACGCCGCTCCATGGTCTTTGACATTTCAGCGCTGGTAGTTGCAGAGCTGGAAAACACGTTGGTAAATCCGTTCGTTCTCTTTTGGCGTGAGATTAAAGGGTCTACAGCCTGGGCCTGGTAGAACGGTTTGATAAACGTATTTGAGGTCCTGCTTGATCTGATGAAAGCCGGGATTCAGCACCACCGGCTTGGCTTTGAAATAGCCCAGCAGTACCACCAGCATGTAACGCTGGCCCCGATGACGGAGGCTTTTAGCGATCGCCAGTTCCTTATCGTTCAGCGAGAAAAAGAAGCGTTGGTCGGCGGAGGTGAAAGCGGGGGGTCCATATAACTCATCTTGTTCTGCCTCGGACAAGATTTGGACACGTTCTTCGAATGCCATGGATTTAGCCCAAAAAGACTAAATCTTACTCAAACAGAGCCCAAATAGGGATCTCGAAAAAAGTAATACCCCTCTGGAGGCCACAGACGGCGGGGCCTCCAGAGCACTTTGTCGTTTTTGGACGGAAAATCCCTAGAACCCCTCAGTGGGACGAAATGATCCGGACCGCTGGCTCCCTGAAGCTGGGCAAAGTACAGGTTTCAGTGCTGGTCCGTTCATTGCTGAAAAGTGAACGTCCTTCCGGACTGACTCAGGCAATCA
>NZ_JBMKIA010000055.1:0-12769 GCF_049238215.1 Enterobacter cloacae complex sp. IR5441
CAGCATTTTATTATGGTGATCCCCTGGGCGAAATGCGCCTGGTAAGCAGAGTTTTTGAAATGTAAGGCCTTTGAATAAGACAAAAGGCTGCCTCATCGCTAACTTTGCAACAGTGCCGAAGCAGATTATGCGTTCTCATAATGCGATACACCCGCTTTGCATTAACCACAGGCAGGCCGTCCCGCTCCGACTCCCGTCGCAGCAGCGCCCACACACGGCGATAACCATACGTCGGCAGGTCAGCCACCGCCATGTTTATCCGGGACAATACGGTGGTATCGTCAGAACGGGGCTGCCGTCTGCGATCCTGTCAGTCAGATGGCCGGTGAACCCGAATGCTCAACTGCGCACGCGACACGCCAAGACTTCTGCAAACGTCGCTTATTCGTCGTTCCCAGGCAACGAGGGCGCATGCGCAATCCATTTTTTTGCCCGGCCGAACTCCACGGCCTCTTTGAGTATCTCGGCTTCCATCGTCTTTTTGCCCAGAAGGCGCTGGAGTTCGCGAATTTGCTTATTGGCGGCAGCGAGTTCGGAGGCCGGCACCACTTCCTCGCCCGATGCAACAGCCGTCAGTGAACCGTCTTAATATTGCTTGCGCCATTTGAATATCTGGTTTGCATTGATGCCATGCAGGCGCGCGACATGAGACACGGTCATACCGGGCTCCATAGTCTGCTGAATAATGGCAATTTTTTCCTGCGGTGTACGACGCCGACGCCGCTCAGGTCCTGATAACACTCCAACCATCTTATCGTTCTGACTGGTATTAAACATAGTTCCAAGACTACCTCTTATTTTAAGAGAGTCGAAGTGTCTGGTGATCTATGGGGCCAGTCTAGCCCTCTTCCAAGTGTAGGGAGATATAGTCAAAGTTTGCTTCTCCGCCGATGAGTCCGCCCTGCGTCGGATAGTCCGATTTTTTACCGGCGAAGCACGGCTCTCCTAACCCTATCTAAAGCGAATAACTTTTTTCAACAGGGCCGCGTGCCAATGCAAGAGCGATAGGCGCTCTACGCGCCAATTTGACCACTTAAAACAGGTAAATTGAGGGGTTGTAATGTGTTGATGTAACAGGCTTTTATTTTAATGTCTTGGCATATGTATAATGGTAGTCTAGCCCTCCTTTCAACAAGGAGTACTCATGGAAACCTACAATCATACATATCGGCACCACAACTTTTCACATAAAGACTTAAGTGATCTCACCTTCACCGCTTGCACATTCATTCGCAGCGACTTTCGACGTGCTAACTTGCGTGATACGACATTCGTCAACTGCAAGTTCATTGAACAGGGTGATATCGAAGGCTGCCACTTTGATGTCGCAGATCTTCGTGATGCAAGTTTCCAACAATGCCAACTTGCGATGGCAAACTTCAGTAATGCCAATTGCTACGGTATAGAGTTCCGTGCGTGTGATTTAAAAGGTGCCAACTTTTCCCGAACAAACTTTGCCCATCAAGTGAGTAATCGTATGTACTTTTGCTCAGCATTTATTTCTGGATGTAATCTTTCCTATGCCAATATGGAGAGGGTTTGTTTAGAAAAATGTGAGTTGTTTGAAAATCGCTGGATAGGAACGAACCTAGCGGGTGCATCACTGAAAGAGTCAGACTTAAGTCGAGGTGTTTTTTCCGAAGATGTCTGGGGGCAATTTAGCCTACAGGGTGCCAATTTATGCCACGCCGAACTCGACGGTTTAGATCCCCGCAAAGTCGATACATCAGGTATCAAAATTGCAGCCTGGCAGCAAGAACTGATTCTCGAAGCACTGGGTATTGTTGTTTATCCTGACTAATTGCTTTGATGTGTGATTTTAAACGCTCAAATTTATAAAACGAATAATATTGTCAACCTTGCAATAATAGACATAGGGACAACCATGTATAAATTTTTACCCTCAGGCGTCTTCACAATAGAGCCATATAGCAGTGGGTCACTTAGTGGGCTTAATTTTTCCATTAAAGATAATATTAATATTGCTCAGTATAAAACATCATATGGTAGCCCATCTTGGCAAGTAAACATAAGGCTGCCATTTATAAGGCACTGTTGCAAAAATGTGGAGGTGATAGGGGTACTACGCCGGAACCCCAGATTTTTCCGTCCGTTCAAATTATCCACGGTTGAACAGCTTGATCCCGTCCGCCCGCAGTTGACCAACAGGGGAAATATGCCTGTACAAAGTTTGCCGGGTTATCCCAAGTTCCTGGCATAGCGTACTGACCTTTGTTTCTGATTGTCCCATTGATGCCATTGCCAGTCGCAGTTTGACTGGCGTCATTTTATAAGGTCGGCCGCCGTTCCGCCCACGGGCTCTTGCTGATGCCAGACCTGCAGTCGTTCTTTCAGCAATCAGTTCGCGCTCAAACTCCGCCAGTGCGGCAAAGATACCGAAGACAAGCTTGCCAGCGGCCGTTGTTGTGTCGATAGTCGCCCCGTGACCGGTCAGCACTTTCAGACCGGTCCCCCTCGCGGTCAGGTCGTGCACTGTATTAATGAGATGACGAAGATCACGACCGAGGCGGTCCAGCTTCCATACGACCAGCGTGTCTCCGGGTCGTAGTGCTTTCAGACAGGCTGTAAGTCCAGGACGCTCTTCTCGTTTGCCCGATGCCCGGTCCTCATAAAAATGTGCGGCATCAACACCTGCGGCGATCAGTGCATCACGTTGTAAATCATTCGTCTGCGAACCATCCGCTTTTGACATCCGAATATATCCGATGAACATATTTCCTCTGTCACATATACGTTCGATTATGTGACATTCTGATTTGGGTACCATAATCTGTCAACGGTAGTCACATTACCCGTAATTTAAATTATGACACGTAAAGGTTCTATGTTAATGATAATGTGACAAGCGCGTTTAAATAGGCATAAGGATCAGAGATGCCTACTAAAAATAAGCTCCTCAGTATTCTTTCGGACGCCGAGCAGGAAGCGCTCTATGGTCTACCTGATTTCGATGATGCACAGCGGCTGGAGTTTCTGGCGCTGAATGAATATGAACTGGCGCTGGCCTGCAGTCGCCGGGGGCTTCACGCTCAAATTTATTGCATCATCCAGATCGGAGAGCATGAAAAACCTCGGGGCAGCCATCGAATGATGCCATCTACAGGGGTTAAAATAACCACCATCATTTCATAACAATACCTGCTGACTATGAAGATCTACGTCATCAAAATAGCAGTTCATGGAGTCAGTCCGATGGTCTGGCGTCGGCTGAGAATTGCTGCCGACACGTCACTGGCCGCGCTTCACTTCATTTTCCAGATAGTGCAGGGCTGGGGGGACGACCATCTCCATCAATTTCACATTTATGGCAAAGATTACGGTATCTCCTACGAAGGAGGCATCGGTTTTGTCGATAATCCGTTCCGGGTCGTGATTGATGATTTTGCTTTTGATGCTGGCGATCGCTTTACCTATGAATACAATTTCTTTGAGCACTGGCTTCATGACATTCGTGTTGAGGCCATTTATGAAAACTCTACGCTGAAAGCGCCGTTTTGTATAAGCGGCCATGGTATGCCCGGAGCCACAGCTGCGGATGAGTTCGATAAAACCCTGGCGTTTCTTGAAGCTATCGTTAATGCGGATGATGAAACAACGGTCGGCGAGATCCGCCCTTTTGCTGACGACCTGGATGCTGTCAGGTTCAACCGCCACAAAATCAACCGGCAACTGAGCAGGCTCGACCTTGCATCTCCGGTACTGGAGCCTGAAGTTATCTGGCTGGGCCGTCGTCGCTGACTGATGTCTATAAAGGTATACGTTTTCAGCATGCCTCTCAGATCCCCGAAAAAATGTCTATAAACCTCCCTAAATCAGTGTTTATGGATTATTCTTTAAATCTCTATGATGTTTAAAGACCTTCCGGAGGTTTTGCGTGCAATATGCCTACATCAGGGTAAGCTCGGCCGATCAGAATACGGCCCGTCAGGAAGAGGCATTGTCAAAGGCGGGTTTTCAGCCTGATAAAATTTGTGTTGAGCATGCCAGCGCGAAGGACACAAACCGCCCGGGGTTACAGGAACTCCTGGGGCAATTACGCCCTGGTGATACGCTTCTGGTTCATTCCATCGATCGCCTTTGCCGGAATATGTCGGATATGTGCGCTGTCACCACCCGGCTTCGTGACCAGGGCGTTACCCTTATTTTTCTGAAAGAGCAGCTGACGTTCAGCGCCGGCACAAACAATCCGATGCAGGAACTGCAGCTGCACATGATGTCGGCATTCAGCCAGTTTGAACGAGCCTTACTGAAGGAAAGGCAGGCCGACGGCATCGCCGCGAAAAAAGCACGGGGTGAAAAAACAGGGCGCCCCGGCGCCGATATCAAAAAGATCCAGGAAATTGACGCACTCAGAAGCAGAGGGGTCAGGCTCAGGATCGCCTGCGACCATGCGGGCCTTGGCGTTTCCACATATTATAAGCTTCGTCACCAGATGAACAACCAGTAGCCGGGAGATAGTCATCCACCACAGCAGGAGGCAATGATGCAACTGACGCTCCAGATAGTCATCACCGATGAATCAGGCTCCAGTCGAACGGAGGAACTGATGACAATCCAGAAATCAGGGGAGACCCGGAACGACATCGGATTATCGGTGTCAGAATCCAAGCTGTTGCTGAATACGGTCCAGCAGTCGGTGGTCCAGCTGCAGGCAGACGAATATACTCAACACCATATCCGGTGCCCTCACTGCCTTGCTGCGCGCAGAATCAAAGGCAAACAGAAAATACGGTACCGGACGCTGTTTGGCGTTATTCCGGTATCCGGGCTTCGGGTGTACCGGTGCCGTTGTGAAGAGAGTGATACAAAGACAGTCAGTTTGCTCAGCGACTGGGCCGGCGATTATTCTCACCCGGCACTGAAATATATTGAAACCCGCTGGGCCTCGATGATCTCCTATGAAATGACGACTCGTCTGCTGAAAGATATTCTGCCGGTGGGCCACAGCCTGAATGCCTCAACGGTGAGGAATCATTTATGCCAGGTGGCGCAGCGTCTTGACGCTGAGGCTGAAGCTCATTCAGGTTTTCTTTCCGGCTGCCCCCGCGACTGGGGGAACCTGCCCAGGCCAGGAAAACCGCTTGTGGTGGGTATAGATGGTGGTTATGTTCGCGATCGGGATGACAAAAAGCGTAATTTTGAAATTATTGCCGGGAAGTCTTTTTCCGTTGGTGCGCCTGCTGACACCCGCCGCTTCGGTTTTGTTCAGAAGGATGACTGTCATCCGGAACGCAGGCTCATGACCCACCTTTCAGGGGTCGGTTCCGGCTGAGGGCGAAATGACACCCTAAGCTTTCGGTTCCTTGGGCCAAAGATATTCGCCAGTCAGTAGAATGTGCGCCCAGCCCAATGGGGATATGTGGGGAAGAAATTCAGGGGGAACATCCAACCCTTCGTTCCGCCGCTCCGTGACGGCATGACCAAGATGGACGGTATTCCAGTAAATGATCACCGCAGTCAATAAATTGAGCCCAGCGATTCGGTAGTGCTGCCCCTCTGTCGTGCGATCGCGAATTTCCCCCTGCCTCCCGATACGGAGCGCATTTTTGAGCGCATGGTGGGCCTCTCCCTTGTTAAGACCGATCTGAGCACGCCGCTGCATGTCCGTATCCAGGATCCACTCAATAATGAAAAGGGTCCGTTCAATACGACCAACTTCACGAAGCGCAACTGCAAGGTTGTTTTGTCGTGGGTAAGAAGCGAGCTTGCGCAGGAGTTGGCTGGGCCTGATTTTGCCAGCGGTCATCGTCGCGGCACAACGGAAAATATCAGGCCAGTTCGCAACGATAAGATCCTCCCGGGCTTTTCCACCTACCAACTTGCGTAACTCCCTGGGGGTCGTATCGGGATTAAATACGTACAACCGCTTCGATGGCAGATCCCTGATTCGCAGAACGAGATTGTAGCCGAGCAGGCTACTGGCTCCGAACAAATGGTCGGTGAATCCTGCTGTATCGGCATACTGTTCGCGAACATGGCGACCGACCTCGTTCATCAGTAGTCCATCGAGAATATACGGTGCCTCGCTCACGGTCGCCGGGATCGACTGACAAGCGAATGGCGCGAACTGGTCGCTTACGTGAGTATACGCTTTGAGGCCGGGAACAGAACCATATTTGGCATTGACCATGTTCATGGCTTCGCCATGCCGCGCTGTCGGGAAAAACTGACCATCGCTCGATGCTGACGTGCCCATCCCCCAGACGCGTGACATCGGCAGTTTACCCTGCGCGGCCACCACAATTGCCAATGCCTGGTTCATGGCTTCGCTTTCAACATGCCAGCGGGCAAGGCGTGAGAGCTGCCAGTAATCATGCGTGTTTGTAGCTTCCGCCATCTTACGCAGGCCCAGATTGAGCCCTTCAGCGAGCAGGACGTTGAGCAGACCGATCCGGTCGCGACATGGAGCCCCGGTTCTCAGATGGGTAAACGCATCTGTGAAACCAAGGGCTGCATCAACTTCAAGCAGCATGTCGGTAATCCGAACGGACGGCATTCGGCGATACAGATCCAGTATGAGTGCCTCGGCACCATCCGGCACGTCTGCTGTCAACCTGTCGATCCGCAACGTTCCATCTTCTATGCTACCGTGCGGAATAGTGCCGTTACGGGCAGCCCGGGCCAGCCGCTTAAGAGCGATCGTGAGTCGCGCCTTTCTGTCTGCCAGCCAATCCTGTGGGTTGGAAGGCACGGCCAGTTTTGCATTTTCCTGCGCCGCGATCATCGGCACCAGTACCTGCTTGAGGTCACCATAGCGGCGCGAATGAGCGAGCCAGACATCTCCGGAACGAAAAGCATCCCGGAGGTGAAAGAGTACCGCCACTTCCCAAAGACGGGTATCTCCTTTTTCCTGAGCTCGTAAATGACGGTTCCATTTGGAGCTGGGCCGCAGGAAACGCCTTTCTGGCGATGCAACACCTTTCATCTCTCCGATCGACAAAGCTGCTGCTACCAATGGTCCGGCGACCGGCGCGGCTTCGAGCTTCAGACAGCGCAACATGCGGGGCGCATAACGACGAAAGCGATGGTATCCCTGCCCGACATATGCAAGAGGCTCATCGGCTAGCGTGTTGCTGAGTTGAGTCCCTGTCGCTACCAGTTGAGCGAGCCGGTCCCATGCAACCGAACTGGCGACAGCCATCTCCAGCGGGGTTCCGTCACTGCGGGCCTCAAGCAACGAAGCTCCCAGCGCGGTGAAGGTACGGATCGTATCCGTGAGTGTGGCTTTAGAGCCGGAAATTGTTTCGTCATGCTGGCGCTTCGCTTCCCGCCAGGTTTTTCCTACGATCCTGTCATGGGTTTCGACTATGGCATCAGCAATCGCCGCTTCCCACTCCACAACACAGACGGCAAGGATCGCCCAGCGGCGGTCCGAAGTGATGTCACGCAAACCGTCGGTGAAGTAGCGTTCACCCTGCCGACGCAGCCGGGCAATGCGATGGGCAGGTATGCTGGCCAAAGCACTATGATTGATATTCAGGGTACGCAGAAATTCGAGCCTGTCGAGCAAACGGTTAGCAGCAGCCGAGTTGTTACCAACCTCGAAGTTGCGAAGCCAGATGAAACGACTGATATTGCCGGCGAGCATTTCACTCAGAAGTTTGTCCAGGTGATCGCGAACATCCGCTGTTAAATTTTCCGCAATCCGCGTTTCAATCCGCCGCTCAGCGGCGACCAGAGCATCCGCGCACAAGCGCTCGATTGTCGATACTGCGGGCAGAATGGTGGAAGTTTCCCGACACCGCACAATAAAACGATGAGCAAGATCCTCGTTTGATCTGGCATCTTCGGCCTGGCCGAAAGTCCACTCCCGCAGATCACGGGCACCACGGCCCGTGAAGGTCTTGTAGCCGTAAATTTCGCGCAGCGTGTCCATGTGCTGCTGACGGGTTTGGCGCCGTGTGGCATAAGTGAGAAGCGCATCAGCCGGAACTCCAAGCTGAGCACCGACGAAGGAAAGGACTTCACGCGGGATCATCTCACCAGGAGCCAGTGCACGGCCCGGATATCGTAAGGCACAAAGTTGCAGGGCAAAGCCAATCCTGTTTTCCGGTCTGCGGCGCTGCCTAATGTTTTCCAGGTCATCATCGCCCAGCGTGTAGAACTTCAGTAGCGACAGTTCGTCCGTGGGCAGATCGAACAGCGCTGCTCGCTGCCGTTCGGTGAAAATATGGCGTCGTGACATACAAATTCGTCCCTTTTGAAGTATAGTCTGTTTTGGACAACAGCCAGCCCATATAAATCAGGGCGTTCCGATACAAAAATCCAGGAGGGTTCAATTGGGACATCGTGCCGCCATTTACTGCCGGGTTTCAACAGCGGATCAGTCTTGTGAACGCCAGGAATTTGATCTGCGAGCCTTCGCCGGCCGTGCCGGCTACGACGTGGTGGGAATATTTAAGGAAACAGGTTCAGGAACTAAACTCGACCGGGCCGAGCGAAAGAAAGTCCTGGCGCTTGCCCAGTCCAGACAAATTGATGCAATCCTGGTCACTGAGCTTTCCCGGTGGGGGCGCTCGACGCTCGATCTGCTCAATACGCTACGTGAACTGGAGAACTGGAAGGTTTCCGTGATAGCCATGAATGGAATGGCGTTCGATCTTTCGTCGCCGTATGGACGAATGCTGGCGACGTTTCTTTCCGGCATTGCGGAGTTTGAGCGGGATCTCATCAGCGAGCGGGTCAAGTCAGGCCTTGCTGTTGCGAAGGCACGTGGTAAGAGGCTTGGTCGTCAGGCCGGAGTGCGACCAAAATCAGACCGACTTTTGCCTAAGGTGGTTGCGATGAGGGCCGAGGGACGCAGCTATCGCTGGATCGCACGCGAGCTCGGTATCAGCAAGAATACCGTCGCTGACATCGTGCAACGACACAGAGCTAACGCTTAGGGTGTCATTTCGCCCTCAGCCGGAACCGACCCCTTTCAGCGCAGGGAATGCAGGCCAACCAGCAGATATTTTTTCTGTCCGACGGCGCGGATAATCTCAGGGACCTCCAGTTCGGTATGTACCCTGAGTCAACGCATGTGCTGGACTGGTTTCATATCACCATGAGGCTGACGGTGCTCATGCAATATGCCCGGGGACTGCTGGTATCAGATCCAGAGGCGGGGAGTAAAGTTCTGGCACTGCTGGAAAGCATTAAACGATATCTCTGGCATGGCAATGTTGTCGCTGCGCTGGAACATATTGATAATTGCGTTATGTATTGCGATGACCCTGAACTCAGCTATCCTAGCCTGAAATCCCTGCAAAAACATCTGGATGAAATGTATACCTACATCCGGAATAATAAGATGATGATCCCAAACTACGGCGAAATGCGTCGGTACGGAGAGCCGGTATCAACCGCGTTTGTGGAATCCACGATCAATGAAGTGATCGCCAGACGAATGGCCAAAAAGCAGCAGATGCAGTGGAGCAGAAAAGGGGCTCATTATTTGTTACAGACCCGGACCGCCGTTTTGAATAACGAACTGCAGGATAAATTTGTCTGCTGGTATCCGGGTTTTCAAAGTGACGGGAAGGGACCAGCGATGGCAGCATAGCTCACGCTGCCCCAATATTTTTTATGCTCTCTCCTGTTTGGGGTCGTTTGCGGGAAGGGGCGGAATCCTACGCTAAGGCTTTGGCCAGCGATATTCTCCGGTGAGATTGATGTGTTCCCAGGGGATAGGAGAAGTCGCTTGATATCTAGTATGACGTCTGTCGCACCTGCTTGATCGCGGCCGCGATAGCTAGATCGCGTTGCTCCTCTTCTCCATCCGCGTTCCAAGCTGCGGAAAGGCACCCATAAGCGTACGCCTGGTCGAGCAGGCGACGCGGATCGACGTCCAGCGCACGAGAGAATGCGTCCGCCATCTGTGCAATGCGTCTAGGATCGAGACAAAGGTCGTCTCTGTCAGCCGGATCGTAGAACATATTGGCGGCGCCAAAGCCCACTTCACCGACCAGACCGACGGGATCTATCACCAGCCAGCCGCGACTGGAGAACATGATGTTTTCATGATGCAGATCGCCATGTAGCCCACGCAGTTCCGAGGCATTGCTCATCATTTGATCGGCTATAATCGCCGCGTGGACGTAGTCAGTTTGACAACCTGCGTTTTGATCATCGCGCGCCCGCTGAAACAAAGCTGCAAAGCGATCCCGGATCGGGAGAAGGGCAGAAGGCAGGGGTTCCTCAGATGCGGCATACAGCTTCGCCATTAGTTCCGCTGCAATTTCGGTCGCCTGGTAGTCGCCGTGCTCGGCAACGATGTGAGAGAGCATTCGCTCCCCGGCATATTCGAGCAACATCAGATTGTTCTCACGACCGAGCAACCGGACTGCTCCCCTCCCATTGCGCCATACCAGATAGTCGGCCCCGCGCAGTTCATCAGCAATGTCTTTTATAGGTTTCAATCCCTTGACGATTGCAGGAGTCCCGTCTGGCAATGAAACTTTCCAAACGAGGCTGGAAAAGGTGTCCGCAATGAGAACAGGTTGCGAAACGTGCCAATGAGCAGGAAAAACAGGCGGCATGAACATCAACCCCAAGTCAGAGGGTCCAATCGCAGATAGAAGGCAAGGCGTTCGCGGTCGGGGGCTTCGATCCCCAATACATTGAATAGGACAGCGAAGGCGCGCTCTGCTTCATCTGGCGCTGCCCAGTTCTCTTCGGCGTTAGCAATCATGAGTGCCAAATCGGCATAGCGATCTGCTGTTCCGAGCCGCCCAAGGTCGATCAGACCCGTGCATTGAAGAGTTTTAGGGTCCACCATGAAGTTCGGCATGCAGGGATCACCATGGCAAACAACCATATCGGTGCGCTCTTGGTCGAGCCGCACCGGTAGCTCTCGTTCGACACGAGCCAAAAGATCGAGCTGCGGCGTACTCTTGTCCTCGTCCGGTAAGAAGTCGGGATTGACGGCATTGCGGGACACCACATCAACGGCGCGTCCGAACATTCGCGACAGCCTGCGCTCAAACGGACATTGATCAACCGATAGGCTGTGAACAGCGCCAAGTTGCTGCCCCATTGACGGCCACGCTTTGAGCAAATCCGCTCCAGACAGATCAGCCGCCGGTACTCCCGGAATTGCCGTTATCACCAAGCATGCACCCTCCTGTTCCTCCTGCCAGTTGATGACCTCGGGGCAAGCCACACCTCGACCTTTGAGCCAAATGAGGCGGTCACGCTCTCCAGCGAGCTCACCGCGGCGGGAAGCAGGTGCGATTTTCGCGAAGGCATGCCCGTCACCACGTCGAAAAACAAAATCACCAGATTCTCCGCCTCTGACAGGCAACCAGTCAGAATGCGATTTACCAAAAAAAATATTAGTTCGATTCAATGGAGGTTCCTTCAGTTTTCTGATGAAGCGCGAATATAGAGAAATATCCCGAATGTGCAGTTAACGAATTCTTGCGGTTTCTTTCAGCGCCGCCAATACCGCCAGCCCGTCGCGCAAGGGGCGCGGCTCGTGTGTGCGGATGAAGTCAGCTCCACCTGCGGCGGCGGCAAGCTCTGCAGCGAGTGTCGCGGCCCCGACATCCCCCGGACCACGGCCTGTGAGCGCGCGCAGAAAGGATTTGCGCGAAACAGACAGAAGCACCGGCAAATCGAAGCGCAGCCGCAATTCATCGAACCGCGCCAGCACCGAGAGCGAGGTTTCGGGAGCAGCCCCCAGAAAAAACCCCATGCCGGGATCAAGGACAAGGCGGTTGCGTTTGATACCGGCACCCGTCAGCGCCGCGATGCGCGCGTCAAAGAACGCCGCAATGTGATCCATGATGTCGCCAGCGGGTGCCTCGCGCCGATCTGCCTGCCCGTCTTGCACCGAATGCATAACGACGAGTTTGGCAGATGATTTCGCCAATTGCGGATAGAACGCAGCGTCTGGAAAACCGCGAATATCATTGAGATAGGCCACACCACGCGACAAGGCATAGGCTTGCGTCGCGGGTTGATAACTGTCGAGCGAGACGGGAATGCCATCTGCCTTGAGCGCGTCCAGCACCGGCGCGATACGCGCGATTTCTGTGTCGGACGAAACAGGCGCGGCGTCGGGATTGCTGGATGCCGGACCGAGGTCGATCACATCTGCCCCCTCGGCCATCAGCTTACGCGCCTGCGCAATGGCTGCGTCTGGCGCCAGATACCGGCCTCCATCGGAGAAACTGTCCGAGGTTATGTTGACGATGCCGAAAATGATGAGCGATTTATTCATGGGGGCTTCTATAATAATAATAATCGAGCATGAGTCTCATACGGATGCTCGGGTCGAAAGGGAATCCCCAGGCGAGTAACCTGTTTGCGGTGCTCCATTAGCTGCAGGAGCAGAATAGCATACATCTGGAAGCAAAGCCAGGAAAGCGGCCTATGGAGCTGTGCGGCAGCGCTCAGTAGGCAATTTTTCAAAATATTGTTAAGCCTTTTCTGAGCATGGTATTTTTCATGGTATTACCAATTAGCAGGAAAATAAGCCATTGAATATAAAAGATAAAAATGTCTTGTTTACAATAGAGTGGGTATCGGAGACGAAGAAGGACAAGGTACATGCTGACCGATACCAAGCTGCGCAATCTCAAGCCCAGGGACAAACTCTACAAAGTGAATGACCGGGAAGGTCTCTATGTGGGGGTCGCCTCAGAAAACGGAATCTATGGTCACTCCCGTTTTTGCAACACCGATTTTGACGACAAGTTGGCTTGCTTGAATCTATCCGGCGTCTGAATGGGATTTTATTCCCGCGCCTCGATGAGTTCCGCGC
>NZ_JBMKIA010000056.1:0-11915 GCF_049238215.1 Enterobacter cloacae complex sp. IR5441
GCGGCATTCTGGCTACACAATAACAAGGGAAGACTTACTCGTGGCTGCAACCCTACTAGCTCAAAATTTATTCACACATGGTTACGCTTTGGGGAAATTATGAGGGGATCTCTCAGTGCTGAGCGCCTGTCTGTAATGGGAAGAGGCATAAATACAGAGCTTAGGCTGGCCGGACAGTGCTGGCCATCGGGTGTAGCTCACAATGCCAGAAACAATCGAACGTACTGATTTATCCGTTTCCGTGAACGAGCCTGCCGTTGCAGGGGCTACTAAAATGAACAGTATTAGCGCCAGGGGGAGTCGGAGCAAAGCGATCAAGATTGCATTTCTCATCAGAATCCGCCAAACCGCCCTGGAAATAGATGTCCTTAAGAATTGTCGGCAGAATACCATTGTTTATCAAAGCCGTTATTATGTCAGAAATATCCCTGTTTTGACCTAAGCTAAATCTTACAGTGAGCTATATTCAGAGGAATTAAGGCAGGCTCAATTAAGCCTGCTGGAACGCATACTTTCATCCAATCCTTGTTGCCAGGATTCATGCAGTTTTACTGCATTTTCAGTTGCATCGCAGCTGGCAGGAAATGATTTGCCCGCTAATCCCCAGGCGTGAATAAAGCCCTCTTCGCATATTTTTTTCTGTCCGTCAGCGTAGCCACGAAGATATTCCGCTCGATCAACCTGAGGGTCATTAAAACTATCGGCCAGAGCCTGGTTATCTTTAACCGGAACACCATTCATAGCGTCTTCTTTACCGGCCGTGAACCAGTCCGGTCTGGTCCAGTCAGGCTGAAAAGTATAAGGATTGATCTGGCAACCCGACAAAATCAGCGACAACAACATAAAAGCAATTGAACGCATGGCTATTCTCCTTTTTGTGAGCATAGCCTGGCTTACAGGCGTGCGTGTGTAATTTTAACTTTACGATTTTAGGCCATTATTTTTGCAATTAAAGGGTCGGTGTAAAGTAATGTGTACGTATTTTGGATTGAAATCTTTACTTGATGTGATATCGTTGTGTCACCTCTTCGAGGAAAACCACTATCGCAAACGAGTTTGACAGGATCGCAATCATGCAAAAAGACGCGCTGAACAACGTACATATCACTGACGAACAGGTGTTAATCACCCCGGATCAACTGAAGGCGGAATTCCCGCTGAGCGTCGCGCAGGAAGCTCAGATTGAGCACTCGCGCCAGACCATTTCTGACATTATCGCTGGCCGCGATCCGCGCCTGCTGGTGGTATGTGGTCCTTGCTCTATTCACGATCCTGAAACCGCCATTGAGTACGCTCGTCGATTTAAAGCATTAGCGGAGGAGGTCAGCGATAGCCTCTATCTGGTGATGCGCGTCTATTTTGAGAAGCCACGTACGACCGTTGGCTGGAAAGGGTTGATCAACGATCCGCACATGGATGGCTCGTTTGATGTGGAAGCAGGACTGAAAATTGCGCGTCGCCTGCTGGTGGAACTGGTGAGCATGGGGCTGCCGCTGGCTACCGAAGCGCTGGATCCGAACAGCCCGCAGTACCTGGGCGATCTCTTCAGCTGGTCTGCGATTGGGGCGCGCACCACCGAGTCACAAACCCACCGCGAGATGGCGTCTGGCCTGTCTATGCCGGTTGGTTTTAAAAACGGTACCGACGGCAGCCTGGCCACGGCGATTAACGCCATGCGCGCCGCCGCCATGCCCCATCGTTTTGTCGGGATCAACCAGGCGGGCCAGGTATGCCTGCTGCAAACGCAGGGCAACCCGGACGGGCATGTGATCCTGCGCGGTGGTAAAGCGCCAAATTACAGCCCGGCGGATGTCGCGCAGTGTGAAAAAGAGATGGAACAGGCGGGACTGCGTCCGGCGCTGATGGTAGATTGCAGTCATGGTAATTCGAATAAAGATTACCGTCGCCAGCCTGCGGTTGCAGAATCTGTGATTGCTCAGATTAAAGATGGCAACCGTTCAATTATCGGCCTGATGATTGAAAGTAATATTCATGAAGGCAATCAGTCATCGGAACAGCCGCGTAGCGCGATGAAGCCCGGCGTCTCGGTCACCGATGCCTGCATTAGCTGGGAAACCACCGATGCGCTGCTGCGTGAGATCCACAAAGATTTGAACGGCCAGCTGGCGACGCGTCTGGCATAAGAGGGTAGTTATGGTTGCTGAATTGACCGCATTACGCGATCAAATTGATGAAGTGGATAAGGCGTTGCTGGATCTTCTGGCGCGCCGCATGGCACTGGTTGCTGAGGTCGGCGAGGTTAAAAGTAAATACGGACTGCCGATTTACGTTCCGGAGCGTGAGGCCTCTATGCTCGCCTCCCGCCGTAAAGAGGCGCAGGCCCTGGGCGTATCACCTGATTTGATTGAGGACGTCCTGCGTCGCGTGATGCGGGAGTCCTATTCCAGCGAAAACGACAAGGGCTTCAAAAGCCTCTGTCCGTCGCTGCGCCCGGTGGTTATCGTCGGTGGTGGCGGGCAGATGGGGCGTCTGTTTGAGAAAATGCTGACGCTTTCTGGCTATCAGGTGCGTATTCTGGAGAAAGAGGACTGGTCGCACGCGCCGGAGCTGATGAAAGACGCCGGAATGGTTATCGTCAGCGTGCCGATCCATGTGACGGAGCAAATAATCGCGAAACTTCCTCCGCTGCCGCAAGATTGCATACTGGTGGACCTGGCCTCCGTTAAAAATGGTCCGCTACAGGCAATGCTGGCGGCGCACACTGGCCCCGTGCTTGGGTTACACCCGATGTTTGGCCCGGACAGCGGAAGCCTGGCGAAGCAGGTAGTGGTTTACTGTGACGGACGGCAGCCGGAAGCCTACCAGTGGTTCCTGGAACAGATCCAGGTCTGGGGAGCACGTTTGCACCGCATTAGCGCGGTAGAGCATGACCAGAACATGGCGTTTATTCAGGCGCTGCGCCACTTTGCAACCTTCGCCTATGGGCTGCACCTGGCGGAAGAGAACGTTCAGCTTGAACAATTGCTGGCGCTTTCCTCGCCAATCTATCGTCTGGAGCTGGCGATGGTCGGGCGACTGTTTGCCCAGGATCCGCAGCTTTACGCCGACATCATCATGTCGTCTGAAAATAATCTGGCGCTGATCAAGCGCTATTATCAGCGTTTTGGCGAAGCGATCACCTTGCTGGAACACGGCGATAAACAAGCCTTTATCGACAGTTTCCGTAAAGTGGAGCACTGGTTCGGTGATTACGCCACGCGATTCCAGAGTGAAAGCCGCACGCTGTTGCGCCAGGCAAATGACAGTCGCCAGTAATGCGATGATGTATATACTGAAAGCCAGCATTGCTGGCTTTTTTCATTTTGGGGAACTGTCATGGCTGAACCGCAGCTGCTGTTGAACTATACCGGGCATCTGCCCGAATGCCCGACGTGGAGTGCAGAAGAGAAGGCGCTCTACTGGGCGGATATCCTGGAAGGGGAGATCCATCGGTACCATCTGCCCACCGCAGAGCACTCGGTGCTCTCATTCCATGAAGAAGTTGGGTGTTTTGCCCTGCGTGAACGCGGCGGATTTATCGTCGCGATGCGAAACGCCATCTGGCTGACCGATAAGCACGGCCTGCTACAGCGTAAAGTTTGCGATAACCCATCCAACCCGCAGCTTGCACGCTTTAACGATGGCGGTACCGATCATCAGGGACGGTTTTATGCGGGCACCTTCTGGGGGCCGGGAGATTATAACGGCGCCATGCTGATGCGTATTGACAACGACCTGACGCCGAAAGTGATCCAGTGCGATATTCACGGGCATAACGGTTTAGCGTTTAGTCCTGACAAACGATGGATGTTTACTTCTGATACGCCGAACGGTGTGATCTACCGTACGCCGCTTGATGAGCAGGGGGAACCCGGTAAGCGCGAAGAGTTTCGCCGGTTTAGCGAGGGAGAAGGTATACCCGATGGAGCGGCAATGGATGAGGAAGGCTGCTACTGGAGCGCACTGTTTGACGGCTGGCGTATCGCACGGTTTTCACCGCAAGGCGAACAGCTGGAAGAGTATCGGCTGCCGGTACGCTGCCCGACAATGGTCTGCTTTGGCGGCGACGATATGAAAACGCTGTTTATCACCACCACGCGGGAAAATATGGAGGCGGAGGAGCTGGCGAAATATCCGCTTTCCGGTGCCATCTTCACCCTGCCTGTAAATGTGGCAGGGATGAAGAAAAGCCGCTTTATCGAACGTTAAGCCGGATCGACCGGGACCACGTTTTCGCTCGGATAGCAGCCCAGCACTTTCATGGAGCGTGTGATCTCGCCCAGTTCGCGCAGGGCTTTCTGCATGGACGCAGACTCCAGGTTGGCCTGAACGTCGAGATAAAACATTTCTTCCCACGGGTTGCCATGTATTGGGCGGGATTCCAGCTTCGTCATGATCAGGTTGTGATTACGCAGCACCAGCAGCGCTTCAACCAGCGCACCCGCCTGCTGGCCGGTCGCCATCAGCAGGGTGGTTTTCGCCGGGACCTGGTCCGACACGTTGATGGCCTTGCGGGCCAGAACCACGAAACGGGTGATATTCTGCGTCTGGTTGGCCAGATTGCGTTCCAGCACCTGTAAGCCATACAGCGCGCCGCCCGCTTCGCTACCGAGAGCCGCGATGGCAGAAGAGTTTGCCTGCGCCACTTTTTCCATCGCCGCCGAGGTGCTTTCGGTGTATTCAATTTTCCAGTGCGGATAACGGTTCAGGAACTGGCTGCACTGCTGGAACGGCTGCGGGTGGCTGTACACCGTTTCGATCTGACTCAGATCGGTTGAGCCAGAGACCAGCACGCAGTGATCGATAGGGATAGTCAACTCGCCGACTAACGACAGGCTGGTGTGCTGGAGCAGATCGTAAACATCGTTGATGGCGCCGGAACTGGTGTTCTCAATAGGCACCACGGCGTAATCTGCCTGGCCGGTTTCGACCTGGTTGAAGATGTCTGCAAATTTCGCGCAGCCGCTCTCAATAAACTCTTCGAAATGTCGGGCTGCGTACTGGCGAGCCGCCAGGTGAGAATAGGAGCCTTTCGGGCCGAGGAAAGCGATACGAGCAGAGTGCGGGTTGGTTTTGTTAAGATGCTGCTGGAGCAGGGCTTGTTGCGTCAGAACGGAGTCTTCGATGATGAGCTGGAACAGGCGGGTGATGTAGTGCGCATCCAGATGATGCGCTTTGCCGAGTTGAATCAACCGTTCCAGTAAATCACGTTCGCGATCGATATCGCGCACCGGCCGATGGGACTCGAGCTTGGCTTTGCCCACTTCAACGGCGAGCGCGCGGCGTTCTGCCAGCAGGGCCAGTAATTTTTCGTCGAGTGCACTGATTTTTACGCGTAAATCCAGGAGCGGGTTTTCCGGTGTCATAGTGTTGTCTGTCTCATTTTATCGTTATCAATAAAAAAGGCCTCCCGGTGTGGGAGGCCTTGTTGTTCGTCTTCGCATTCTTTATCACACGACGAAACGCCTCCCGGTCAGGGGAAGGTAAAAAAGAATGCGAAGAAAAACGGCGTCTGTTTCATAAGGTCATCCTGAAATTGATAGGGTTAAAGTACCTGCACTGTTTTGATCCTGTCAATAAAAAACGCGCCCGAAGGCGCGTTGTCGGTACACTCAATTTTAGAGGATTACTCTTCTTCAACTTCTTCCGCGAAGCTGGCGTCTTTCACCGAGGTTGCGGCGCGACGTGCTTCACCTTTGTGTTGCACTTTATTGAGCTGCCGTTCCAGCTTGTTGATCAAATCGTTAATTGCGGTGTACATATCCTCGTGTTTTGCGCTGGCGACCAGATGGCCGTTTGGAGTATTGATAGTTGCATCAGCGATGAAACCCTGCGGCTCCTTGGACAGGATGATATGTGGATTAATCAAATGTGTTTGCCATTTATCCAGTTTGGCGAGACGGTCTGCGACGTGCTGGCGGATTGCCGGAGTAATTTCCATTTGTTTACTGGTAATGTTCATTGTCATAAATTTTACCTCTTGTCTTTCCGTCTTGGTGATTCCAGCATACCCGACCTAATGTCAAAATGTGTGATTTGGATCACGTTATTTTGTCGGTTTTTGTCAGGGAATCTTTTTTGTGAGGCAGGGCAGGAAGAGGTGAGATTTACCTTGTCGAAGCCAACAATTGCGGTCATAGTTGAATGGATGTGTTGAAGCTAAACCGCTTCAGCGTAAGTCTGAAAGAATAAAAAAACGGCAGCCCGCGGGCTGCCGTTATGCATTGTAGCGGTATCAGGTGTTGCTGCTGTTCGCGGCGATGATTTTCGCCACTTTGTCAGCCTGAGCCGTCATCTGCATCTGGCGATACGCATTCTCCATCAGCTTCAGGCCATCACGCGTGGCCTGCGTATCCGGATAATCACGCAGCATGCCTTCTACACGGTTAACCACGGCAACCCATGCGCCACGGCGGGTGTAGTATTCCGCAACGGAGTACTCATATTTCGCCAGACGATCTTTCAGGAACACCAGACGCTTAGTGGCATCGGTAATGTACTGGCTGTTCGGGTAGCTACGCACCAGCTTGGAGAAGTCATTGAAAGCATCACGCGCATGTTGCGGGTCACGGTCGGAACGATCCACCCCGAAGAAGCCCTGCAATGCACTGTCATCCAGCGCCATGTTAGTCAGGCCGCGCATGTACATCACGTAATCGATGTTAGGATGGGTAGGGTTCAGACGCATGAAACGATCGATCGTTGCCTGAGCCAGCGGCAGATCGGCATTTTTGTAGTAGGCGTAGATGAGATCTAACTGTACCTGCTGCGAATACGGACCAAACGGATAGCGATTATCCAACGCTTCCAGTTGCGTTATCGCCTGTTTCCAGTTACCGTCCTGCAACTTTTGTTGTGCAGTCGCATAGATTTCATTCGGCGGATTGTCAGGGACCTGTTCATTCGAACCGGAGCAGCCCACCAAAGCCAGGCTCAACGTGGCCGCTGCCACCAGATATTTCATGCGCGTCATGACGTTTTGACTTTCCTCAAATGTTTGTCCGGGAGAAACTCAGTTCCTGCTCCCGATTAAGACCAGCTACAATAGCACACTATATTAAACGGCAAAGCCGTAAAACCCAACGTTAAACGAAGAAGCAGTTTATGGCACAACGAGTAGAACTCACCGCAACAGTCTCCGAAAATCAGCTCGGTCAACGCTTAGATCAGGCTTTGGCCGAATTGTTCCCTGATTATTCGCGTTCACGCATAAAAGAATGGATCCTTGACCAGCGCGTGCTGGTAAACGGCAAGATCTGGGACAAACCAAAAGAGAAAGTGTTTGGTGGGGAAGCTGTCGCCATCAATGCTGAAATCGAAGAGGAAGTCCGCTTCGAGCCGCAGGATATCCCGCTGGATATCGTCTACGAAGATGACGATATTCTGGTCATCAACAAGCCGCGTGACTTTGTTGTTCATCCGGGCGCGGGCAATCCTGACGGTACGGTACTTAACGCTCTCCTTCATTATTATCCGCCGATTGCCGACGTACCGCGTGCCGGTATCGTTCACCGTCTGGATAAAGACACCACGGGTCTGATGGTGGTGGCGAAGACGGTCCCAGCTCAGACTCGCCTGGTGGAATCTTTGCAATTGCGCGAAATTACCCGTGAGTATGAAGCGGTGGCGATTGGTCATATGACCTCTGGCGGCACGGTGGAAGAGCCTATCAGCCGTCACCCAACCAAGCGTACGCATATGTCCGTACACCCAATGGGTAAACCGGCGGTAACCCACTACCGCATCATGGAACATTTCCGTATTCATACGCGCCTGCGTCTGCGTCTGGAAACCGGGCGTACTCACCAGATCCGCGTGCACATGGCGCATATTACCCATCCGCTGGTGGGTGACCCGGTTTACGGCGGTCGTCCGCGTCCACCAAAGGGCGCATCGGATGAATTCATCTCCGTGCTGCGTAAATTCGATCGCCAGGCGCTGCATGCGACGATGCTGCGTCTTTATCACCCAATTACTGGAATTCAGATGGAATGGCATGCGCCGATCCCACAGGATATGGTGGAACTTATCGACGCGATGCGCGCAGATTTCGAAGAACATAAGGATCACGTGGACTGGTTATGACCAAACTGATTGTCCCGGCGTGGCCACTGCCTGAAGGCGTGGCCGCCTGTAGTTCAACCCGTATCGGTGGCGTGAGCCAGGGCGCGTGGGAGTCTCTGAACCTCGGTGCGCACTGTGGCGATAACCTGGAGCACGTTGAAGAGAACCGTAAACGCCTCTTTGCTGCGGGAAACCTTCCTTCAAAACCGGTCTGGCTTGAGCAGGTGCACGGTAAAGCGGTGCTGAAGCTGACGGGGGAGCCCTATGCGTCTAAGCGCGCCGATGCTTCGTACAGCAATACGCCGGGAACGGTTTGCGCGGTGATGACTGCTGATTGCCTGCCGGTGTTGTTCTGCAATAAGGCAGGAACTGAAGTGGCTGCTGCCCACGCCGGATGGCGAGGCCTGTGCGAAGGCGTGCTGGAAGAGACCGTTGCCTGCTTCCATGACGATTCTGCAAATCTCATCGCCTGGCTTGGCCCGGCGATTGGCCCGCAGGCGTTTGAGGTCGGGCCCGAAGTGCGCGATGCCTTTATGGAAAAAGATCCGCAAGCGGTCGAAGCGTTTGTGGCTTCCGGAGATAAATATCTGGCCGATATTTATCAGCTTGCCCGCCAGCGCCTGAATAACGTCGGCGTGACCCAAATCTTCGGCGGAGATCGCTGTACCTTCACCGAAAAGGGTGATTTTTTCTCCTATCGCCGCGACAAGACGACAGGTCGTATGGCAAGTTTCATTTGGCTGATATAACCTAAAGAATCAAGACGATCCGGTACGCGCCGTTTTCTTTTCACATAATTCAGGTTATTAACCTTGAATAATTGAGGGATGACCTCATTTAATCTCCAGTAGCAAATTTGACCTGTTATGGGAGGAGTTATGCGTCTGGATCGTCTTACTAATAAATTCCAGCTTGCTCTCGCCGATGCCCAGTCCCTCGCACTGGGGCACGACAACCAATTTATCGAACCTCTTCATTTAATGAGCGCCTTGCTGAATCAGGAAGGGGGATCGGTACGTCCTTTATTAACGTCCGCTGGCATTAATGCCGGCCAGTTACGCACCGCCATCGATCAGGCGCTGAGCCGTTTACCGCAGGTAGAAGGTACCGGCGGCGACGTGCAGCCGTCGCAGGATCTGGTGCGCGTGCTGAACCTTTGCGACAAGCTGGCGCAAAAACGTGGGGACAACTTTATTTCGTCAGAGCTGTTTGTTCTGGCGGCGCTTGAATCACGCGGTACCTTAACCGACCTGCTGAAATCCGCCGGTGCAACCACCGCTAATGTGACCCAGGCGATTGAGAAAATGCGCGGAGGTGAAAGCGTGAACGACCAGGGAGCCGAAGACCAACGTCAGGCTTTGAAGAAATTTACGGTCGACCTGACCGAACGTGCCGAGCAGGGCAAACTTGACCCGGTAATCGGCCGTGACGAAGAAATTCGTCGGACTATCCAGGTACTGCAACGTCGTACCAAAAACAACCCGGTGCTGATTGGGGAGCCTGGCGTCGGTAAAACCGCCATCGTTGAAGGGCTGGCGCAGCGTATCGTTAATGGCGAAGTGCCCGAAGGGCTGAAAGGCCGTCGCGTACTGGCGCTGGATATGGGCGCGCTGGTGGCCGGGGCGAAATACCGCGGTGAATTTGAAGAGCGTCTGAAAGGCGTGCTGAACGATCTGGCGAAACAGGAAGGTAACGTCATCCTGTTTATCGACGAACTGCACACCATGGTGGGGGCGGGTAAAGCTGATGGCGCAATGGATGCCGGGAACATGCTGAAACCTGCGCTGGCGCGTGGTGAACTTCACTGCGTCGGCGCCACTACGCTGGACGAGTATCGTCAGTACATTGAAAAAGATGCCGCGCTGGAGCGTCGTTTCCAGAAGGTGTTTGTCGCTGAACCAAGCGTTGAAGATACCATCGCCATTTTGCGTGGTCTGAAAGAGCGTTATGAGCTGCACCATCACGTGCAGATCACTGACCCGGCCATCGTTGCGGCGGCGACGCTTTCGCATCGTTACATTGCCGACCGTCAGTTGCCGGATAAAGCCATCGACCTTATCGATGAAGCGGCGTCCAGCATCCGTATGCAGATTGACTCGAAACCGGAAGAGCTGGACCGACTCGATCGCCGCATTATCCAGCTCAAGCTGGAACAGCAGGCGCTGAACAAAGAGTCTGATGAAGCGAGTAAGAAACGCCTCGATATGCTCAACGAAGAACTGGACGAGAAAGAGCGTCAGTATTCTGAGCTGGAAGAAGAGTGGAAAGCTGAGAAAGCCTCCCTCTCTGGCACCCAGACAATCAAGGCGGAGCTGGAGCAGGCGAAAATTGCCATTGAGCAGGCGCGTCGCGTGGGGGATCTGGCACGGATGTCCGAGCTACAGTACGGCAAGATCCCTGAGCTGGAAAAACAGCTAGAGATTGCCACGCAGTCGGAAGGCAAAACCATGCGTCTGTTGCGTAATAAAGTGACGGATGCCGAGATTGCCGAAGTGCTGGCGCGCTGGACGGGTATTCCTGTGGCTCGCATGATGGAAAGCGAACGTGAGAAACTGCTGCGTATGGAGCAGGATCTGCATCAGCGCGTCATTGGACAGAACGAAGCGGTCGAAGCGGTATCTAACGCCATTCGTCGTAGCCGTGCGGGGCTGTCCGATCCGAATCGTCCAATCGGCTCGTTCCTTTTCCTGGGGCCAACCGGTGTCGGTAAAACTGAGCTGTGTAAAGCGCTGGCTAACTTTATGTTCGACAGCGATGACGCGATGGTGCGTATCGATATGTCCGAGTTTATGGAGAAACACTCCGTCTCGCGTCTGGTCGGTGCGCCTCCGGGATATGTCGGTTATGAAGAGGGCGGTTACCTGACGGAAGCGGTTCGTCGTCGTCCTTATTCCGTCATCCTGCTGGATGAAGTGGAAAAGGCTCATCCTGACGTGTTTAACATTCTGTTGCAGGTGCTGGATGATGGGCGTCTGACGGACGGGCAGGGAAGAACGGTCGACTTCCGTAACACGGTGGTGATCATGACCTCGAACCTGGGTTCCGATTTGATTCAGGAACGCTTCGGTGAGCTGGATTACAGCCATATGAAAGATCTTGTGCTGGGTGTGGTCAGTCAAAACTTCCGTCCGGAGTTCATCAACCGTATTGATGAAGTGGTCGTGTTCCATCCGCTGGGCGAGAAACACATCGCGTCGATTGCGCAGATCCAGTTGCAGCGTCTGTACAAACGTCTGGAAGAGCGTGGGTATGAAATCCACATTTCCGACGATGCGCTGAAACTGCTGAGCGAGAATGGTTACGATCCTGTTTATGGTGCGCGTCCGTTAAAACGTGCTATCCAGCAGCAGATCGAAAACCCGCTGGCACAGCAAATCCTCTCTGGGGAGCTGGTTCCGGGCAAAGTTATTCGTCTGGAAGCCAACGACGATCGCATTGTGGCAGTGCAGTAAGTCACAAAACGCAAAAACGGGCCGCTTGCGGCTCGTTTTTGTTTAAAAACCAGGCGAAAATTGAGGTCTGGGATGTGATTTGCCTGGAAAATGAGCGGTCAGGAAATAATTTTCACTTTATCCTTGCAGGTTCGGAATTACTCCCTATAATGCGCCTCCACTGACACGGAACAACGGCACGCAAGCCGCCGAATCAGCAGAGAAAAGCAAAACAAACGCTTGACTCTGAAGCGGGAAAGCGTAATATGCACACCCCGCGCCGCAGCGAAAACGAAGCGGCACTGCTCTTTAACAATTTATCAGACAATCTGTGTGGGCACTCAAAGTGACATGGATTCTTAATGTCTTCGGACACTAAATGAATACCAAGTCTCAACGAGTGAACACGTAATTCATTAC
>NZ_JBMKIA010000057.1:0-11682 GCF_049238215.1 Enterobacter cloacae complex sp. IR5441
TTCGCACATCTTGTTGTCTGATTATTGATTTTTCGCGAAACCATTTGATCATATGACAAGATGTGTATCCACCTTAACTTAATGATTTTTACCAAAATCATTAGGGGATTCATCAGTACACAGCCTGGATCAGCGTCTTAATCCCGATTTGGCTCCGCCGGAAATTTCTGAGACCATGCAGGAGTTCAATAACATGTTCGATCGCCTGGAGGGGTCATTCCGGAAACTGTCAGATTTCTCGTCTGACATCGCGCATGAGCTGCGCACAGCGGTCAGTAATCTGATGATGCAGACGCAGTTTGCACTGGCTAAGGAAAGGGATGTTTCGCATTACCGCGAAATCTTATTCGCTTACCTGGAAGAACTGAAAAGGTTGTCACGAATGACCAGTGATATGCTTTTTCTGGCACGTTCAGAGCATGGTCTGCTGCAGCTGGATAAACATGATGTGGATCTGGCCGCCGAACTGAATGAATTACGTGAGCTGTTCGAGCCTCTGGCAGACGAAACAGGAAAGACAATCACCGTTGAAGGAGAGGGCGTTGTTGCCGGAGACAGCGATATGCTGCGACGTGCTTTCAGTAACCTGCTTTCCAATGCAATCAAGTATTCTCCCGATAACACCTGTACAGCGATACACCTTGAGCGTGACAGTGACTGTGTGAACGTGATGATTACGAATACGATGTCCGGCCAGGTTCCCGCTAATCTGGAACGTTTGTTTGATCGGTTCTATCGAGCTGATTCATCAAGGGTCCACAACACGGAAGGCGCGGGGCTGGGATTATCAATTACAAGGTCGATCATTCATGCTCATGGCGGCGAGCTGTCAGCAGAACAGCAGGGGCGGGAAATTGTGTTCAGTGTGCGCCTGTTAATGGATTAATCCCGTTCTTCAGGAGAAACCTGGAAGGTGACAAAATTGTCATCATTCAGTCACGCGATAAACAGAGGCGGTTTTTTATAATCATACATAAATCAGGAGCAGAGTGATAACGCAATCGCCTGGTTCCTGGAGTGATGAATAACCCGCCCTGAGATCAAATGCTTTCTCTGTTATAAGCCGTTGATTGTTTGGGTATGAAAACACCGGAGACCCAACCATGAAAAAGATCCTTGTATCATTTGTTGCCATTATGGCTGTCGCTTCATCCGCCATGGCTGCAGAGACAATGAACATGCATGACCAGGTAAATAATGCCCAGGCACCCGCCCATCAGATGCAGTCAACCTCTGAAAAAAGCGCTGTTCAGGGAGACAGTATGACAATGATGGATATGAGCGGACACGATCAGGCTGCAATGTCCCATGAAATGATGCAAAACGGCAACGCTTCTGCCCACCAGGACATGGCGGAGATGCATAAAAAAATGATGAAAGGCAAACCAGGGGCCACCAACGAATCAGCAACGTCATTTTCAGAAATGAACGAGCATGAAAAAGCCGCTGTTGTGCACGAGAAGGCGAATAATGGTCAGTCTTCCGTTATTCATCAGCAGCAGGCTGAAAAGCATCGCAGCCAGATCACCCAGAATTAACCCGCAGCTCCACTTGTTAGACCCTCATTTGACGCCGAAGTCACTGGCTTACGCTCCCGTCCGGGAGCGTTTTTTTTATTCTTTCATTTATCATTGAGTCTTATGGGAATGGATTTAATCAGTTACTTAATCCCTGCCTCAGCAACAAGTCCCGGAAAGAGCAGCTTTATATTCCGGGTTTTTCTGCTCATAACCTCAACGGTGGCGCTTAGGATGTACTTTGTAAGTACCCAGAGTGTGTGTCATCAGTACCGGTGTTAATGCACCAGCCCATTCCAGCCATGTATACCCATGTAAATCCCAACAGCAGCAATCAGGGCGCTTGAAATATAGGGGGCTCTTCTGGCGATGGTATTGAAGCCACTCCAGCGTTTGGCGACCTGACGAACGCTGATCGCCGCACCCACTCCAACCGTTACGAGGGTCAATGCCAGGCCGATACTGAAACAAACAACCAGTGTGGCACCCAGCGTAAGCGCTTTAAGCTGAAGGCAGATCAACAATACAGTTATAGCTGCCGGGCAAGGGATAAGCCCTCCTGTCAGTCCAAATATCAGGATTTGCCCGTTGGTTACTTCTTTCCCGTCGAAGCGGCGTTTTATGTCATTGGCATGAGCCAGTTCGTGAGCGTCCTGATACTCTTTCGAATTCACATCCAGCCCATCAAGCTCAGAGTGGTCATGGTCATGGTCGTGTTCAGCGAACGCCACATCATAGTCATGGACATGACCACGATGTCCCAGAGACAGACGTACGTTGAAATTGTGAGGCTCAGGGATGGGAGATGTTGACTCCAGATAATCACCATGATCAACAAATTCAAAAGTCTGAGAGATCGTACTGTTTTCCCGAAGTGTGGTTAATGAGATATCTTCAGAAGCCCATCTTTGGCCACTAAGAGTGCGTAGCCGCCAGTGGGGAAGTTGTCCTTCTTCAAAAATGGACAGTTCAACTTTTCCATGGCCAGTATCGATCAACCTTGTTTCGTCATGGTGATGATGTTCATTCTCCTGCATTCCCTCCAGCCAGTTTTTCTCACCGCTCCAGGTTCGCCAGAACATCCAAAAAGCCGTACCAAGGATGATCACTGAAGAGACCATCTGTAGCCAGGGTTCGGCTGATTCTGCGGTAAATTTATTACTGATATACATCCCTCCAAAAGCAATCAGCCATACGACTGCAGTGTGCGACAATGTTGCCGCGACACCCAGCATCACGGCCTGACGTACGGTGCCTTTTATAGCAATGATGAATGCTGCCATCATTGTTTTGGAGTGCCCGGGCTCCAGTCCATGAAGCGCGCCAAGCAGAATGGCGCTGGGGATGAAAAACCATGCGTTGCCTTGCTGAAGAAGTGTCGTAAATTCGTTCATGAGAATCATTCTTGGTTATTAAGTGTAGGCCGGATTCTACTCCCCCCCAGTAAAATATACTACCCCCCAGTAGAATAACGCTGGTATAGTTACATAAAATATCCAGGAGAGTGAGAGCCCACATGTCACATACCATCCGCGATAAACAAAAACTGAAAGCACGTACAAGCAAGATCCAGGGGCAGGTTGCTGCGCTGAAAAAAATGCTTGATGAACCTCACGAATGTGCCGCTGTACTGCAACAAATAGCCGCCATACGTGGTGCCGTGAATGGTTTATTGCGTGAAGTGATTAAAGGACATTTGACTGAACATATTGTTCATGAAAGTGAAGAACAGAAACGAGAAGAAGACCTGGACGTTGTGCTGAAGGTTCTGGATTCTTACATCAAGTGACAGTTTGGCTAAAAGCCCTGAGCATTAATTTATCTAAATAACACGTTATCAAGTGACGGTTTTGGGCTGTTTGTAGCGGCATAGTGAGTTTGTTTAATCAATGAGCTTTAAGATGCCCCCCTTCATGCAAGGCAACGCGTACATTTCTGGTACATCTACTTCCCTTACTTTGCTCAGGGCAACCCACATTGTTAAAGCCTCTACTCGCTGACCATCAAAATCACCCAACGTCAGATAATGGAAAAAAATTTTGGATGACATTTTGAAACGTGTCCTCTGCTGTGAACGTCGAGAGATGCTACGCGAGAAAGGAGATGACCTACTTAGTATCCTGTTAAGTAGGTCTATCTGAAGAAGTAGACAACTTTAAAGTCTTTTTCATGTTAAAGGAGACAACTTTAATGTCTGTGTACACCTACCTTTGCTCAAATCAAAATGTTCTGACATACCAAAATGGAGTGTAAAATGACTCAAAACCAGGGTTCTGAGCCAGTACCGGCGAGCCGGACAGGGCAGCTCATCAGCGCCCGGGATATGGCCATGCAGAAATTCGAAGAAGGGATGCGGTTAATCTCGGAAGCGTCGGAACTGTGCGGTCTCTCTCTCTTCACCAGCAGAATTATGCAGCCCAACGCATTTGGTCTTCCGTCGTCACTGGATCGCACCATCGAGGAGGGGCGTAAGGAAATTGACCGTAAAACGTGGAAAAGGCTCTTTGAAGAAATAGGTATGGACCGGTACTGGAACCATAAGCAAAAAGAAGCCTTTAACGAATCCCTACGTACGGATCCGCCCGTCGCTTCCCTGGAGATTGTTAAGGGAACATTACAGCATGCACTGGCTAACAGACGAGACACGCTTGCAGAAGGTTTCGTTGATGTTCTCAACAAGCTTGACCGAAGTTTTAAAAGCAATGCACGGCAATATACAATGCCGAAAAAGCTTGTTCTTCGGGGGATTTTTCCTGGTGTGAACGTACTGAGGTACAACGGTTTCTCGCAGGACAATCACTTTTGTTTACGCGACTTTGAGAATATTGTATGCATCTGTTCTGATACTCCAACACCTGCAACCGGCGGTGGGCTGAGTATGGTCGACAGGCTGACGGCCATGAGAAATACAGATTTCACAGGCGAGGTCTGCGATGAGAATGGCTGGCGGTGTCGCCTGTTTGAGAATGGAAACGTTCATATTTGTATCGACAGTATCTCGCTTCTGAATGCTCTGAACGATCTTATCAGCATATATTTTGCAAACCAGCTTCCGGCCGCAGGAAAAAAATGATGATCGAAAACGATAAAGAAAAAAGCCTGAACGATGCTACCTCGCCAGAGGTGCAGAATGACATCCGCAGCGAATCCACAGAAAAATCAAAGGAAATGGGTCGTTCAAGGTACTCATCTATTGCGATGATCGATTACTTCAATGCAATCGAACGTCTGTGCGAAGAGAAAAAAATTAACCCGGAAAATATCGATCTGAGCTTCAAAGTTCACTGGCTCAGAAACGCTGTTGGCGGCTCGTTTGCAAGGTCACAGGAGATGTTCGCTGAGTACCAGAAGTATGTTAAAGAGGTTCCTGAAGAGGCCCGTTACCTGGATATACCCGATGAGGTGAAGGTTGCACTCGGCGATATTATCTCGTACATCACCTGGCACTACCGTAGAAGCTATACCGCAATACAGAGTGATAGTGTTAAAAAAGCTGAAGCACGTAGCATGCAGCTGGAGGAGGAGGTAACGCAGCTTTTACAGCGGCTTGAGCAAAGCGCTACCGATATGGATGAGCTGAAACTTGAGAATCAGGCGCTACAGGGTCGATTAGAGATCCGGGACAGTACCGTCAAGGAGTTAGAAACAAGGCTGAATGTTGCCGAAGCAGAACTCGAAACCTGCCATCACCAGTTAGATAGCACACGGCATGAATTAAGCCTCGCACAGCAGTCAAATGACTCACTCTCCCAGCAACTGGCTGAACGTAAAACAGAGATCGCTGGTCACCTTGAATATCAAAAAAAGCTGAACGAAGAGATCAACACTCAGCGTTCTGATAATGCCGGTCTTTCCAGACAATGCGACCAGTTAAGTCAGACTGTGTCAGATACAAAGGCAGAGAGGGACAGGTTTGAACAGGAATTGATTGCTGCACAGAACCTCTGTGCTGAGCTGAAAAGTGCACTGTCCGGGAAGGAGGGTGACCTGGTGGCGGTGAATGCCGAGCTTACTGAACTCCATAAACTAAACGAGTCGCTGAGCGCCGACCTGAAAAAAGTAACTTTGGTCAGCCAGGGCTATGAAGCGGAAGTGGCTGAACAAAGCAGTGAATTAAAAACGCTCCAGTCCAAAGTAATGAAGCTGGAAGCTACCCTGGAGGCAGAGAAAACAATCTCAGAATCCCTGAAAGGCACCATTGATACATTGACTGGTGCAATGGCAGGGGGAGGTACTGGAAAGTCAAAACAGCCGCGTAGTAGAAAAACATCATGATAAATGAAGCCAGGTTGATAGACTTCTCTGCATCCCCTGGCACAGTAGACCTTCTGCGGACATTCAGCCCGTCCGCAGGAGTTTTCGTCCTTCAGTCAACAAATGCACTACCTTTTTTGAGTCTCCACTTTCCAGTGCAGAAAACACGTTACCGATTTTACCAACAGCTTGTATCTGAGTGATAACCCCAGTCTTGTAATCATCAAGGATCCCTGACAGGAAAGCGTTCAGTTTTGTCTGTTCGCTTAGTGAAAGCATGTATGACATTTTTTCTCCATTTTAAGCAGGTGTGCCAGTTGAAAGAGGTTTACGTGATTCTGGAAAATGAGGCAGCACCATAGTTTCAGATGCTGTGGTCGCATCCCAGTGCCACCATCCATAAGGCCCATATTCACGGTTGTAATAATCTTTTTTGAGTTGCTTTCGGGCCAGATAAGCAGGAGTGGCCATACCAAATACTTCCATCGGGAACGGCTTATCGCTTTTTGTGTCGAGCAGGTAGAAGTCAGGGAACACCTCACTAATACTCGCATCATAACGCATGGGCTTAACGTACTGCCGGTGCTCTGCATCCAGCTTTTCTGCAACAACCGCCTCATAGGAGGAGTCCAGAGGTATCCAGTTCTCGCTAACGTGCATCAGCACAATTTGATGAGCTCTTACAGAAGGGCCTCTGCCGGTTACCGCAGCTGGTGACGTCAACGCAAAGACAACTATTTTCGCCCCGGATTTCCATGCTGCGTACTCCGATGAAAATCGTTTCTTTACGCTATCCCAATGGCCTTCTGAATTGAAAAAAATCAGCGGTAGCCCCCCAAAATTCCGCAGGGGTAAAAATTTAAGTGGCTTCTCATGCTTTTCAGCATCGTAGCGAGGTAAAACTGACAGGAGCATGAGACGTTTATCACTCATCGCCTGTGATGAAAGACGCTGAATTTGCGACTGAGCGACAGGTTGTTTCGGGTCAG
The DNA here is from genome assembly GCF_049238215.1 of Enterobacter cloacae complex sp. IR5441. NCBI lineage: Bacteria > Pseudomonadati > Pseudomonadota > Gammaproteobacteria > Enterobacterales > Enterobacteriaceae > Enterobacter > Enterobacter cloacae complex sp. IR5441. Next base: position 6,761 of record NZ_JBMKIA010000057.1, read on the forward strand.
GTACACCAATGAATAAATGGTCACCTATGCAGGCTCTGCCGGTACGAATTTGTTTAGCGGTTTCAAGCAGACGATACCGTACCAGTGAATCGTTACGTTTCCCTGCCATTTTCGGGTACCAGACATTCAGACCAGACTCTGTCCACAAAAGACTAAGCAAGCCCAGGAGGGTCATTGAGGCCTGACCTCCTTCTGGTCGCTGAACATGGGGCAGGGGAGGCACTTCTGATTTTTCAGGAGGATCTTTCTCTGTCATACCGATACCGAGCCTTACAGCCATATCACCTTCGGTTGTAATCCGGACCACACCACTCGCATATCCTTTCAGGCCGGTATGCCGGGCATCAAGGGAGAAGAATACACAGGAAGGATCATGCTCAATGCCCGTGTTAGCGGCTTTGACGAGAATAAAGGCATCACCGTTCGGTAAAGCACGAACATAAAGTCGCTTTTCTCCTTTTCCACGACATCCGCAGGTGATGACTGATTTTTGACCTGAGGTGTGGTGTGCCTTTTTAAGAGCCGACTGCCACCCTTTAGCAAACTCATCCTGCGTTTGAAAGTCAGGTGAGTACCTTTTGACGTTTGGATCGTCGTCGTAAGCAATCATCACTGCGAATTTTTGGCTCATAGTAGTCTCCTAAACAGGAAGTTTAATATCCCAACCAAAGCAACACTTCCTGAGCGTCATACTGTTCCTTTACGCCCATGTCGCTAAAGAATTCTTCGAAATCTGTTTCGGGAACGCAATGCCTGGACAGTTCTTGTAATGCTCGTTCTTTAGATACCGTCTCACCTTCAGCTGATTCGAAATACGTCATGGTTGACCTCTGACATTATTACAACAATCTTAAGCATTTAAATTGATGAAGGAGCTCAGGTCAGCTGACTTCGTCGTAAAACTGCCGCAAGCGCTGGGAGGCTGCAAATTCAATTCGAGACTTCAGCAGTTTGGCGACGGCCGCAAAGACATCAACGACCACGGAGTTCCCAAACTGTCTGTAAGCCTGTGTATTGGACACAGGGATACGGAAAACACTTTCCCCGGGTTTATCGAAGCCCATTAGCCTGCTGCATTCACGTGGCGTTAGCATGCGTGGCCGACGGTCCATGTTGTATGTGTTATGGAAATCAGTTTCTCCCAGCTCATGAGACCAGCCCCGATCAATAAGAATTTCAGATCCGTCTTTCATATAGCGGCTTGAGAGGGTTCTGGTGACACTATTAACATTGGAAGGATCTACTAGTCCAAAACCAAAACCATTGCCTTTTGCCGCATGTTTCTTTGCATAGTTGTATAAGTACTCCCAGAGTTTAGGGGAGAGGATGTATTTACTATCTACGCTCGGATCCAGTAAATCTGAGAGAGAAGGGCGCTTGTCCGGATAAAAGTCTTTAATGTCTCTCAGAGTAAAACCGTCTTTCAGACGTAGGTCGCGGCGAAAACCAATAAGGACGATACGTTCACGGTGCTGGGGTCGGAAATGACGGCCATCGATGACTTTAGGATCATCCGCGCCCGTGCTTTCGCTGTTTGCGACGTCGTAGCCAAGCTCATCGAGCGTTTTCATGATGATGTTAAAGGTATTACCCTTATCGTGACTCTTCAGATTTTTTACGTTTTCCAGAACAAAAATTGCAGGTTGTTTTGCCCGGATGATCCTGGCCACATCAAAGAAGAGCGTACCCTGAGTGTCGCACTCGAAACCGTGTTTGCGACCCATAGAGTTCTTTTTACTGACACCGGCGATGCTGAATGGCTGGCATGGAAATCCCGCAAGAAGAACATCATGATCCGGGATAGAGGCATCGATAAATTTGTATGCCTCGTCATCAGTAACCTCGGGCCGGTTGCTAAGAGTGATGTCACGGATGTCTGAATTGAAGCGGTGCTCGTTCTCATCGCAATACCAGTTCGCCCGGTAAGTACGGCTGGAATAAGTATTCCATTCGCTCGTGAAAAGACATTTACCACCGATGGCATCAAATCCGCTTCGCAGTCCACCTATCCCTGCAAACAGATCGATAAAGCTAAAGTGCCTGTCCTCATAATCAGCAGGTCGTGAAGGTATTAAAGTCTGTAGATAGCGTCCATCTGCGATACTCAGATCACAATGCTCAGGTATGCATGTAACCTGACGTTTAAGGGATGCACGGGACCAATTACTGCCATTTTCATCATTTAATACCTGAGCCAGATATTTCAGGTCATAAATAGTCGAAGCTGTTAACAAAGTTTTGTGGATCAGAGATGGTGTTTTATCCACATCATTCAGGTCTGTCTCAAGATCATGAGTGTAACGTTTCATCCAAACTCTCTCAGGAATAATATCTTTGAGATAGATTAACACGCTTAATTTGGATTATTTTTTGGTTCAGGTTCTAAATTTATTGTGATTATTCTGCCTTTAAGTTGCAAAAAGATTGGTTTTAAGCCCGCCCATGAAATAATGACTTGTTAAAATACTGCCTGTAAATAGGCTTGTGGATACATGTCTGTACTCAACAAATTCAGGTGAAATGATGTTTTTTTTTACAAAGTTACTTTTGCCCATCATGATTGTTGTATTCCCAGTGGCGTCCTGGGGGAACTCAACAACTTTTGAGGCAAAGGTGGTTAAGATTGTTGACGGTGACACCATAACTGCGTTGGATGCTCAAAACACAACCATCAAAATACGGATGTATGGTATAGACGCTCCTGAATCTAAACAGGCTTTTGGCCAAAAAGCAAAACAGGCCTTAACCACAGCTATAGCAACTAAAATCGTTACCGTGATAGACCATGGTACGGATATCTATGGCCGTATGTTAGGTACCATCTGGTTAGATGGATATGATATCAATGCCTCTATGGTGGACAGTGGATATGCGTGGGTTTATCGGTTCGAAGATAACGCCATTGTCCCTGGCTATATCAAATATGAATCCGCAGCACAAAAGGAGGCAAAAGGGTTATGGGCAGACACCAACCCTGTCCCACCATGGCAGTGGAGACAGGCAAACGAAAAGCCCAGAAAGGTGAAAGGGAAGAAATAACCATGATGAAAGAGCCTCATCCGTTACTTCAGTTGGTACTAAACGATTCCGGTCGTCTAACCATGCCTGTTTATTATAGAGATCAACAGTATTGCCCGACTTGCCTTACAAAGGTGTTGAAGAGTGAGGATGGAAGTTTGGCGCACCTCGGGGAAATAAATCAAAATACATGTAGACCTTCTATTTCAGTAGTTGTGACAAAAGCAATTATTGAAATGTTATGTGACGGGGAAAAAATATTTGTAAATCCAATACGATACCGAGGCCGGGTGCTGGCACCCTCAGTAATTTTTTCTCCCGACACTCACACTTTCAAACCGTTTATAAATACAGACTATCAGCCTGTGGGAGCAAACTGGAAAAGTGAAAAGGGATATAAACTCGGTCTGTTTTATCTCAAAGATCGAGCCAACTCTATCAATAAAGAGGAATTTGATTTCATTGCCGTTATAGACCCTAAGGCAATGCAGAAAGAATTTATTTCGGCCTGGTCTGAGGTTGATGAAAAAAATCCATTGGAAACGCTGAAGCAGATCTTACGATCTAAAAACAACTCTTCTTTATGGGTAAAATGGCCTGGCAAAATTGAGCATGCGCAAAAAGGAAATTGCAACGAAAATTACTGGTTCGATTATCAATCTGATAATCAGGAAGTGAACTGTACGGTCTCTGTTGTAGGTATCGAAGGTAACAGTTCCGGTGAGACAATTTATAGATTGCAAACTTTGCTAAAGCGTAAGCTCAATGAATATCAACTGGTTCGGTCTTTAGGGACTATTATGCTTCTTGATAATACCGGGAATATGATTCCATCAAACCATCCTTATTTTGAAGTCATCTCAAAAGCATGTATAAATGGAGTGCGTGACTTTGTTCGTCAAAACCCGTGGGTAGTCTGACGGTCAACTATAAAGCATAATATAATTAGTAATAACAAGGAACAGACATGAATGAAAACTCAGTAATCTTAATAAGTTTATTTTGGTTTTTTTTTGGATCGAGTGTTGTAGCTGGTTTTATGGATGCATCATTATATTGCTGGATTTTTGCAGCCATAAGCGCATTGTTTCTTCTTTCGGTGATACAAACACCAAAGGAGTTAACGGTATCTATTCTTCTTGCGGTACTTATGGCAAGCTCCGCAGGTGTTTTCATTCTGGCTTATAAAGTCAAAACGAATGTCGTTTCACCAATCTATCTCTTAAAAAAGCCTACTGCATACATGGCTGAAATAGATAACCGAAGGATTCATGGTTACTAAATATTTTGCAATTGCATCATTTGACGGTCCGGGTTTATTTACCCACAGCATCGACTAATTCAAGAGGTTACATATGATAGTTTCAGAAGCAATTTTTTATTCTTCTATTATTTCCTGGGTTCTTTATTGGTGGTTTATTGGAAATATTACTAAAAAGGTAGGGATGCTTGTTGTTCCACTCACGCTTACCTTCGGATGTTACATTTATGCAATTCATTTGGATGATTCCGAACAGCAAACCAATTTACGTTGGGAGCAGATCGGTTTTATTACCTTTATAATTGTGATAATGTGGGCAGGAAAGTTTGTGATGAAAAGACTATCTGAATGATGATCTAATCCACACTTTTCGATATCTTAGAAAAGTAACTTTGTGAGCAAACAGTCATATGACATGCAAAACGCTGATCTCAAAGACAGATGATGGATACACATTTAGCATTTCACCTTACGAAGACGGGTACCGCTTATCAGTCTCGCCTGAAAATCGTCACAATGGTACCCTGATCCTACCCGCGAATAGTGGACACGCGACTAAGTGAGTAAACTCCCAGACAGAGGTATCTCACATGACTAAATCAGCAACCGTAAGTAAGAAACCACGTAAACAGCATTCGCCTGA
>NZ_JBMKIA010000058.1:0-11376 GCF_049238215.1 Enterobacter cloacae complex sp. IR5441
GAGTATCTTCTTAAAGATTTTTTTTAACACAATCATCCCCTGATTTTTATGGTTTTCATCATATTAACCAGGGGACGACGTAAACACTACCTGCCTTTACTGAAGTTGTAGATCATGCCACCAGGCTTAAGGTGCTTCTGGATAACCTGCAACGCAGCGTTCTGCATTTCATCAGCAAGGGCACGGCCCATAGCATCACCTGAGCTGGAAGACTGAACAGTTGCAGAACCACCAGCATCAACGTTAACGGTGGTATTAATAACCGGAGCCATACCGCCACCGCCCTGGGCACGCACTCCCAACCGCCCTGCTGAATCTTTAGCTAACGGCATAATAGCTTCCGGCCCTGCTTCTCCAAAGACGCCACCTTTGGCAAACTTCGACGCCCCCTGGAACGTGAAGTATTGAGGAGAATCGTAGACGCCATTCACATACTTACTTAACCCGGATGAATCATACACGCCGCCTTTGGCATTGAACGTTACGCCAGCAGCAGCGTTCGCATATGATCCCCCTGGGGTGCTTCCGCCTTTGCTGCCACCGTTTATCCAACCCATCGCAGCCTGAACTGCATAGGCAACCAAGAGTTGATTGGTTATCTGAAGAATCATCTTCAACATAGACTTCCCGAACTCTTTAACCGAAGCGGTTCCGGTTGTCATGAGTTCGGTGAGCATGTCAGATAGACCTGTCAGTGTGGAACTGGCCACATTCTTAACGGCGTCGTAGGTGTTGGTAGCGGCATCCAGATATTCATTCCATCCAGCAACAGCCCCAGACTTCCAGTCGCCGCGCAGCTTATCCTCTTCAGAGTAATAATTTCTGAGGGCTGCCAGTTCTTTCTCATAGCCAGCATCATCAAGCTTACCACCACCGTTGAGCCAGCCTTGGCGGAGCTGAGCCTCTTCCATCATGCGCTGGCTCTGACGGCTGCTTAGGCCTGCGCTGCCTCGCAACGCTTCTGTCTTTTCCGACATCTGCGTGACGTATTTATTCGCCTGCTGCGCCAGGCCATTAATCTTCTGCTGCGCCTCTACTTCCTTGTTCTTCTGATCCACCACCTTGGCGGCGTTCAGAATGGCCTCACGGCTCGACAGTAGAGATTTCTCCTGGGCGGTCAGCGCTCGTGTTTTGGCAGCCTCATCCAATTCAGCAAAGCGAGATTGCTGTTTGCTGAATTCGGTATATCTGACCTGCGTCTCCCCAGTCTTGCGCAACGTTTCGAGTGTTTCAGTTAACGTTCTGGCCTGGGCACGGTAGTTCTCAAGAGTGCGATCGCCAGCATCCAGCGTGGCTTTTGCCTCTTTGGTCTTTTTGGCTGAGTCTTGTGCAAGCTTCGAGACTGCGTCTCTTGATTCTCGACTTGTTCCGCCATCACCTTTTACGTTAGACCCTCGCGCTTCAGCCTCATAGTTTGCCTGTGCGTTAGGCGCAGTGACGCGCTTCCAAAGCTCGTTATAGCGTTTTTTGTTCGCCTCAATCTCTTTGTCCGCTTCCGCTCCAGCCTTTTTCATTGCCTCAACGTCCATGCCGAGGAAATTAGCCAGCGCACCGCCACCCGGGATTTTGTCTTCCCAGCCAGCGATGGTGCTGGTGAACTTGGCGTCCAGAGAGGTGATATTGAGGAACAAGTCTTTGATCGAGGACTTAACCAGTTCGAAGATATCGATGATCTGGTTTCCCCAGGCGCGCACGGTAACCCCGATTTGACCGAAAATGTCGGAGGAGAAAGCTTTAATCCCGTTCCACGCCTGCCCGATATTATCGGTGGCCTCTACAATTTTATTACTGCGATCCTCCATGGTGTCGGCAAAAAGCCTTATAGCTTCGTTTGCCGCTGCTGTTTTCCCCTTCGTTTTCTCCAGGGTAATGAGGTGCTTCATCATGGCTTCATCAACAAAGCCATATTGCTGGTTCAAGCTCGCCAGGGCTTTAATAGGATCGTTTGCCAGTCGTGAAAAATCCGCCAGCGCAGCCTTCGTATCCAGCCCTGCATCACCCATAGCCAGAATGGATTTGGCAATTTTGGTCATCTGGTCGGCGGTATACTTCCCGGTGTCGTTTAGTTGGACCAGGGTATCAACAGACTCAGCCAAAGAAGCACCAGCGTTATCAGCAACATCCTTTGCCGCGTCGTTCAGTTGCTGCATGGAGGAAAAGCCAGCCCCGCCCATCAAAATGAGCGATCTGGCAACATTGTCGAACTGCTGGGATGAACTGTAGGCAGCCCCAGCCAGAAGAGCCAGCAAACCCACCGAGCCAGCAATCGCAAGGTTAAAGGTATTTAACAGGCCACCCGCCCGCCCCAGCTTCTCCGCTGCCTCACTGGTGTTGTTAAGTCCTTCAGCAGCGTCACTTATGCCTGCTGCCGACTCGGATGTTTCTCTGCTCTCTTCGTTAAACCCAAACAATGCGTCCCGCAAAGCCTGGAGCATTGGGCCTAATCCACCAAAAGAATCCTTAATTTGCCCGCCTTGCTGGAGCAAGATCAGGAAAGGGGATTGGCCTCCAGCCAACTGTGTCGCGATATCGGTGAACTGCGCCGGCAGAGTGCGCAGCGCGGCGCTGTACTGGCCAACGGAAATTCCAGCACGCCGGGCAGCAGCTTCCTGCCGGGATAGCGCCTCTGGCAGTACGTCAGCGACACCAGAGAGGCGCTCACGCGTCTGGTTAAGGATTGTGTTGAAGTGCTCGAACTGCGCGCCGTTAATGCGCCCTGCTTCGAAATGGGCTACCAGCTGTGCGTGCTGTTCATCCAGTGAATTAAACGCACGAATCGTCGGGTCGATGGAACCCAGCAGGTTCTTTAACGCTGCGGACTGCTTCTCTGCCGCCTGGGTAGCGGCTAATTCGGCCTGAGCGCGCGCCGCGGCTTCTCCGGTGTCGGTCAGCTTGAGACGGGTGTCGTCCAGGATTTTGTTGTAAGCCTGAAAGGTCTCGGTATCCAGGAAACCTTTGGCCTGAAATTTCCGCAGTGATTCTTGCTGCTCATCCAGGCGGTTTAAGGCCTTGGTAACCGGGTCGATATTCTCCAGCAGCCCTTTGAGCGCGTTCTGCTGCTCCTTGAGCCCTTCACTTCCTTGCTTCGCAGATTCAGCGCCAGCGCGAAACACGCTATTCAGATCATCTGCTTTATCTACAGCACCGGCCGCCGCCTGGCCGAGTTTATCCAGTTCGTTGCTGGCTGTTTTCAGGTCAGAAACATCGGCCCGCAAAGTAATCGAGGCGATCTGGTCTGTCATTATTTCGTCTCCTTATGCATTACCTTGAGAGCCTCGCTTTCCATAATTTGAAGGTCAGCCATGCAGGCCGCCGCATCCTCAACCCCGTGTAACTCGAACATCCAGGGGAGAACGTTGTAATCAAGGCCGGTCGCCCCGCTCGCGCCGACTCGCCACTGGGTCGCCAGGGAAGAGAAGATGGTGAAGGACCGCCACACCGAGGGCAGGATCCCCACCTCTTCCTCCACGTCCTCAGGCGTCAAACCAAAAGCGCTCAGCTCCGCGAGAGTCGGCCCCGGCGTGTACAACGCTGCGGCGACCTGCCTCAGTTTTTTTCGCGAATCCCCATCAGCTCTTTGGTGTACGCCATGCCGATGCTGTCAAAAGCACGCGGATAGTTTTGCAGGAGAACAATAACGTTTTCGCGGGTAAACTCGTCAGGAAGAGCCCATCCTTCGACAATTTCCATGAGATAGTCAGCTTGCGGCTCGATAACAGCCTTTTTACCTTCCGCAGCCTTTTGCATCTTCGCATCCATGGAACGCAGCTCTTCAAGCGTTTTATGGCGGAAGGTGAACGTCAGCTTGCCGTCTTCGGCACCAGCGCGTGGAATGCTGGCGGTCACGGAAAACGTAGGGTTTGGGATCAGAGAAAATTTGGTCATTTCGGTTCCTTAGAAAAGAAAAACCCGCCGTAGCGGGTTGAATATTCGAGTGCGTGATGGGGGTGTTATCGTTTGTACAGCAGACCGCCTGGCTTCAGCGCATTGCGAAGAGCATCGTTCACCGCATCGTGCACCGCCTGTTGCAGAACAGCGATTGAAGCTGTCTGTGCATCAACACTTGCCTGACCGATGCTCATTCCAGCTGCGTACCGTTTGCCACCAAAATCCACGTTCATCTTCACGCTATAGTTCGTAGACAATGTGCCATTGCCGATCAGCGCCTCGTGGATGTAAGCCTTGCCGGTTTTATCAACAAACCAGCCACCTTTAAGGCCATGAAGTGCGCAGCTGTTACGGATCTCTTCGTCCAGCGCCTCAATAATCTCTTCGGTATCGACAGAAGAAACCCCTTCGATCCAGTCACTGGCTCGCCAATCTCTTGCTGAGCCATCCTGCTCAACTGGACGCAGGCGCAGTTGCAATCGCTCACCTGCTTTGAGACCGGAAATAAGGTAGTTGATAGCAGGCCAATGGATGAGTTCTTTCACAAGTCGGCCATCTTCATGAAGGTATTGCAGCTCCAGCCACAAGCAGCTAACCGGCCATTTCCATTCGACGTTCACACCAAAAGGTTTGGGAGTGGTTTTTACGTAAGGGACGATTGAAGGTTCTGACATTTTAATTTTCCTTTTAGACGTGAGCCTGTCGCACGGCAAAGCCGCCGAAAGTTAACGGTTTGCCCAGGCTCACAGCTGAAAGACTTTCTTTGATGTGCGCGTGCGATGCGCATAAAAAAGCCCGGCGTACCGGGCCAGATTGGTTAGTTGACCGTGACAGTGCACGCAGCCGAAGTGATGGTTTTGCCCGCCGCGTCAGTGACTTCGCAGGTGTAAGAGCCAGCATCACCGGATGCCACAGATGGAATGTTGAACGTCGATGCGGTCTTGCCCGGGATAGCAGTGCTGCCTTTCTTCCAAACGTAGGTGTATGGTGCTGAGCCACCCTTCATTACCACTGCCAGATCCAGCGCTGCACCTGTGGCAACCGACTTGGTGGCCGGCAGGTCAGTCAGGAACGCCAGAGGCGTCACGGATGAATCGGCGATCGGGTAAATCTGCATGTCCGATTCGAAGTTCATGCGCGCCTCGTTACTTTCCACGGCGTTGATTTCCGTGCGCGGCACGCGCTGGAACGATACTTTGGCTGAGTAGAAACGATCGGCTTTGCCGCGTGGATTATGGAACCAGATCGCCGTGGTGTCGCTGGAGTCATCCAGGTCGATAAGGCGTTTGTAGATCGCCAGTTGAGGGTCATGCGCAAAGGTGTAAACCTGAACCACCGCGTTTTTAAACGTTGGAATGGTGCGCGCTTTGTCATCTTCCAGGAACTGCACGCTGATGGTCTGCTGGTCACCACCTTCAGTCGATAATGTCATCACCTGAGGCATGGTGATCCATGAGTCGATTTTACGCAGCGTGCCCGCGCCAGTGCCTGCCGGGAATTTGGTGGTGTCGGTAGTATCGAATGCTTCCAGCACGATTTTATTACTGGTCACCGATTTTACGCGCAGCACCATGTTATCGAGCTTTAACCAGCCGGAACTCACCTGAACTACGTCACCGGCCAGAATGCCGGAGGCCGATGCAACGGTCAGTTCGCATTCCGTCGCGTTAGAGGCTGCGGTAAAGGTGATTGGGGCTTGATAGGCCTTGGCCACGTTCACACGCGAGCCGTTAGGGATTGCGAATGCCATAGCACTCTCCTGAATTTAGGTAATAAAAAACCCGCCGGTAGGCGGGTCAGTAGTCAGCGCGATACTGCATGCTGACGGGGATGGTGTAGGTTATGGAACCACTGGAACCGTTGGGCGCCGAGGTTGGCCGGTCCTGGATGGGTTGTCTGACCTGCGGCGGCCCGTTGATGTAAACCGTCAGTTCACCGTCCACCAGCGGCAGTCCTTCAGGGAATGCATCTACCACCGACTGAGCCAGCCCTCTCGCCTGAGTCACTCCTGAGCCTGCGGGAGTAATGATGTTTACCTGTAATATCCCCTGATAGGTACGCATCAGACCTTCTATGTCCTGACCTACAGTTTGTGCAGGTAAAACATAAACACGGGCGTATGGCGCATCCGGTGGATCGAATACGATATTCGGCCAGGCGATCGGCAAGCCGAGAGAGGCCGAGATTATGGCTACCCGGCTCTCCAGCAGGTCAGCTATTCGCATGGACTGATCACCGACCATTGCGTACCTCGCTCATTGCCTCTCGGAAATATTGGGCAGCATCCAATGCTGTCAGTCCGACCATGCCGCCGGGCGCCTGATTCGAATGACCATTCTCCAGCGCCTGGGCATATGGCAGGTTATTGGTAAAGTAAATCGAGTTCACCTGCCCCACCCGGAACACTTCGAGCACCGCCAGCCCGCGGGAGTTAGAACCCTGCCCGGAAGCATCTGGGGTATCGTTCGTCGCTGTAGGCTGGCTGTCGAGCCCCACATACCAGTTATTTTTGAATCGCCCGCCGACATAACCCTCTGGCTTTTTGATGTCCATCGAATCGTTGACACGCAGGCCTCGCCTGAGCCGCCCTGCTTTAGTAAGGTTGGCCGGATCATCACGTAGCGCCGCGTTATGCTCCCGTACCGCCGTGTTGTAAGCCGATGCCGTCTGGTTCACCTGCCAGAGATCGGGATTACCAATCGGTGACATTTCCACCAGCCGACCGAGTATTTTGATACCTGTCCTACGCACCACCTCGTCCATATCCTGCTTTGAGCTATCCACGAATAACTGAATGGCAGCCAGGAACGGCTGATTTACGGAACTGGACATATCAGGTCCTTAGCTGGATGTTATAGGAAATCAGCACATCTGCGGGCTTAACCGGATTCGGCTGAACCACGCGCCACTTTTTGCCGTCGATATCAATGAGGTCGCCAATGCGCACTTCCGTTTCAAACGTGGCCGCCAATTTTTTATCGCCCGTAGCAATTAGTGAACCGTCGATTTCACGCGTGGAGTATTCGGTGATAACGCCGGTAACGGTCGCTGTAATAGGCTCGGTGATAACCTCTTTCCCGTACTGATCGCGGGTGATGGTTCCGCCGCGAGTCAGTTGGTAGGCTTTGCCGTTCTCCGTCAGCAGCCGCGTTGCCGTGGCGCGCATCCGGCGATAGTCGATTGCCATGCTACCCCCTTTCGATCCGGACCTGGTTGCCGCCCACCACAAGCCCGCGCAGCGAGGAATAGAACCAGGGGAATGAAGGAGTGGCCTTATTCGTTCCCGGCTCGTACTGCACAGAGACGGCCCCCTGTACGCTCTCAGCTATGACCGCGCCGCCACCGGAGACCGACGGCGTGAGGTCAATCTCCTGCGACTCAATAGCCAGGCGGCATTGGGCATCAATCAGGCGCTGTGGAATAGCATCATCCTGCAGGTCCACACCATCGAAGCGTACGCCTGAGCGAGGCCAGGATAGAGGCTGAGATGCGCTGGAGCGCTGACCACGCCAGGTCCTTCCTTCCAGAAAGTCCATTGCCTGCATTAGCATCTGGCCGCACTCACCATCATCTGCAGGAATGCTATATCCGCGCCCGGCGGCAAATGCCCGCAGGTCTGACACGCTGGCGTAGCTGTTGAAGTCTGGAGAGTTGGGATCGGCAACCAGCATGGTTATTCCTCCAGACGCCAGTCCAGCGCCAGCCAGTTATCCACTTCAGCAGGGTGAACATCAGCGCGCAGCGGACCGCCTGGGAACTCTGGGATATCACGCACCATGACCACCAGCTCAATACCTGGCTGTTCCTGCTGCTGTTCCTGCTGCTGTTCCTGCTGCTGTTCCTGCTGGGCAGGGTTATTATCAGCGGCCTGCTGAGCTGCAAGCTTTTCCGCTTCACGCTGAGCGCGCTGTTCTCTGGTTAATCCGGCCATTGAGCCTCCTGAATAACAAAGGGGCCGAAGCCCCCTGGGTTAACCCATGATGATGGCGGAATGACGTGGCGCCACAGCAGCCACACCCCATGCCAGACCAACTTCATAACGCACCTGACGGTACTGGCGGTACAGCGCAACCTGGAAGGTGATGCCAGATACCGGGTCGGTCACATTCATGACGTCATCAGCAGTATCGCCACCTTCAGGCATCGCCGGGGTACGGCTGGCCAGCAGGAATGCCCCACGGTCAAACGCCATGTTCGGGGTGAACTCACTGAGTACGGTGACGGCCGTCTCGTCTGCCAGGTCTTGACGCAGGCCCGGTGAGCTGATGGTGATGCTGGAGGACGTGGCCGCAACGACCAGATACTGGTTGTCGTCACCATCGAACTTCACCGCGGTACCAACCGCAATACCACCAGTTCCGGCGGAGATGGCAATAATGATATCGCCTTCTTTTTTCGCACCGTTGACCTTATAGCCCGCTGCGGTGCTCTTCGCGGTGCGCTTGATGCTGAACGACTCATGGAGATTGAAGCCCATGATGCGACCGATAACGCCTTCACGCAGCAACTGGTCGGTTCCTGCTTCATTCGCTTTGAAGAGGACGGCCTGTTTACCGCGGATGGACGCCATCGCTTCGCCGCCAAGCACCATACGTAAATCGGTAGTTGGCGCGCCGTTATCCGTCAGAATCTGACGGGCCAGTGCAGCATCAGACAAATCGTCTTTAACACTGAACGGGGTATCTTTCGGCGTACCAACTGCGCGCGAGGAGTTGAAGTACAGCGCGGCCAGATCAGCATCAACTTCGTTGGCAAGAGCACGAAAAGCCTGTTTGAACTGATCTGCCAGAATGGTGTTGTAGGTTCCTGCTGGGCCAAGCGCCAGCTGCTCTTCACCATTCCATTTCACTGGGGCCATTTTGGATTTGGTAATTTTTACATCCACACCGCCGATAGTCTGATCACCTGAATTAGGTGCAGACGGCCCTGGAACGATATCCTCAGTGGTGGCCGGAGGCGCGACTGGTGCACGCACAGTCTGGTCTTTAGCAGCTGCATCTGCTTTCGCGTCACGCGCCACCGCAGGAATAAAACCAGTTTGCTCGCGGGACACTACATCCAGCGCGGTATAGATGGTCGGGATCAGACCAGTAAGGGTATTTCCTGCCATTTATGGCTCCTTTCGATTTAATCGACGATGCTGACGCCGTCTTTCAGCGCTGCTTGCTTGCCAGCGTTATCCAGGGAATCAAACGCACCGCGTTTCATGGTTTTTTGCCCGGCCTGATGCTGCGACTGGTGAGAACCGCCGCCGCTATTACCGGACGCTTTGAGGATGTAATCTTTCTGCGGATGCGACTCGACCAGAGACTCCAGCGCTTCATCGAAGCTGGCCAGCTCGCCGGGCTTGGTGCGGGAGAACACCTTGTTGCCCTGCCCGTCGTACGCCACGACTTTGCCGTCTTCGATTTTGAAGTTCTGACCGAAGTGGGAACGCACGAACTCAGCCGGGATCGCCATCTTCTCGGAGATGAACTTCGAACCACCGAATCGGCCGCCGATCATCTCGTCGTAGAGCTGGGTTTCCAGCTGCTTGGTCTTGCCGTTCGCTTCATCCAGCTGCTGCTGGAATACCTTGGTAATCTCAGCCTTAACCTGGTCAACAGCGCCAGCGTCGATCAGTTTTTTCTGGTCGATTTTGGTCATCATCTCCAGGGCTTCGAGCGCCTTGGTCGGATCGGTGATGCCAGAGAATTTCGCGAGACTGGCTTCCGCCGCCTCCTTCGCTTCACGGTGAGTTTTAGCTTCACCATTCAGGGAGGTGATTTTGGTCATCGCTGCGGCTGCGTCGAACGGGATTTCTTTGCCATCATCATGGATGTACACAGGCATACCGTTTTCAACGACCACATTTCCGTTAGCATCAAGTTTCAGTTTCATTGTTTTTGCTCCAGCCTTCCGGCCATTGGTAATAGGTCATCCGACCCGGTCACCGCGTCGCATCCGCTCAGCGGCAGGCATAAAAAAGGCCACCCGAAGGCAGCCTGTTAGATAAATTCGACGGTTATTACGCCGCGCAGTTTGCGGGTATAGACTTCATCGCGCTTTCGCTTGTGAATCCGCAGCGGGTGTGGATGGATGCAGGCTATACCTCGCTTAACGTCAGCCCATACACAGCTCTTAACTTCGTTGCCATTAACGAACACCCGTCGCTTGCCACGCCCATCGCCCACACAGTGAAAATCGTCGTTACGCATCTGCTATTCCTCAAACGCCGACGCATCCACGCGGCGCAGTTCGTCCAGGGTAAGAAACTCCCCGGCATCATTGAACATCTCCGGCACCGTGATTTTGCCGTCACGTAGCATCATGGCGCGGGTGACGCCCAGCACCTGCTCCTGCCGTGCGTACGGTTGCCGGGTAAGCCAATCGGCATAGCTGGTATGCGCTGGTACCTGCCCATCCATCGAGGCGCGTGTAGCGCTGCTCAGTTCGCCTGAGGCTATCTGCAACTCCTCCCACGATTTGGTAATCAGGATTTCACCGGAGCGACAGCAGAAGTGAATTTTGCCGGGACCGCGCAGATACGGCACCACATGGCCCAGCGGCTTGCCGTCGAGGGTGTAGAGCTTGCGGTCGCGGATAATGCACCACTGGCTGGTATGTGTATCCAGCGTGGACGACCACTGTTTGGCCTTCACGATATCGCTGTTGGCCTGTGCGAACTCCTGGCGCGCCGTGGCGGCCATGTGATTCACAGCGGTGCGGGTCACCACCGCCAGGTCGCGCCGGGATGCGTTGATCACCCCGTCTTCACGGTTGAGTTTTGGCGTGCCAGCAGCGCGCCGGACAATCTGTTCTACCGTCTCGCCCTGGAGGAAACCGGAGCGCACAGCATTTGTGATTTTGTCCAGCCGGTCGGCTTCAAGCTTCTGGCCCCACTCCTTCAGCAATCTCCCCTGGAATGGCTGCGCTGCTGCTGCGGCGTAGACCTGCTCAGGTGCGATGCTTTGCAACGGCACATGCTTAAGGATCTGCTTCGGGATGATACTGCTGAACAGGTCCAGCTGATACCCGGCCTCATATTCAACGTAGCGCGTCAGTTCACGTGCCAGCGCAGCATTCACCGGTTCATAGGCCTGTTGATTCAGGTCGCGCACACCAGCCAGCAGCGAAGCCAGGCGGCGAGCGCTGTAGGTGTCAGCGCGCTTACCCTCCAGCAGAACAAGCAGTCGGGCAGCCAGTTCAGCATCCATCCTGTTAAGCAGCGTCACCATTCGTCGGGCAACGCCCGTACCGTAGCGCGTCACGTAAAGTCCGTGAGCTATGGTCTCGTCCTGCAACCTGTCGTTTACCGAACGAGCCATATCACACCTCGCCAGGTGGCGGTTCAGTTAAAGATGCTGACTCAGCAAGCAACTCGCTCAGAACCACATCGGGATCCGCGTCGGCATCAATCAGGTTGAGTTTTTGCAGGGCTTTGATTGCATCGATACGGCGAAGGTCACCGCCCTGGCGCAGCGACTGAATGGCCATCGCCGCTGGTGG
>NZ_JBMKIA010000059.1:0-11153 GCF_049238215.1 Enterobacter cloacae complex sp. IR5441
GTATTGAGCATAGTCGAGATTGGTGCAGATCACTTCTGATATTGAACTGTCAGGAGCTGGCTGCACAACAGCCATTACGCCCAATCAACTGGTGCAGTCGTCTTCTGAAAATGACACTGACGGCTGCGAACCGCCAGGGACAGGCGCAATGTCAGATTCTGTCGCGGCCTTGGCGCGTGCCTGGAAGCGTTCATAGCAATCCAGCCCGCAGAAATGTTCGACGTATTCCGCGCCTTCCGGGGTGAAGGCGGCATCGAGCGGAATTTCTTTGCAGCATACGCAGCAGGTGGTGCAACTGGCAGTGTTCGGGGCGTTTGCGTTCATGGTGGTACTCCTCCAGATTGGTAGCGAAGCTCAAAGCTGCCCACTCTCGGCTGGCTGGGAAGCGGTCATGATCTTCCCTTGAAGGCCCGCAGCAGCCGCGTCACAGACAGGACAAACAAGCCGGTCAGCGTGAGGGCTGCAATACCCCAGTGCTCCCCGATGAACGCGCCGGCCGTCGTGCCGGCTAGCACAATGGCGAGAATCGGCAAATGGCAGGGACAGGTGAGCACGGCCAGCGCGCCCCACAAGTAGCCGGTGATCGGTTTGTGCGTCTCAGACGGCAAGTGCTCTGGGCTGTTCATGGCAGACTCTCCGCGTGCTGTGCCGGTTCGGTTGGCATGGCGGCCAGTTGCATTTCGAGGCTGGCCAGGGCCTCGCGCCGACGCTCGACGAGTTGCCGCAACACGGCAAGCTGCGCAGACGCACCGTCACCGTCCGCAGCATCCAGCGCCCGGCACAGCCGCGCCAGTGCGTCCAGGCCGATACCCGCTTCGAAGGCAGCCCGTACAAAGCGCAGCCGTTGCAACGCGGTGTCATCGAACAAGCCGTAGCCGCCCGTGGTGTACGCGACCGGCCGTAGCAATCCGCGCAGCAGGTAGTCGCGCACGATATGCACGCTCACCCCGGCATCAAGGGCCAGCCGGGACACTGTGTAGGCGCTCATTGAACACCTCCTTTTCCTCATCCGGCGCAGCACGAAAGCTGCTTCACGTCCTTGCTGAAGGTCTGCGCCGCGAGCTTCAGCCCTTCGACCATGGTCAGGTAGGGGAACAATTGGTCGGCCAGTTCCTGCACGGTCATACGGTTGCGAATGGCGAGCACCGCCGTCTGGATCAGTTCACCCGCTTCCGGGGCCACCGCTTGCACGCCGATGAGCCGTCCGCTACCTTCCTCGATGACCAGCTTGATGAAGCCGCGTGTGTCGAAGTTGGCAAGCGCACGCGGCACGTTATCCAGTGTTAGCAGGCGACTGTCGGTCTCGATCCCGTCGTGATGTGCTTCCGCCTCGCTGTAGCCCACGGTGGCGACCTGCGGGTCGGTGAACACCACGGCCGGCATTGCGGTCAGGTCCAGGGCCGCATCGCCGCCAGTCATGTTGATCGCCGCACGAGTGCCGGCCGCTGCCGCCACATAGACGAACTGCGGCTGGTCGGTGCAGTCGCCGGCCGCGTAGATGTTCGGGCTACTGGTGCGCATGCCCTTGTCGATGACGATGGCCCCCTGCGCATTGACGGCTACCCCCGCCGCTTCCAATGCCAGGCTGCGCGTGTTCGGTGTCCGGCCGGTGGCGACCAGCAGCTTGTCGGCGCGCAATTCACCGTGCGTGGTGGTCAGCACGAATTCACCGTCCATATGGGCGACCTGGCTGGCTTGCGTGTGCTCCAGCACCTCGATGCCCTCGGCACGGAAAGCGGCTGTCACCGCCTCGCCGATGGCCGGGTCTTCACGGAAGAACAAGGTATTGCGCGCCAGGGCCGTGACCTTGCTGCCCAGCCGGGCAAAGGCTTGCGCCAGCTCCAGCGCCACCACCGACGAGCCGATTACGGCAAGGCGTTCGGGAATGGTGTCGCTCGCCAGGGCCTCGGTGGAAGTCCAGTAGGGTGACTCTTTCAAGCCCGGAATCGGCGGGACCGCCGGGCTGGCACCCGTGGCGACCAGGCAGCGGTCGAACATCACGACGCGCTCGCCACCCTCGTTCAAACTAACGATAAGGCTCTGGTCGTCCTTGAAACGCGCTTCACCGTGCAGAACGGTGATGGCTGAATTGCCGTCCAGGATGCCTTCGTACTTGGCATGACGGAGTTCTTCGACACGGGCCTGCTGCTGGGCCAGCAGCCGCTCGCGCAAGATCGTCGGCGGTGTGGGTGGCATGCCGCCGTCGAATGGGCTTTCCCGGCGCAGATGGGCGATGTGGGCGGCGCGGATCATGATCTTGGACGGCACACAACCGACGTTGACGCAGGTGCCGCCGATGGTGCCGCGCTCAATCAGCGTGACCTGCGCGCCTTGCTCGACGGCCTTCAGTGCTGCCGCCATCGCGGCTCCACCGCTACCAATGACGACGACCTGCAACGGGCGTTCGTTGCCACTGGGCTTATCAGCGGCCCCTATCCAGCCGCGCATCTTGTCGAGCAGGCCGGCGCGGTTGTCCGTCGGTGGCGCATCGGCAAGCGTTGCCTCGTAGCCCAGTCCGGCCACGGCGGTAGTCAGCGCATCCGATGACGTGCCCGCCTCAATGGCGAGTTGCGCTGTGCCCTTCGGATAGGACACCAGCGCCGATTGCACGCCGGGCACTTTCTCCAAGGCTTCCTTGACGTGAGCCGCGCACGAGTCGCAGGTCATCCCGGTGATTTTCAGGGTGGTCATGTATTTTTCCTTTTCTGTGGTGGCTACGGCTGTTGCCGTCAGCCACGTTGTTCTGGCAATTCACAGCTGTCCGGCCCGCAGCGGCGATGTGCTGGCGAGATGAAATCCCAGACCGACACCCCAACCATCAAGGCCAGGCCGACATAGAGCAGTCCACCGCTCTGACAGCCGTAAGCCCGCATTAAAAACACCGCTGCCAGCACCAAGATCGGGCCTATCGTGCCGAGCGCCGTGCGTCGCCACTGTCGATGATTGAGCCAAGCGATAGCATTGGCGAGTAACGCGATGCCGGCGAACATCGGCAGCAGGATGCCAATGAATAGCCCCTCGTACTGGCTCAAGAAGCCCAGTCCGATGGCCGCGCCAAAGCTGGCGATGGCAGGAAAACAGGCGGCGCAGCCCATCGCGGAAACGACGCTGCCGAGCGCGCCGGTTTTGCCAGCGATGCGCGTGATGAGTCCCATGTGTCGCTCCCGAGTTCGGTTAACGGATCAGCGTTTGAGGCTGGACGGATAGCCCGCGTCCTCGGTCGCCTTGGTCAACTTCTGGACGTTGGTCTTGGCATCGTCGAAGGTGACGACGGCCTGGCGCTTGTCGAAACTTACGTCGGTCTTGCTCACGCCCTCAACCTTGGAAAGCGCGTGCTTGACAGTGATCGGGCAAGAGGCGCAGGTCATGCCAGGCACGGACAGCGTGACGGTCTGGGTGGCGGCCCACACGGGGGCAACAACGGCAGCGAGGGCGAGGGCGGCAAACAGTTTTTTCATGATGAACTCCTGTGATTAATAGAAAAATGGCATGACGTAGGGAAATCCGAGCGAGACCAGGACCAGCGCGGCCACGATCCAGAAAATGAGCTTGTAAGTAGCTCGCACTTGGGGAATCGCGCAGACCTCACCCGGTTTGCAGGCTTGCGCCGGGCGGTAGATGCGCCGCCAGGCGAAAAACAGCGCGACCAGCGCTGCGCCGATGAAGATCGGGCGATAGGGTTCCAGCACCGTCAGGTTGCCGATCCATGCCCCGCTGAACCCCAAGGCGATCAAAACCAGCGGCCCCAGGCAGCAGGCCGACGCAAGAATGGCGGCCAGCCCACCGGCGAAGAGCGCGCCGCGCCCGTTTTGTGGTTCAGACTTTTGTGGTTCAGACATACGCTTGTCCTTTCAAATTTGGTTTGGATAGCTTAAGCTTACTTCCGTAGTTATGTACGGAGTCAAGCGATATGCAAATTAATTTTGAGAATCTGACCATTGGCGTTTTTGCCAAGGCGGCCGGGGTCAATGTGGAGACCATCCGGTTCTACCAGCGCAAGGGCCTGCTGCCGGAGCCAGACAAGCCCTATGGCAGCATTCGCCGCTATGGCGAGGCGGATGTAACACGAGTGCGGTTCGTGAAATCGGCCCAGCGGCTGGGCTTTAGCCTGGACGAAATCGCCGAGCTACTGCGGCTGGAGGATGGCACCCATTGCGAGGAAGCCAGCGGCCTGGCCGAGCACAAGCTCAAGGATGTGCGCGAGAAGATGGCCGACTTGGCACGCATGGAGGCCGTGCTGTCTGAACTGGTGTGCGCCTGCCATGCGCGGAAAGGGAACGTTTCCTGCCCGCTGATTGCGTCACTGCAAGACGGAACGAAGCTCGCTGCATCGGCGCGGGGGAGTCACGGGGTGACTACGCCTTAGCGTGCTTTATTTTCCGAATTCTGAGACGACCCCTGTGTGTTGAAAGACAAGATGAGAACCATGATGTGTACGTAGGTAAATTCATCCAGTTACATGTAGCCGCTAATAAGAGCCTTAAGATCGTCGAAATGGGCGATGTGAAACTGGTGGCCATAACCAGCTCGATTCCTACCACTTTTAATGGTGGGATAAAGAGATACAAAGGGGTTACGTATGTGTCACTTTCCCAAACAGCTCAAACCACTATCGACTTCCCGAAGCGTATCTACAAAGAGGGCCAGGAATGTACTTCTGTCACCAGTCCTGACCAAGGTCCTTTCGCCCGGGATGTTAGGTTGAATTGCTACGGGCGATGTGTTGTCACCGGCGTAAGGTCCCCCTGGCGTACTGAGGCCGCGCACTTAACGCCACGTCATGAAGAAGGCATTCCCGACGTAACGAACGGAATTTTACTTCGCCGTGATATCCATACACTGTTCGACAATGACCATTGCGCCATAAACCCTGACACTATGAAAATTTACTTCAGCCGGGAGGCCCGGGAGTTGGATGATGATCTCCTGAAATGGCATGGGAATGAGATAGAGACGACACGCATGCAGGTTCCGGTTAACATCGAAAACCTTCGGATACGATGGCAAAAATTTAAGGCTAAGGATCGTCAGCGTAAATAAAGCCATAAGCTGAACCACGGCGAGGATTAGTCTTGTTCACTAAATGACAGCGAGAGATTAAATGCAAACCCAAAAAGATATTACAGTTGGCCAGATCTGGGAAGAAGTGGATCCAAGACTGATCCGGAAAGTGCGAGTTGTTGAGGTGGCCTCGTTAGAAGGGCCCAAAGGCATCCTAATCGAAAACGTGGAGTCTGGTCGTAAGAACTGGGCGTCGTCATCCCGCTTTAATGGAAAGCGTGGAGGGTATCGTCTTATTTCCTGAAGGTTTTGCCAATATGGGAAACTGAAGAGGTTGAAACCATCCCGGTGAGGGAGCATATCTGGTAAAGAAGAGTCTTTAAAAAGGTTTTACGCGACCTGGGATAATAAACGGGAAAACGATACCCAAAAAAAGAATACAGCGATGATAACGATAAGGAATGGTAAGGGCTTCAATATTTTGAGAAATGACCTGGCTTCCTTTGCATCTGCATTTCTAATCAAACTGTCCACATAGGGATCACAGCTCTTAGGTTCTGAATTTTTCATATGTTCTGTACCTGAAATTGATTCCGTATGAGAAAAGGCCACCGAAGTGGCCTCTATCAAAACTGGTGGCAAAAGTTAGATCAGGAAATCATCAAGACTTTTACCGGCTGCAATTTGTTCTGCCAGAGCTTTGGGGGTACGGCCCTGTCCAGTCCACGTTTTTGTTTCGCCATTTTCATCAGTAAATGAGTATTTGGCCGGGCGTGGTTCACGGCTTTTCTTGGTAGCCGTAGATTTGGCCTGGAATGAGCCAAGCAGCTCTTCCGGGTTGATACCATCTTCTTCCATTAACTTACGCAGGGCGTCAAGTTTCTCCTGACGAGCTTGCAGTTCGGCAGCTTTGGATGATTCTTCCTGACGACGCTCATCAACAATGACATTAAGCTTTTCGAGGATTTCCTCAAGTACTTCTAAAGGCAGCTCGCGGCCCTGGGCGCGAAGAGTACGAATATTGTTTAACGATTTGAGTGCTTCAGACATACGACCTCACTTTCTAATTCTTTGATAAGGATTTACTTAATCATAATACACTCTATAAGGAAAAAGATGCCAGCTTTATGTCTTCAGGTACAAAGATATCTTGCTAAGAATACTCCTTATCTTCCTTGTGCAGACTGTTTCGTGCTTTCGATGTTGTTCATGAGTCTTAAAATCTGCTCACTGTTTAGGGTACTCATGCTGTAAATCATCAAGAAGGAAGCGCAGAACAACATAAGCAATCGGAAAAGGAAACCATGCCAGTGACAGGCCATATATGGCGGAGATAAACATAGGGTAATTTAACTCACTTACAAAATTCGCTTCATTGTATTGTTGAATCGAAATGGCAGAAGCAAAAATTATAATTAAAGTAAGAAAAATCCACTCTAGCCATCTCTTTTTATAACAAGCATAAGCGAAAGCTGTAGGGTAAAAAATAAAGCAAAAAATTCCAGCTGCAATTACGTTCATAAAAGTAACTTTCCTGATAGCGCAGTTATTTTTCGAATGCAGCATCATGAACAACTGCCATAACATTGATGATTGGCTTTCTTTTTCTGAAGAACCTTCCGCGCGGCAAAGTTTCTCCCGCTTTGAGACGATAAAGCCAGAAAACATAAGCCGGAGGAACATTGCTGTCAAAAATATCTGAACAAGTTTGAACTGTGATGCCTACTGTATTGTCTTTCCTCATCTCTTTAAAAGTGCCTTGCAATGCAGCGGATAACGTCATTTTTAAGAAACCTTTTTCTGTTTGAACGGATAGACTTGACTTAGCTGGCTTGACTGTAATGTTTGCCACTAAAGATCCCTCGTTCTGAGGATGCAGGCACTACAAAGTTACCGTCAGGTCTAATCATACGAGTTTGGATGAAATTTTTGCCGGATTTGG
Organism: Enterobacter cloacae complex sp. IR5441; assembly: GCF_049238215.1. Classification (NCBI taxonomy): domain Bacteria; kingdom Pseudomonadati; phylum Pseudomonadota; class Gammaproteobacteria; order Enterobacterales; family Enterobacteriaceae; genus Enterobacter; species Enterobacter cloacae complex sp. IR5441. Next base: position 6,944 of record NZ_JBMKIA010000059.1, read on the forward strand.
TTTTTTCAACCTGGTGCTCGATCTTCCATTCTTCTTTGACGGGACCGGATGACAAATGAACTAGAACCGGTACTTTTTTACGTGTTCTATCCAGAACAATACAATTTGATTTATCCGTATCAACGCTTCCCTGAAGAGTATTCAAAGAGCAATTATCATATCCCTCAACCGGAACTGCATTACCTTGGATATCAATTTTGAATCCTCCAGCTATTACAATTTCGGGTGCATTATCATTTAAAGTCTCGTCATAGGCAGCATCAACTACATCGCAAGCAGTAAGAGTAAGTGACGATGCCACAGCAAGACACAATAAAGAAAATCTGTTTTTGAGCATATTTGAGACCTTTTATAAAAATAAAATAACAGGAGAATTGTATCATTAACAGTCTAGTTCTAACGACTACCACTTTTAAGTATGTATTGAGCCAGTTTTATATTCAGGCACACCATATTGCACTCTAGCTCTTTCATCATCCTAGAAGAACTCTTAATTAAGTATTCTTCAAGTGGGCCAGCATATGCCCCTGATGTCACGATCGTTAGTTGCGTAAGAGGATGAGTCAAACTCTCAATGCCCTTCAGGATGTCATTCTGGACAGCAGAAATATAAACAGGCGAAGCCGCAATCAAATATTCATCATTCGGACTGGACTGCATTAACTGGCTTATAGTTGCGCAACGGTTATGCTTTCCTAGTGATTTTGTGATGGCTTTCCACCAGAGATCATGCCTGAATGGTACTTGATGAAATGTCGCCTCGTAAGAGGGCACCCGATCTCGACTATTTAAAAACCCCATCCCGGCAGAGATTATCCACAACTCCAGATTTCTGGTTGAGTTTAAAATTTCCTTTGCCGTAGACCAGTGATTACCTGAATACAAGGACAATGCCGGTACCGCCTGATTACTTCTGGCGTCGTCTACAATGTTACTCCAGGCATATGCTGCGTCGTCCGGGGTTTGTTTTGGATCTATGTCCAATGTCGGCCAGACGTGGCCCTGATGATTCTTGCCCTTTGTACAGGAAGTGATTAAGTGTACTGAGCGTTCAGAGAACATTATCTTCCTTACATACCCATAGAACAGCTTTCTAAGAACGGTGGGCTCGCCTGAAAATTACAAATCAGCCCCTTTCACGGCATCATTTTGATTCTTCGCGTCTGCCCCCAGTAAGATGACCGGTTTTCTGCATGACAGTGTTATTCCTAACAAACGCAACACAAAACCACGCCAGCCAGAGCAAATTTTTTCATTTGCTGCGTAAAGCCTATTGTTTTCTCTTTTAAGCTTCGCCCACTCGTTACAGAGGGTAACATCATCAAGCGCTGTTATATGCTTCGCCTCACCTTCGACGATAACGGTATGGATACCGTATGCTGTAAATCTCATACTATTTTCCAGAACCCAGTTGCGGTATTCGTTGAGTCCACCTTCGGAACCGGTAGCTCTGCGCCACATTTCAATTTGCTTGTGTGATGGGTCAAGTGTACTTGTCATTGAAGCCTCGTCTCAGCGATAACGCTTGAAATAGCCCGCTTTGGTCAAAATGAAATTAGCCATCTGACTGGCGATTTGATTGTATCTTACTCATAGTGCCCAACCTATAGGTTAAAAAGGGGCATTTTCGCTTTATAGCGTGTTCAACATCATCAATCATCCCAAGAAAGGCTGGCTTATTAAGCCGGTCCATCATTTTCTGTATATCTCTCATCAATTTTTATATCCGGCCTGAAGTGCACCGTTCAAGCACACCGATCAGGCAGTTAGTCACTAGTTAACTCTTTACTAGAGACTAAATTCCATTGATTTACGTGACAACGTCACGTCATTAAGGTTTGCAAATGCCTAATTTTCATACTATGGGATTTAATTAGGAGTAAATCCCACAGGTTTACATAAAGCTGACATTTAAAAGTGTTAAAAATCAATCAGATAGAAAGAAAAGGCTCTCCGGAAGAACTCTTCTCATTATTTCGCCGCCCGGGGTTATTGCTGACAGATCTGAAAGTGCTAATATGTTAGTCATTAGTAATTAGTAAAGCCTTTACTAAACGCGTTTCTACGTAAATTCTATTGGTTTTAGAGGGTCCTACTGTCCGAAGACAATAAAGTTGTACACAAAGCACTAAAGTTGTAACCATTCTCAAAAAACGACGCTAATGTTGTATGCTTACTGAATGTGTGGCTATAGGGTTGGAGACTATAAAATGCACATATAGGTACGTATCAATGTCGTTTTTTGGGTACGATCATGGGTAGGGGTAGGCGTCTCAAATCCTATTTGGATTATGAAAATGCGCTAGGTGACGGCATAGGAGTGGGCTATGGCCAAAGTTATCAGCCCTGGCTTAGAGCTCAGGACGTTAAATCCCGTGGAAACCGTTCGATAGTCTTTGGCCTTAAGACGTTTCGAAACCATCATCATGGGGTTTGAGGGCCAATGAGGCTTTGTTGAATAAATAAGATTTCGTGCGAACGACCCTGTAGCTGGCTGGATTTTCAGGCAATACGCACGCTTTCTGGCATCCCAGCCTTTGTCATCCTGTTCAACGCACGCACCATGGCCATAGCTTCCGCTACCTGACCATCGTAGTCACGCAGCGTCAGTGAATCTCCCAACAACTGCTTCATTCTGTACATTGCCGTTTCCGCTATCGAGCGACGGTTATATTCCGTTGTCCATTTCCACCGTGCATTGCTTCCGCTCAGCCGCTGATTAGCAACGGCACGGTTGCGGTCTGCGTACTCACCGGGCCAGTAACCTGCTCCTTTTCGGGGAGGAATAAGCGCGCTGATTTTTTTGCGGCGCAGTTCATCGTGACAGAGCCGGGTATCGTAAGCTCCGTCTGCCGCGGCTGCCCTGATTTTTCTGTGAGTCTGCCGGATAAGGCCCGGGAAGGCTTCTGAGTCCGTGACGTTATTCAGCGACAGGTCTGCACAGACAACTTCATGTGTGTTGCTGTCAACAGCAAGATGCAACTTTCGCCAGATACGACGGCGCTCTTTGCCGTGCTTTCTGACTTTCCATTCGCCTTCACCAAAGACCTTCAGCCCGGTGGAATCAATCACCAGGTGTGCGATTTCACCCCGGGTGGACGTCTTGAAACTGACATTAACCGACTTTGCCCGCTTACTGACACTGGTGTAATCCGGGCAGCGCAACGGAACGTTCATCAGGGCAAAAATGGAATCAATAAAACCCTGCGCAGCCCGCAGGGTCAGCCGGAATACGCGTTTAATCACCAGAACGGTGGTGATGGCGAGATCAGAATAGCGCTGGGGCCTTCCTCGTGATGAAGGCGTTGCCGACTCATACCAGGCCTGAATCGCCTCATCATCCAGCCAGAAAGTGAGGGAGCCACGGTTGATGAGAGCTTTGTTGTAGGTGGACCAGTTGGTGATTCTGAACTTTTGCTTTGCCACGGAATGGTCTGTGTTGTCGGGAGGATGCGTGATCTGATCCTTCAACTCAGCAAAAGTTCGATTTATTCAACAAAGCCGCAGCGCGAGTGAGAAAGGTCGTCTGGACGGTTTGCTATGCATCCGGGATCTCCAGCATGTAGCCCACGCCCCGCACTGTCTGGATCAGTTTTGTCCCGTAATCGTTGTCTATTTTAGCGCGGAGTCGCTTTACTGCGACATCAATCGCGTTAGTGTCGCTGTCAAAATTCATGTCCCAGACCTGAGAGGCAATCAGGGAGCGGGGAAGAACTTCTCCCTGATGGCGAATGAAGAATTCCAGCAAGCTGAACTCTTTACTGGTGAGCACAATGCGGTTCCCGGCGCGGCTGACTTTTCTGGATACGAGATCAACCGAGAGGTCAGCCACTTTAAGCTGGCTTTCCGTGATCATCGTGTTTCCCCGCCTGAGGAGGGTTCTTACCCGGGCGAGCAGTTCAGCAAACGCAAAGGGCTTCACCAGATAATCGTCCGCACCCAGCTCAAGTCCTTTGACCCTGTGTTCAATCGTGCCAAGGGCCGTCAGCAGTAATACCGGCATCCCCTTTCCGGCACTGCGCAGCATACGGATGATATCCCAGCCGTTTACATCAGGCAGCATGATATCCAGGATGGCTAAATCATACTCGGGGTGATGCTGCCAACTTACTGATTTAGTGTATGATGGTGTTTTTGAGGTGCTCCAGTGGCTTCTGTTTCTATCAGCTGTCCCTCCTGTTCAGCTACTGACGGGGTGGTGCGTAACGGC
>NZ_JBMKIA010000060.1:0-10404 GCF_049238215.1 Enterobacter cloacae complex sp. IR5441
TCAGGCGAATGCTGTTTACGTGGTTTCTTACTTACGGTTGCTGATTTAGTCATGTGAGATACCTCTGTCTGGGAGTTTACTCACTTAGTCGCGTGTCCACTATTCGCGGGTAGGATCAGAGTTCATTATGAGTGTTAAAGTCGGTTCTCCAGATCCCATACGAATTTTTACTCCTGGTAACTGCTGTGGTTTAGCGCTTTTACTTTCGGCCTTATCGAAGAAATGGACGGTAGGCTTGCATCAATACTGGATCGACAACAATCTGACGTCCTGCTGAAACCTCATAAATCATGCCTACTAAAGTCACGTGCAAAAAAACGTTGTAGCATGATATGTTTAAAGTCAAAACAGTGGGTTCTATGTTTTGACGGCAAACATGATATAACTAATACTTCATAAGTAGATATCAATAGTCATAATGGAGTGAACTATGAAATTAAAAAATATTCTGCTGTGTGCGATGATGTCAGTCGCTTTTGGCTCCTCTGCTAATACTACACATAAAGTTGAAAACGAACCTATCCCAAACATTATTCTTGATGGTAAGGTTGATGATATTTGTAAAGATGCAAGCATCCGAACTGAACTTAATCATGATAAAGCAAAGGAACTGGTAACCACCAACCTGAAGCAGGCATTACCATTAAATACGGTACCGGATAAGTTGGATGAAGTTGCAGAAGCCTTTGTAAACCGCGACAAAGGCGCTTCAGAAACAGCAGACCATTGCCTTGTTAATGTACGTAATAAATACTGGGAAATGTATCCCTCTGAAGATAAGTAGCATTTATTATTAAAGGCTTCACTTAAGAAGCCTTTTTTAACCCTTTGCGAAACCTGCTTTAAAAGCAATGCGCTATTCATATCTAAGAATCTATTTAATTAATGAATAATAGTGGACGGATTCATTTCTAGTGAATGCCGAAGTTGGTGTTTTTTGAGTTATTAGACGGTAAGTGCAATCTGGTATGATTCACCTAACATACGAATCTGGAAGGAAAGGTATATGGGTGACCTGGTCAGCAAAAATAACATTGACCGTTTAGAGCGATTTCATTCTTTGCTGGCGGGTCAGTACTGGACGTCCACTGACAGCATCCCTGAAGAGGGTATTGTGGCAGGGGATACGCTGCTCATTACGTCTTTGCGTTACGTTGAAGATAAGCTGCACACAGTGATTCTACGCGCCCATCCCCGCGTTTACGGTCAGACTGTAGCTATTGTCACTGAAGACAGCAGCGGCAACCGTAGGGAACGTGGCAAAGAAATGCGAGAGCATCGCTTCCTGGTTAAGGATTTTCTGTCCAGTTTTGTATTTGAACCCGACCATAAGGTAATCCGGGATGCTGAACTCAGACAAGCTCAGGAAGAAGTGAATAGCCTACAGGCATCGCTTACAGCCCTCGTGAGCGATGCTCAGGGGCTCCGTGACCTTGCGATTGAGCAATTAGGTACAGATGACCGTGAAAACCCTGTGACGGGCCTTAGCGTTGCGTTAGTGCCCCCACAAGAGCAGCAGGCGGTAACCTCACTGGCGATTGGATCAGTTCAAAATGCTCTGTCCTCTGGTATTTCAGATACCCGCATTGAACAAATCAGAGAAGCGGCCTTAAAAGAAGGGCAGATCAGCACAGCCATCAGCAAAATCATCACACAACGAACGCAGGCAATCGCTAATGCCAGCAAAAGAATGCTGCCCTATTTCGAGGAAGTTGCAGCGGCAAGTCTGGCCACTACAGAAGAAGCCATGGAATATGTGAAGAAAATCCACGATGGCGTTGGCAGTCTGGAACTGTATACCGGCAAAGACGTTGAGGTAGTGAATATCGTGAAGGGTGAATCCGCTCCATCACACCTCCCGCTCCAGGTCGTTCAGGCAAAGCTGATGGTGGATGAAGAGCTGGCCGTATGGTGCGATCTCGATAGCTGGTTCGACTTCTCTGATATGGAAAAATTTCATGAAACTTTACGAACCAGCCCCGGGCTGGTGGAGCAGATTTTTCCGTCCGAACGTTCCATCGTATGTATGGCCACAACACGACGTTATATCGATTACCGCGATCCCTGGGAAAATCATGTCCGCAATGACAGGAACCGGGTTGTATTCCTTCTGGTCCGGGACGGTCAAAATATTCATCAGGTTTACTCTTCGGTAGAAAGCCATCTTGGGGCTTCGCAGCTATTCCCTTCCGCCAGCGAACAGGAAGCACATTTCCAGGGGATTGATGGCAGCACCATAAAGTTTGAGGACGTCAGTTATACCGACCGACTGAAGCAGCATGATCTTATGGCACTTCACTACCGTCGTTTCCTGATCCTTATCTGCGGCCTCGATCACCGGCTCAAACTATTTGGTGATTTCTATGATACCAATACCCCTTACAGTTTTCTGAGCCTTGAGTTCCAGGAACGGTACTTCCAATTTCTGCACGACAAAGACGGTTCTGGCCTTTTGGGTATGGCTGAGACACGGCCGTCTCTGCAAAGTTATCTTGAACAGGCAAACTCATGCCTTCAGTCCGGATCCCGGGTAATGTGCAACTGGGATTCGTTGATGAACCCAGTGACAGCACCAGGAGCAGTTCAGGAAGACAACAGCTACTCTGGCTATAAATGGCTTGGGAGAACCCATAAAAACTATGAGCCGGTTATTGCATTCCGTCAGGGAGACGATATCTGTGTCAACGCAACAGTAAACAGATACTCAACGGATCGAGATTTCAATTGTAAGGTGAATTTGTCTTTATTTAAGGAGTCCAGCAGGAATGATGCTGAACTGGGTTTCCTGTGCATGGATACCATTAAAGCGGAGGAGCTCGAATGGTACATTCACAGACGTAAATTCAGGTCTAATCACCTGTTTTACATTCGCTTCTTCAAGATGGCTTTAAATTATATTCGTGCCGAGCGTGAGGCAGAAGAACCTTACCGGCAGATGCTGAGCCAGGCTCTGGCCGATGGAAATATTGGCCAGCCTAATCTGAGATCAGAGTTGATAGATCGATGCATTGTAGCCTGGCGAGCTGATAACAGGGGGGCGACGCTGGAAGCTGCCATGAGTACAGAGAAGGGCTCCAAAGAGCTCCTGAACCAGCTCTATATGCTCGCTGATGTGGGGCTCAAACATCTTCCCGGGGTTCGTAATTTTATTAGCAGCAAAGGCTATGAGCTGGTCAGGTTATCGGTAAATGCTTCAGGGAAACTTGTTGCATATGCCGCACCAGCAAATTTTGAATGCGACAACCGGATGGAAGGGCATGCCTGGGTTCATCGAATGGTACTTGCTACATCCCGAAATGTCTTAAACGTCACTCATCAACGTTTTGCGAAAATGAAACACTTCTTACCAGCTGAAAACACCCTGTTCGAAGATGAACAGCTGGTGGCCACATGGTCGGGCAAAAAGACTGCTTTCAAAAGCTTCGAAGAGAAGCAGCGTTATTTTGATACATGCTCCCGTGGCGCTCAGGCTCTTAAGCAGTTTTTAAAGCTGAACGATCCGGTGATTTACACCAATCTGCTTGGCCAGTGGATTGAGGCCTATGAAAGTATCAATGAAACCAGTGAGTACGTACAGCAAGTAAGCCTAATGGCTCCTGTTGCGGTCAAGAGCGAAAAAGGTAAAGCCAGCCTCATCTATATTGGCACTAAAGACCTGGCCGACTGGTTTTATCAGAAAGCGCCGACACCCGAGTTGCAGGCGCTGTTCCTTGAGGAATACCTGTCCAAATTTGAAAATAAAGAGGTCAATAAAGAAAAGCTACTTTCACGCAGAAATACCGCTCTGTCTCTCAGTTTTTACACCATGGACAACGGGGAAGTACCAGATGAAATCCTCGTCACCAAATCAGTTGATAATGCCAGACGGTGGTATTCAGGAATGTTCACAAGCATGCCAACGATGTTAAATGACCAGTGGTCCTGCCATGTTGCGCATTTTTCCCGTAACGGAAAACTCTATTTGACGCCTGATCTGGTCACTGATGAAGGGGAACCTGGTTTTGATGAAATACTCGGGTATCCGCGCCCGGAGGGGCTGGTACCGGTAACCGTGTGTGAGTTTGAAATTGACCACTTTAACCGACGTGGCATTGATGCGAATGGTGATAAGGTGAATATTACACAGTGGGTCGATATTTATCAGGGTGAGCGTGAGGTTACGGAACTGCTGGGGCCTATTTCTGAAGAAGGGGTGAACATCAAAACCTACAGGATGGACACTCTTGAGCAGGCGATGAAAAACATCTCCCGGGGCTCGACGCGCCTCAGACCGTCAACGGAGAATAGCGAGTGGCAACAGCCAGCAGAAGGTGTGAGCCGCTATGTACTTCGGTCATGGTAAAACGCGGGGGCAGGTGCCATCAAAACATCAAACAAAAAGCCATTACAGGCTCAAAGACCCCTTATCGCTCAAATTTGAAAGAGATAAGGCTTTATGATGGCAACGAGGATTATCACCCATCTCGCCGGAGTAACTGGCATAAAAATTGTTTAATCTTTATGCCAGCGCTTCGGCATTTGCTGGCAAGGAGACAGTGTTGAAAGACCATATCGTACCCCCACGAAAAACTAGCGCGAGTTTATCTTATCAACTCAAACGTATTGGGCGCATGCTCCTTCTTTTACTGAGCTTGGCTTTTATAGTTTACGGATTCGTACTGGCTTTCCATCCGCCGCTAACAACCTGGCTACTTCAACCCGGTGGACACTTTGCCCCAGATGACCGATTCATACTGGTTAGTGTTAAGGTTCAGTTTACAACCGGAATAATGGGGCTAATTGTTTGGCGCTTATGGTAAAAGTGGCAAGCAATGATGGGAGAAGGATAACGTTGCTCAGCTCAATCCGGTTTACTGATTGCTTAAATAGAAGGCAGTCATGCCTACATCAGAAAGGAGAAGCATAGATGGTAGAAGCACGTTATCAAGGCAAGCCTGTTAGCAGTCTTCCTGAAGAAGCTTTTGCTGAAGGGTTATCGCGATCCGGTTTAAGCCCCGTTCTGCTACTGGCATCCCCGACCACAGTACCCGTTACCACGGATGAGCGCTGGTGGCTCGCAAAGGAAAACGTGTCAGGACATTACGGCAGGATTTTTTATGCTGCGGTGCGGGAGTTGGTCATAAGGTCGGATATCATCTCAGTAGTGAGAAGTATTGCAGATGAGAATTTCACGTCCGAACATATGGGGTACTTCGAGCGACTTACCTCTGATGAAAAAGAAGTCGTGTTTAGTGATTACCTGCGCACTCTCGCTGAAGGCGGTCTTACCTGCACTGAGAAGAATCTCGTCAAACTGACGCAAGATTTATACCCGATTGATGCAACTCCTGACAACATTAGAAAGCTATCCACGGACAGGGATGCACTGAACGAACTACACATCGATGGTATGGTACTTTTTATTACCGGCCCTGCGCTTTGATTATGGAGATAATACATGCGGTGTTATCCCTGTTAAGGGTTAAGGTAACATTCTTCTAGAATTACAGAAAAATAGAGGTCTAACATGATAGTAAATAAAAACAGGTTTATGCATAAAAACGGGAAAAGGTTTAAGTCCATCGGAAGGTATTTAAGATTTTGGCAAGCAGTAGCGTCCTCTGGTTTACCCATGGACATGGTAATACGGGAAAAACCATATCAACTTATGGTCGCTTTGATTGCTTTATATACGGCCATCCCTGTTGTTACAATAGTAATTTTATCTGGTCAGCAATCGCATAAGTTGGAACTAATTGCTGTGCATTTCAGTACAATTATCACGATGGTGTTTGTTTTGCGTCGAAAGATGGGGAAACGTTGGCTGGATTTATTTGAAGAAAAATTAGCCATTTATAAACCTAATGATAAACTCGCGCTTAGCGAATTACACGAAAGCATACGTGAGAAAAATGGGCTAGACTTGCAGGATTTACAAGATTGGTACTGGAAAGAGAAGATGACATATGAGTATCACAAAGAACGTAAAACAACTATAAGCTATCAAAAATTCAAGTAGCGTTTTAAAATGACAGGGGAGGGCTATTGTGATTTATTAAGTCGGCAAGGTTATTAGGTAGGGGTGTTCAATATGATAAATTCTTCGAGTGAGGTTATTTCAAGAGTTGTTCTGGGCCTTTGAGATAGCTAATTATCATTACAGACTTTATCGAAAGGTATGAATTATGAACATTACCGACAAAGAACTTAGCTCAAATACAGTGAGACAGTATGGATGGAACTTAGGAGAGTTCAATCACTCAACGCCTTTTACATCTCATTTTATTTATATCACCGACTATCATAAAGATAATACATGGATGATTTCACTTTCGCAGGAGGATTTTAATACAACCAAAATTTTAACATCGTTAAGTCTAGGGAAGGTGCGAACAAGTTCCTGATATGAGATCATCATATTCATCCGGAGCGCATCCCAGAGGGACATCATGAGCCATTAACTCACCTTCGCCGATAGTGAATTCAGCACTAAGCGCCGTCAGACCCGAAAAGAGATTTTCCTCTCCCGCATGGAGCAGATTCTGCCATGGCAGAATATGACCGCTGTCATCGAGCCGTTTTATCCCAAGGCGGGCAATGGCCGACGGCCCTATCCGCTGGAGACCATGCTGCGTATTCACTGCATGCAGCATTGGTACAACCTGAGCGACGGTGCCATGGAAGATGCCCTGTACGAAATCGCCTCCATGCGCCTGTTTGCCCGATTATCCCTGGATAGCGCCCTGCCGGATCGCACCACCATCATGAATTTCCGCCACCTGCTCGAGCAGCATCAACTGGCCCGTCAATTGTTCAAGACCATCAATCGCTGGCTGGCCGAAGCAGGCGTCATGATGACCCAAGGCACTTTGGTGGATGCCACCATCATTGAGGCACCCAGCTCTAGCAAGAACAAAGAGCAGCAACGCGATCCGGAGATGCATCAGACCAAGAAAGGCAATCAGTGGCACTTTGGCATGAAGGCCCACATTGGTGTCGATGCCAAGAGTGGCCTGACCCACAGCCTAGTCACCACCGCGGCCAACGAGCATGACCTCAATCAGCTGGGTAATCTGCTTCATGGAGAGGAGCAATTTGTCTCAGCCGATGCCGGCTACCAAGGAGCGCCACAGCGCGAGGAGCTGGCCGAGGTGGATGTGGACTGGCTGATCGCCGAGCGTCCCGGCAAGGTAAAAACCTTGAAGCAGCATCCGCGCAAGAACAAAACGGCCATCAACATCGAATACATGAAAGCCAGCATCCGTGCCAAGGTGGAGCACCCGTTTCGCATCATCAAGCGGCAGTTCGGCTTCGTGAAAGCCAGATACAAGGGGCTGCTGAAAAACGATAACCAACTGGCGATGTTATTCACCCTGGCCAACCTGTTTCGGGTGGACCAAATGATACGTCAGTGGGAGAGATCTCAGTAAAAACCGGAAATAACGCCAGAAATGGTGGAAAAAATAGCCTAAATAGGCTGATTCGATGTGTTTGCGGGAAAAAAATCGGCCCAGATCCGCGAAATTTTAATCAGCGAGTCAGCTTGGGAAGAAATGACCTGCTTATTCGCACCTTCCCTAGATGCCTGTGTATCCATGCTCGGAAAGATACTAAAAAAAATGTCTAACAAAAACGGTATCTCACAAACGGAAGAATCTGAATTCGCATTTCTTTTAACAAACTATATTAAACAGACTTTGACTTTTAGAGAATGGCAACGCAATGCTGACGGAAATCAACGACTGCACTTTCTTATTAATATCTACGGTGCAAAAGAAGACGGTGGCGAAGTGGTTTTAAGACCATTTATTGTAAATCCTGATGAATTAATGCTTACTCCAGCGGATGTCGTTGAATTTAATTCGCAGGTTATCAACGTTGATCGGCAGCGTCATCCTGAGTGGTTCCGTTAACTGGTCACAAGGGTTAAGAGCCTGAAAGGCTGCGATAGTGTATACGCAGCCTATTCTGTATAGCCGTCGCGTAATAATTGTTCTAAATGACTATCGACCGTTTCCTGATCACCAGGAATATATCGTGGCCATCCTGTTATATCGTTGACGCGTTTCACTATGTATGGATGAAACCCAAACTGCTCGGAAGTGATGTCAATATAATATTGCACTTCTTCGAAGTTCAATTCACACCAATAATGGCCAAAGCCACCACTCTCTGTAAATATACCGCCATCATCTGCACCGTTACCCCCACGAACAACAGCATCTAGACCTTTAGTTTTTGCTAAATAACATACAAGATAGCTTGCAAAAAGGCATGTGCCTTTCGTCTTCTTTGTGCCGCACTCCGTCAAAACTGAAAGTAGCTTTTCATGCGCCACTCGTGCAATGCCTGATACCAATTCCGGGGACATGTCTGCTCCAATGAAATTATTAGATCGACTTAAACAGGTAATATGTAATTAGGCATTACGATAAGTCGTGCCCTATTGGTTGGTACATCGTAAGAAAAGTAACTTTTCTAATCCCAGCCTGCACTCCGGGAATGCTTCTAACCTGAATAAATCACGGGGGCAGTGCTGGATACTTGTCAACTGTATTTGGATTCACAGGCTAACTATTTTTATACAGTTTAAGTGAATAAAACTTACTTAAAGCAGCGAACCACGCCGAAAGTGTAATGAGGAATACCGCCAATTCATCAGAACCATTTTTGATAGCACTGAGTAGAGCGATTAGTCCAAGGAACACCGAAAGAAAGACTAGTATTGCGGGTAAAAGTTTATACATGATAGACGTTCCTTTTAAAGGTTCAGATAGGTAGACCAACGCAGATAACGTCGGAATTGCCTGTTGTAAGATTACGCTCATTTAATTATTTTTATAACCTATGAATCCGCGTATAATTTCATTTGTAGTAATCTTCGTAATATATATCTGATAGACATTGATCTTTTTAATGTCTTGTTGACTCACAACACCATATAAGCAACTCTTAGATTGGTTTAACACAGCGCTTCCACTAACTCCATTTTGATAAAAAGCAGTCAAACCATCAGAACCAACTATTCCTTTATAATAGTAGGTTGAGTCGGGGGAAGCATACGTATTTGAAAGCGTATTATACATTCCCGATAGAACCCAAACAGACTCACCTGGAGCTAGAACATTATCACATACTGGAAGCTTCCAATTAGGTGGGGCTTTGACAATAGTATTTTTTTCTACTTTTAAAAGAGCGAGGTCCCGGTTCTTAGGATCATCAATATTGATAACTGTTGCTGGTTGGCTCCCATTCCTTGTTATTATACTTAGACTATAATCCTTGCTTGCATCAAGCCATAAATGTGAAGCTGTAAGAATATGTTGTTCATCGATCCAAGTACCTGAGCCGGAGATTGTCTTATTTCCAGACTTGATTTGAATTTTTACAGCTGAGTCCGAAAGCTCAAAATCATTGTGGTGCATACTTTGTTTATGAGGATTATCGGTGGAACAAGCAGAAATCAGTAAGGCTGAAAGAGCTAAAACCTTTCTATACATAGTCAGTTTCCTTCGAATAAGGCGAGTTTGGTTTCTAGAATATTTTATCCAGCGAGGAATTCTTCTAACGTGCTATCTTGGTACTGGGGATATATCTGCTTCATCATGCCAAAAGCAGCAACCGCTACGCTTTCTAAGTCGGAATAGAATTTAGGCTCCGTATTAAGATCATCACCATTCTTCAGAACGCCCTCGAAGCAGCTATAATCATTTCCGAACTCTTGAACAATAATCCAGCGCCCATCACGGAAACCTACGAGCATAACCGCTGAATTAGGATAGTCGCCAGCAGGCGTTAGCCAATCAAAGTGATAGTGCTTTATCGTATCATATTTCAGATGTACATTCATTATTCCTCCGTTGGCGATTACATTATTTGAGTTTTTTCATGGACTCTAAAGAAGCGAGGTAGGAATTATAGCGATCACCAAATTTTTCTTTCGCACGCTTAACGCGCATTTTCTCCGCGAGCTCAGTCTTGTTTTCTGCCTGGTAGGTCCTATTATTTTGCGTCTTTACTTCGGCCCCTGGGCCTGCTGCGTACGTTTTGTTTTTCTCGCTAATACACGCTCGGCATTTACTCTTGAGGCCAAACTTGCCCTTGAGCTCTTTTCCAAACTGTTCAAAGGGTTTAACTTGCTGACATGATTTGCATTTTTTAAAGCCCGGGGGGAGGTAGGTGTCAGCCATGAGCTGCTCCAGTAGGTATTGATTATAGGTGATTTTAACTTAAAGACGACGTCACTTTCAAATAAATCGACTACTTAACGCTGATCTTACATAATCCTGATTATGCGCACTTAAGTTGTCAGCACAAAGCGTTATTGTCGTCTCAGCACAATTCACACGCGTCGTGTACGCTAAGCCTTCATTTTGCTCAGCACAGGACCGCGATCTTATGTTGGTGACTATGACAGACAAAGAA
>NZ_JBMKIA010000061.1:0-9734 GCF_049238215.1 Enterobacter cloacae complex sp. IR5441
CGCCGCGCGCCTGCGCGCGGGTACGGCGGCCCGCCTGCGGGTCGCGGCGCCGTACTGCGAGTTAGCGGCCGCCGCGCGGCCGGTTACGGGGGACACCGCACCGTCACGGCCAGCGCCCCGCTGAGCTGCACAATCCACGGATAACACAATAGCGCACTGGCAAAGGATGCCGACGCCTGAAGGGCGTTGGCACCCCGAAGGGGCGGGGCGGCCGCTTGCGGCCGGGCGAGTCCGGCGCAGGGTGTGGCCTGCCAAGCGGAGCGCGGAGGCCGAAGGCCGGAGGCGTTAGCGGCCGCTGCCCGCGTAAGCGGGGCGAGACGGGAACCGGCTCGATGCGCAGCACAGCAGAGCGGCCCCGAAGGGGTAACGCCCTGTGTGGCATCAGGATTTAGCACAATGTCAGAACATAAACTGGAGAGATCACCGGCAAGCAGCTGCAAAGGGGCGGCACAGCCGCCCCGATGGCTGTTACTTGTCTTTGTCGCGTAGCACTTTGATTAGGCCGGTTACGGCCGTAATCAGAGCGGCCAGCGAGGTGATGATTTGCGGTAGGTTTTCGAGGATGGTAGAGGTCATATAGCACCTGTAGAGAAGTTGGCGGGGTGTCGTTTCCGACGGCCGCACTGTAACCGGGCGAATAAGGCAGGTTGTCAACAGCTTGAGCGAAGCGTCTGTTGACAACCTGCCGCGCCCGGTTTCACTGCGGTCATAGGCGGAACGACCCACGCCAACGGAACGGCTTTATGACCGGGCAGCTGAGATACCGGCGAACCTGGCTGGCGGCTGACGCCAGCCGCCAAGCGCCAGCGCGGAGGGCGAAGCCCGGAGGCCAAGCGGAGCGCGGAGGCCGAAGGCCGGAGGCGTTAGCGGCCGCTGCCCGCGTAAGCGGGGCGAGACGGGAACCGGCTCGATGCGCAGCACAGCAGAGCGGCCCCGAAGGGGTAACGCCCGGAGTCTGCCGCTGTTTATCTCTCGTTCCATCTGAAATCGGCGGTAAGGCCATTAAAAGGGTCAGTTTATCAGGGGGACGTTAGCCCCCCATGTTGTTAATCATCAGGCAATATCGTCTTTGTAGCAGGCATAACCGAAGCTAAGCTCTGTTTTCATATAGTGGCGGGCAAAGTCCCAGGCATCGTGGCCGAAGTCCTCATAATCTGCCAGGACGATTTCGCGGGCTTTGTGCCATTGCTGTACGGAAGAAAGCGGCAGAACAGGGCAGGGAAGCGACCAGTCAGTGACGGTGTTGCAGATCATATCTGCCAGACGCTCCAGGGAGCCGTAAACCAGCTCTGTGCGCAGATCCGCCACCATGCGTTGTTTACGCAGTGATGCCAGATAATCAATCTCTTTGGTTATATCAGAATTTAAGCGGGTCTGGTAATCCATGATGTACTCCTTTGCGCGCCGATACCGGCAATTTTGCGGGCGACGGTGTTGCCTCCCGATGATTTAATTATCGGTGATTATGTCCTCAAAGTCAATATAAGTACTGAATGTGCATACAAAATTTTATATCTTGCAAAGCGTTCATAGAGTGCCTGAATCGCTTTCTGACAGCCTCAATAAAAAAGGCGGGGATTACCCGCCTTTTTTCTTACAGCTGCTTACGTGGCTTTTTACGCGTCATATACAACGGTATCGCGCAGTCTACCGCGTACAAAAAGCACGCCAGCGCGCCGCAACCGTACAGAAACGCAAGCGGCTTATTATCGAAGTAGCTGAAAACCCCTGTCGCCGCACACAGGCCCAGAACAGAGACGCAGGCGCAGGTGATCTGCACCAGATCCCTGTATCCCGCACGAACGATAAACCAGGGCAGGGCAAGCGCAGCGGCGCTAAAAATTAATGCGAGAGGGACAAAAACGAGATAGTGATACATGTGAACTCCTTGATGGTTGCCGATACCGGCGATTGTTCGGGCGGCGGTATTGCCACCCGATGATTTAATTAGAGGTTTTGCGCGTCCAGGAGATTGACCTGAGCCGGGGTAACGTGAAACTTTTCCCCTTTATGGATCACGTTATGCGGGGCGCTAATTTCATCACTGATAAAGCTAACCGGGTAACGTTTTTTACCGCAAATCCGCTCGCTAAACCACGCCACTTTTGCCGCTGGCCGATCCACTGGATGAACAATCACACCGGCCATGCTGCAACCCGTTGCGGGTTCGTCCAGCGTAATGCTTACCGGGACTGTATCCCGGTAAAAAAACTTAACCGGCGGCACACCTGCCTGCGTAGCGGCTGCGACAACTGCAAGCCCGATAACCGCTATCCGATTAATAAGCATTTTATTCCCCTTACTCATGCTGATATCACCTTGCCAGCTGTTACCAGTTTACGAAATTCGCTTTCATGAATTTCACGCCCATGCTCAAGCGTTGAATACACGTTGCCGATAAGCCAGTTACCAGCCGTTTTTGTCTCGGTATACCACCATGCTTCTGTCAGAGTAAGCAGCGGTTCGCTATCCTCGCCCTTCTCATAGATCCAGATTTTAGTGACGTCTTTACCCGTTTCGTTGCTGCCCTGAATGGTAGGGTCAAAGGTATGTTCAATCTCTATATCGAAGTAACGCTGAAGGAAGTTAGTAAAGTGCATGACGACTCCTGTAAGCGCCGATACCGGCAATTTTTCGGGTGGCGGTGTTGCCTCCCGATGATTTAATTATCGGTGATTACGCCTTTAAAGTCAATACAAGTACGGAATTTATTTACATGTTTTTATGCCCGTCAGGGCATGGAAGGCGACCGCGCCGGACTCCACCGGACACCGGCCGCAAATCGCCGGAAACTGCGGGACTGACCGGAGCAACAGGCCAACCCCCCTTCCTGCTAAGCCATAACCCAGCCCGCCGCCACGCAGCTGCCGCACGTCCCCCACGGGGGTGCGCAGTGGGCGCCGCGCGCCTGCGCGCGGGTACGGCGGCCCGCCTGCGGGTCGCGGCGCCGTACTGCGAGTTAGCGGCCGCCGCGCGGCCGGTTACGGGGGACACCGCACCGTCACGGCCAGCGCCCCACTGAGCTGCACAATCCACGGATAATGCAGGAGACGAATCATGATAGGAGGCTGAAGGGGAAATGAGCGGCAGCAGGGGAAGGGGTTGCCAAGCGGAGCGCGGAGGCCGCAGGCCGGAGGCGTCAGTGGCAGCTGCCCGCGTGAGCGGGGCGAGACGCGTAGCGGCTCGATGCGCAGCACAGCAGAACGGCCCCGGAGGGGTGACGTCCGGGGGTTCGCTTTTAAAGATTTTCGACCACATCAGTAAATCGTAGTGACACCATGAAGCAAAAGTATCGTGCAGACCAGAATCAACAACAGTAACAGCAGACCTTTTTTTCGACGTAATAAAACCGGCCCCAAAGCGCCCGCAAGAAGCACACTCAACACGATTTCCGTTATGCTAATCGTATTCATAATCTCTCACGTTTCCCTTTTTAGAACTCTGCCACACACGGATAAAACCTTATAACAAAGCAACAAAACCCGTTATTCAGACACGGTAATGCCTAGTTTTTTTGCCAGAATTTCAGATGACAAAGAAACCCTTATCGACTTCCCGGTTACAAGGTGAATGATTGTGGCTTCATGCCCTTCAACAGAGTGGGATATTAACTCACGCTGAATGATATGCGTCTCTCCATCATTTCCCGTCACGGCTATTAGGCTCTCTGTAGAACAGGGGTTGATACTACTAATGTTGGTGTTGTTTTCGGTTTTGTTCAGCATCGCTGATCCTCAAATATCGGTTTGTGTTACGTCTGCCGCTTTGCGCTGGATAAGCGACTTAAAGAAATCCGACGCCTTCAGAATATCGCTATCCTGGAAGTCGGGAAATGTCGCTTCTGTCAGCTCCTGCGCCGTACCTGCCCGTATAACGGTTTCATCGCGGATCATCGTTCGCTTAACGCCATCAGCCTGTTTTTTGCTGAAGGAGTGCCGGAAAATAATCGCGTATTGGCCGCCGCTATCCTGATGAACAGAAGTATCCCAGCGATGATTACCCTGTTTACGATAGTGGTGATAGATTTGCTGGCCGTAGCGCTCCTGATCGGAATTACGGTAATCGAACATTAACAGTTCCAAAAGCATTAACCGATCTGGCAATTGCCAGGCGGTAGGGTGTTGAAGTGTCGCTAACATAGTTTCCCCTGAGCGTGACAGTCACGATAAGGCGGGCTTTGCCCGCCTGGTTATCAGTTAATCAATGGCACGATAAATACGATTCTGGCTTTCGTTCTCCAGCGTATTAACGTACTCCCGCAACAGGTGATACCGGTTAGCCATCGTTTCGTTCAGTTCGGCTTTGCCTTCTTCATATGCCAGCCCGCAAAAGTAACTGTAGGCATACAGACAAACAATAATCCCTACTTCGCGCGCGCTGCATTCACCTTCAAAATAGTTAGGTAACGAGAGCCAAAGAGGTTGGGGCGCTTCCATAAAAAACGCGCCATTGCTGGCCTGAAGGTATTCCCAATACCCTCCCTGGTAGTCTTTAGCGTAACGATTCAGAAAGGACTGAATGAAGTGATCTGCGCTGAAGAAAGCGCCACGAAATGCCGCAGGCATGAAGTTCATGCGGGCGTTTTCAGAAATGTAGCGGGCGGTGATTTCGATAGTTTCCATGATACTTCCTCTTTAAGCCGATACCGGCGATGGTTAAGCGGCAGGCACATCACCTGCCACTTTTTAATTATCGTACAATGGGGCGTTAAAGTCAATACAAGTACGGATTATATTTACCTAATTTTATGCCCGTCAGAGCATGGAAGGCGACCTCGCCGGACTCCACCGGACACCGGGGGCAAATCGCCGGAAACTGCGGGACTGACCGGAGCGACAGGCCACCCCCCTCCCTGCTAGCCCGCCGCCACGCGGCCGGTTACAGGGGACACTGAGAAAGCAGAAAGCCAACAAACACTATATATAGCGTTCGTTGGCAGCTGAAGCAGCACTACATATAGTAGAGTACCTGTAAAACTTGCCAACCTGACCATAACAGCGATACTGTATAAGTAAACAGTGATTTGGAAGATCGCTATGAAGGTCGATATTTTTGAAAGCTCCGGCGCCAGCCGGGTACACAGCATCCCTTTTTATCTGCAAAGAATTTCTGCGGGGTTCCCCAGCCCGGCCCAGGGCTATGAAAAGCAGGAGTTAAACCTGCATGAGTATTGTGTTCGTCACCCTTCAGCAACTTACTTCCTGCGGGTTTCTGGCTCGTCAATGGAAGATGGCCGCATCCATGATGGTGACGTACTGGTTGTGGATCGCTCGCTGACGGCCAGCCACGGCTCAATCGTAGTCGCCTGCATCCATAATGAATTTACCGTGAAGCGGCTACTGCTGAGGCCCAGACCCTGCCTGATGCCGATGAACAAAGATTTTCCTGTGTACTACATTGACCCGGATAATGAGAGCGTTGAAATCTGGGGAGTGGTTACGCATTCCCTTATCGAGCATCCGGTATGTTTGCGCTGATTGATGTCAATGGCATGTACGCCAGCTGTGAGCAGGCATTTAGGCCAGATCTGGCAAACCGAGCAGTGGCCGTTTTATCCAACAATGACGGCAACATTGTGGCCCGTAATTACCTGGCGAAGAAAGCGGGCCTGAAAATGGGCGATCCGTACTTCAAAGTCAGACCCATAATCGAGCGTCATAACATCGCTATTTTTAGCTCTAATTACACTCTCTATGCCTCCATGTCGGCCCGGTTCGCGGCCGTAGTTGAGTCCCTTGCAAGCCACGTCGAACAGTATTCAATCGACGAGCTTTTTGTTGACTGCAAAGGGATAACGGCCGCCATGAGCCTTGACGCTTTCGGGCGCCAACTGCGCGAGGAAGTCAGGCGACACACAACGCTGGTATGCGGGGTCGGTATTGCCCGTACTAAGACGCTGGCGAAGCTGTGTAACCACGCTGCAAAAACATGGCCCGCTACTGGCGGGGTGGTTGCTCTGGACGATGGCGCCAGACTGAAGAAATTAATGAGCATCCTGCCGGTTGCGGAAGTCTGGGGCGTCGGCCATCGTACAGAGAAAGCACTCGCCACAATGGGGATCAAAACGGTGCTGGATTTAGCCAGGGCAGATACGCGCCTAATCCGTAAGACGTTTGGTGTTGTGCTTGAAAGAACGGTACGGGAGCTACGCGGCGAGGCTTGCTTCAGCCTGGAAGAAAACCCTCCGGCGAAGCAGCAGATTGTTGTATCGCGCTCATTCGGCCAACGCGTAGTAGCCCTGGCGGATATGCAGCAGGCGATCACCGGATTTGCAGCGCGCGCAGCTGAAAAACTGCGTAATGAGCGGCAATACTGCCGCGTCATAAGCGTCTTTATCCGCACCAGTCCTTATTCAGTGCGTGATACACAGTATGCCAATCAGGCAACCGAAAAACTGACGGTGGCAACCCAGGACAGCCGCACGATAATTCAGGCGGCACAAGCCGCGCTGGCGCGGATCTGGCGGGAAGATATTGCGTATGCAAAAGCAGGGATCATGCTGGCCGATTTCAGCGGAAAGGAGGCCCAGCTGGATTTATTCGACTCTGCTACGCCTTCAGCTGGCAGCGAGGCGTTAATGGCTGTTCTCGATGGCATAAACCGGCGTGGCAAGAGCCAGCTGTTTTTTGCAGGCCAGGGCATCGATAACTCCTTTGCCATGCGCCGTCAGATGTTGTCACCTGATTACACGACAGACTGGCGCTCGATACCAACAGCAACCATCAAATAATTACCGGCGCCGCACGCGGGCCGGTCAACCCCTCAACCGGCCGAAACGAGTTTCGGCGCGGTTTCGCGGTTTTCGGTAAAAGGCGTTTCATCTGTATAAAAGATCAGCTAAATTATGTGTATTGCACAATACATATATGTGAGGTTAACAGTGAATTTGCCTACGCCCGAAACCTACGATGAACTTCAGAGAGCCTACGATTTTTTTAATGAGAAGCTATTCAGCAACGAGCTGCCGCCATGCCTGATAACGTTGCAGCGTGAGAAGCGAACGTATGGCTATTGTTCCTTTAAGCGTTTCGTCGGCCGTGAGAGTGGGTACACGGTAGACGAGATCGCTATGAATCCGGTGTATTTCTCGATCAGAACCATAAAGGCCACGCTTTCAACACTGGTGCATGAGATGGTTCATCAGTGGCAATTCCATTTTGGCGAGCCTGGCCGCCGTGGCTATCACAACAAACAGTGGGCGGCCCGGATGGAACGGGTAGGACTAATGCCTTCTGATACCGGCGAACCGGGAGGCAGGAAAGTGGGCCAGAGCATGACCCATTATATTATTGCCGGTGGCCCTTTCGATATGGCCTGTGATGAACTGCTGACAGGCCATTTCCGGCTTTCCTGGATGGACAGGTTTCCGCCTTACCAGCCTAAGCCTGGCGCTGTGCTAAGCCCTACAGGAAAAGGCTATATTGACGACGAGGAAGATGATAGCGAACACGAACAGGAGGTGGAGGAAGGGCGCGACCCGGTTGAACTCGACGACGAGATCATAGAGGCCATGCGATTTGTAACCCCGCCGCCTGAAGCGCCGGTGAACAAAACAAACCGGGAAAAGTACAGCTGCCCGGTGTGTCATATCAATCTCTGGGGTAAACCGGGGATAGTGGTTTACTGTGGTGGCGAGCACTGTAATAAAGCCGCGTTAGTAGTCTTAAAATAAAGTCCTTTCGGACTTTATTTTTTTTCCATTTCCGAGGTCGTGATGTTATTAATGCTGTACTTCGCGGCTTCTTTTAAAACAGTTTCAGCAAGGCTTGCTGGTATCCAGACCTGAACTAATTTTAATGGTTCGCCGTTCTCGGCTTTAAGAGTGGTGTTCTGGTACAAATCCCAGATTCGCTTAACGGTGCTGGAAATGTTTTGCTTGGAACGGCCTACTCGCGTGGCTACGTCTGATGATTTCTCACCTTTGACAAGCACGGAATAGCCAATATCTGTTGTGATGTGTGCAAAGGAAGCCATTTGCGGCAGCAGCTGTTTCCATTCTGTTTCTGAAATTCTGTTTTTCTGAGCCATCTGTGGCGCCTCCGTAGTTTTGGTTACAGAAAGGATATACTCAGAATAAACTGGGGTCAATACAAGTACGATTTTTATAAACTTTATTTTATTTGAGGGTGAGGCCCGGTGCGGCAGCAGCGCGGGCCTCGATGGTGCCGCGAAGGTGCTGGCGCCATGCTTGGATTAAAACATGAACCGTGAAGAACTGCGAAACTTGTTTTCGCGGTTCTGAGGGGTTGACCGAGCCGCGAAGCGGCGCTGGTAAGCGATGATATGCACATATCCACAGGCATATTTTTAAAAGGTATTTTATAGATTTTTTATCTTTTTAAAGTCTTTTAGAGCTATATAACTCATTGATTTAAAATCATAAATAAGTGTTATCTCTGGGAATCCGCCCACCTTGTTATGGGAATTGGCCCACCTATCTATGGGAAACACCCCACCTTACTATGGGAATTAGCCCACCTTGTTATGGGAATTGGCCCACCTTAGACGAAACTGTAAAAAATGTATTTACTTGTTTGAACTTTGTGGTAGTGTGGAGAGTAATTTTTAACCCACAAAGGCAAGGCTCATGGATAAGTTGCTGAACAAAAAGATAAAAGTTAAGCAGTCTAACGAGCTTACCGAAGCTGCTTACTACCTCTCGCTAAAAGCAAAGCGCGTTCTCTGGTTATGTCTTATGCAGACGTATTTCACAGCTTCAGTAAGCGAAGATGATGATGAGATGGCTGTACTCGGTGACTCTACTTTCAAAGTAAAGGTGGCTGACTATGAGCAAATTTTTCAGGTAAGCCGTAACCAGGCTATCAAGGATGTTAAAGAAGGCGTGTTTGAGTTAAGCCGTTCTGCGGTAATCTTTTACCCGAAAGAAGGAAGTTTTGACTGCGTCGCGCGCCCCTGGCTAACAGAGGCTGGCAGCCGATCAGCTCGTGGTATCTGGGAAATCGAATTTAACCATAAACTCCTGCGGTACATTTACGGCCTGACGAACCAGTTCACCACCTACTCGCTCCGCGATTGTGGCAGTCTTCGAAATCCACGGACGATCCGCCTTTATGAAAGTCTTGCTCAATTCAAATCTTCAGGCTTATGGGTTACTACTCATGCTTGGTTAAATGACCGTTTCCTTTTGCCGGAATCCCAACAGAAGAACTTGGCAGAGTTGAAACGATCTTTCCTTGATCCTGCACTCAAGCAGATAAATGAGAAAACACCTTTACTTGCTAAGTATAGTATTGATGATTCAGGAAAATTTCTGTTCTCAATAATTGATAAGCAAAATCCCGTCTGACATAAATCAGCACACATGAGCCTGTCATTTGACAAATTTTTGTCATGAAGATGGGCGAATTTCCACACAGCACCGGCGCCCGGCAAGGTGGGCGGATTCCCACACGGCACCGGCGCCCGGCAAGGTGGGCGGATTCCCACACGGCACCGGCGCCCGGCAAGGTGGGCGGATTCCCACACGGCTCCGGCGCCCGGCAAGGTGGGCGGATTCCCACACGGCACCGGCGCCCGGCAAGGTGGGCGGATTCCCACACGGCTCCGGCGCCCGGAAAGGGTGGGCGGATTTCCACACAGCACCGGCGCCCGGCAAGGTGGGCGGATTCCCACACGGCACCGGCGCCCGGAAAGGGTGGGCGGATTTCCACACAGCACCGGCGCCCGGCAAGGTGGGCGGATTTCCACACGGCACCGGCGCCCGGCAAGGTGGG
>NZ_JBMKIA010000062.1:0-9153 GCF_049238215.1 Enterobacter cloacae complex sp. IR5441
ACCTGAATCTGAGGCAGCACCTGGCACGGCTGGGACGGAAGTCGCTGTCGCTCACAAAATCGGTGGAGCTGCATGACAAAGTCATCGGGCATTATCTGAACATAAAACACTATCAATAATTTTGAGTCATTACCCAGTTAGCAATAACCCCCGCTTGCGGGGGCCATACCCACCAGGAGCAAACGCAGAAAGCCCGAGATACTTCTGCTGTACCGGGGGCTGGCGACATTTCAGGCAACACTCATAGTTGACATCCTCCCCGCCCTAAAGGGCGGGGAGGATGTCAATAATAGCAGACCACATCATGATGTCATTCTGACCGACAGATGCCAGAAGCAGAGGATCCATCCCATTTTATACCTACCTTATAACACTTAGAAAAACAACATGTTAAAAATGTTTATTGGAAACAATTTTATTTCCAATTGTAATGATAACCATTCTCATATTAATATGGCTACGTGATAATTAACTTTTGATGCACTCCGCATGTCTGACCGTGCCACTTCCACAGCTTCCTTAACGTTCGAGTCGCTTTATGGCACCCATCACGGCTGGTTGAAAAGTTGGCTGACGCGCAAACTCCAGTCTGCCTTTGATGCAGATGACATTGCCCAGGACACTTTTTTGCGGGTAATGAGCAGCGAAACGCTCTCGACGATCCGCGATCCTCGCTCTTTCCTGTGCACTATCGCCAAACGCGTGATGGTGGACCTGTTTCGCCGAAACGCGCTGGAAAAAGCGTATCTGGAGATGCTGGCGCTTATGCCGGAGGGGGTAGCGCCTTCACCTGAGGAACGCGAAAGCCAGCTCGAGACCCTACAACTCGTCGACAGCATGCTGGACGGGCTAAACGGAAAAACACGTGAAGCGTTTCTGCTTTCGCAACTGGATGGCCTGACATACAGCGAGATTGCGCACAAACTCGGTGTTTCCGTCAGCTCCGTGAAAAAATACGTGGCGAAAGCCGTCGAGCACTGCCTGCTGTTTCGTCTGGAGCATGGGTTATGAATCCTTCGTTAACCGATTCCCGCCGTCAGGCGCTGCGTTCAGCTTCCCACTGGTATGCCGTGCTAAGCGGCGAGCGCGTCAGCCCACAACAGGAAGCGCGCTGGCAACAGTGGTATGAACAGGATCAGGATAACCAGTGGGCCTGGCAGCAGGTTGAAAACCTGCGCAACCAGCTTGGCGGTGTGCCTGGCGACGTTGCCAGCCGGGCGCTGCACGATACCCGCCTCACCCGCCGTCACGTGATGAAAGGATTACTGCTGTTGCTCGGCGCTGGCGGAGGCTGGCAACTCTGGCAGTCGGAAACCGGCGAAGGTCTGCGGGCAGATTACCGCACCGCCAAAGGCGCAGTCAGCCGTCAGCAACTGGAAGATGACTCCCTGCTCACGCTGAATACCCAAAGCGCGGCGGATGTGCGTTTTGATGCGCATCAGCGCACCGTCCGGCTCTGGTACGGTGAAATCGCCATTACTACCGCGAAAGATGCGCAGCAACGCCCCTTCCGCGTCCTGACCCGTCAGGGCCAACTCACCGCTTTAGGGACAGAATTTACCGTCCGCCAGCAGGATAATTTCACGCAGCTTGACGTGCAGCAGCACGCCGTGGAAGTGCTTCTCGCCAGTGCCCCCGCGCAAAAACGCATCGTGAACGCTGGTGAAAGCCTGCAGTTCAGCGCCTCTGAGTTTGGCGCAGTGAAACCGCTGGATGACGAGAGTACAAGCTGGACGAAGGGCATCCTGAGCTTCAGCGATAAACCGCTGGGTGAGGTGATAGCCACGCTAAGCCGTTACCGCAACGGCGTGCTGCGCTGCGATCCCGCCGTTGCCGGGCTGCGCCTGAGCGGGACGTTCCCGCTGAAAAATACCGATGCGATCCTGAACGTTATCGCTCAAACGCTTCCCGTTAAAATTCAGTCTATTACGCGGTACTGGATAAACATTTCACCGCTGTAAGAAAAATAATTCTCATTTCGATTGTCCTTTTTACCCTTCTCGTTCGACTCATAGCTGAACACAACAAAAATGATGATGGAGAAGGTATGACGCCGTTACGCGTTTTTCGTAAAACAACACCTTTGGTTAACGCCATTCGCCTGAGCCTGCTGCCGCTGGCCGGTCTCTCGTTTTCCGCTTTTGCTGCACAGGTTGATATCGCACCGGGATCGCTCGACAAAGCGCTCAATCAGTATGCCGCACACAGCGGAATTACCCTCTCGGTTGACGCCAGCCTGACGCGCGGCAAGCAGAGCAACGGCCTGCACGGAGATTACGACGTCGAGAGCGGCCTGCAACAACTGCTGGACGGCAGCGGACTGCAGGTAAAACCGCTGAGAAATAACAGCTGGACGCTGGAGACCGCGCCCGCGCCAAAAGAAGATGCCCTGACCGTGGTCGGCGACTGGCTGGGCGATGCGCGTGAAAACGACGTATTTGAACATGCTGGCGCGCGTGACGTGATCCGCCGTGAGGATTTCGCCAAAACCGGCGCAACCACCATGCGTGAGGTGCTTAACCGCATCCCTGGCGTCAGCGCGCCGGAAAACAACGGCACCGGCAGCCACGACCTGGCGATGAACTTTGGCATCCGGGGCCTGAACCCACGCCTCGCCAGCCGCTCGACCGTCCTGATGGACGGCATCCCCGTCCCCTTTGCCCCTTACGGTCAGCCGCAGCTTTCACTGGCTCCCGTTTCGCTCGGCAACATGGATGCCATTGACGTGGTGCGCGGTGGTGGTGCGGTGCGTTACGGACCGCAGAGCGTGGGCGGCGTGGTGAACTTTGTTACCCGCGCCATTCCGCAGGACTTTGGTATCGAGGCGGGGGTGGAAGGTCAGCTCAGCCCAACCTCTTCACAAAACAACCCGAAAGAGACGCACAACCTGATGGTGGGCGGCACAGCGGACAACGGTTTTGGCACCGCGCTGCTCTACTCCGGCACGCGCGGCAGTGACTGGCGCGAGCACAGCGCCACCCGCATCGACGACCTGATGCTGAAAAGCAAATATGCGCCGAATGAGGTGCACACCTTCAACAGCCTGCTGCAATATTACGATGGTGAAGCCGACATGCCCGGCGGCCTGTCCCGCGCGGATTACGACGCCGATCGCTGGCAATCCACCCGCCCGTATGACCGCTTCTGGGGCCGTCGCAAGCTGGCGAGCCTGGGCTACCAGTTCCAGCCGGACAGCCAGCATAAATTCAACATTCAGGGGTTCTACACCCAAACCCTGCGCAGCGGCTACCTGGAGCAAGGCAAACGCATCACCCTCTCGCCGCGTATCTACTGGGTGCGCGGTATTGAGCCACGCTACAGCCAGAGCTTTATGATCGGCCCTTCCGCGCACGAAGTGGGCGTGGGCTATCGCTATGTGAATGAATCAACGCATGAAATGCGTTACTACACCGCCACCAGCAGCGGGCAGTTGCCGTCCGGCTCAAGCCCTTACGACCGCGACACGCGTTCCGGCACCGAGGCGCACGCCTGGTATCTGGATGACAAAATCGACATCGGCAACTGGACCATCACGCCGGGTATGCGTTTCGAACATATCGAGTCATACCAGAACAACGCCATCAAAGGCACGCACGAAGAGGTGAGCTATAACGCACCGCTTCCGGCGTTGAACGTGCTCTATCACCTGACTGATAGCTGGAATCTTTATGCAAACACTGAAGGCTCGTTCGGCACCGTACAGTACAGCCAGATTGGCAAGGCTGTGCAAAGCGGCAATGTGGAACCGGAAAAAGCGCGAACCTGGGAACTCGGTACCCGCTACGATGACGGCGCGCTGACGGCGGAAATGGGGCTGTTCCTGATTAACTTTAACAATCAGTACGACTCCAACCAGACCAACGACACCGTCACTGCACGTGGCAAAACGCGCCATACCGGGCTGGAAACGCAGGCACGTTACGACCTGGGTACGCTAACGCCAACGCTTGATAACGTTTCCGTCTACGCCAGCTATGCGTATGTGAACGCGGAAATCCGCGAGAAAGGCGACACCTATGGCAATCAGGTGCCATTCTCCCCGAAACATAAAGGCACGCTGGGCGTGGACTACAAGCCGGGCAACTGGACGTTCAATCTGAACAGCGATTTCCAGTCCAGCCAGTTTGCGGATAACGCCAATACGGTGAAAGAGAGCGCCGACGGCAGTACCGGCCGCATTCCCGGCTTCATGCTCTGGGGCGCACGCGTGGCGTATGACTTTGGCCCGCAGATGGCAGATCTGAACCTGGCGTTCGGTGTGAAAAACATCTTCGACCAGGACTACTTCATCCGCTCTTATGACGACAACAACAAAGGCATCTACGCAGGCCAGCCGCGCACGCTGTATATGCAGGGGTCGTTGAAGTTCTGATGTGTTAACGCCCGGCTTGCCGGGCTTTTAGCTGGAATGTGACTATGTTGGCATTTATCCGTTTTCTTTTTGCAGGCCTGCTGCTGGTGATCGGCCACGCCTTTGCCGCCACGGTTCAGGACGAACACGGCACGTTTACACTCGATAAAACGCCACAACGGATTGTGGTGCTGGAACTCTCGTTCGCCGATGCGCTGGCCGCCGTGGACGTCAGCCCGATCGGTATTGCCGACGATAACGATGCAAAACGCATCCTGCCCGAAGTGCGTGCGCACCTGAAACCGTGGCAGTCCGTCGGAACGCGCGCGCAGCCGAGCCTGGAAGCCATTGCTGCCCTGAAACCAGACCTGATCATTGCCGACAGCAGTCGCCATGCGGGGATTTACACTGCCTTGCAGCAAATCGCGCCGGTACTGCTGCTTAAGTCCCGCAACGAAACCTACGCTGAAAATTTGCACTCAGCGGCTATCATCGGCGAAGTGGTAGGTAAAAAACGAGAGATGCAGGCGCGTCTGGAACAACATAAAGAGAAGATGGCGCAGTGGTCCAGCCAGCTTCCCACAGGGACACGCGTGGCCTTTGGCACATCACGCGAACAGCTATTCAACCTGCATACCCAGGAGACCTGGACCGGCAGCGTGCTGGCTTCTCTGGGGCTGAACGTTCCCGCTGCGATGGCGGGCGCGTCCATGCCGTCCATCGGCCTGGAGCAACTGCTGGCGGTCAATCCTGCCTGGCTGCTGGTTGCCCACTATCGCGAAGAGAGCATTGTTAAACGCTGGCAACAAGATCCGCTCTGGCAGATATTAACCGCCGCGCAGAAGCAGCAGGTTGCTTCAGTCGACAGTAACGCCTGGGCGCGGATGCGCGGTATTTTTGCCGCAGAGCGTATTGCCGCTGACACGGTAAAAATCTTCCACCATCAGCCGCTTACCGATGTGAAATGACCGCGCTAAAACACCCGGTGCTGCTGTGGGGGCTTCCCGTTGCAGTACTTATTATTATTTTCTGGCTGAGTCTGTTTTGCTACTCGGCCATTCCTGTTTCCGGAGCAGACGCAATCCGCGCCCTGCTGCCTGGACACACGCCAACGCTACCAGAAGCGCTGGTGCAAAACCTTCGTTTGCCGCGAAGCCTGGTCGCCGTTCTGATCGGCGCAAGCCTGGCGCTCGCGGGCACGCTGCTGCAAACCCTGACCCACAACCCAATGGCCTCTCCTTCACTGCTCGGCATTAACAGCGGCGCGGCGCTGGCTATGGCGCTTACCAGCGCGCTGAGTCCGACGCCGGTTGCAGGCTATTCCCTGTCGTTCATCGCGGCATGCGGGGGCGGCGTGAGCTGGCTGCTGGTCATGACCGCAGGAGGCGGGTTTCGTCATACCCAGGACAGAAACAAACTGATCCTCGCGGGTATCGCGCTGTCGGCCTTTTGTATGGCCCTGACCCGCATCACCCTGCTGCTGGCCGAAGATCATGCTTACGGCATCTTTTACTGGCTGGCAGGCGGAGTGTCCCACGCCCACTGGCAGGATGTCTGGCAGCTCTTGCCGGTGGTGGTCACTGCAGTCCCTGTCGTGTTGCTGCTGGCGAATCAACTGAACCTGCTCAACGTCAGCGACAGTACCGCCCATACGCTGGGAGTGAACCTGCCGAGACTACGTTTGATCATCAATATGTTAGTGCTGCTTCTGGTTGGCGCGTGCGTCAGTGTGGCAGGTCCGGTGGCGTTTATCGGCCTGCTGGTGCCACATCTGGCGCGCTTCTGGGCAGGCTTCGATCAGCGCAACGTACTGCCGGTGAGCATGCTGCTGGGGGCCACGCTGATGCTGATGGCAGATGTACTCGCACGCGCGCTGGCCTTCCCCGGCGATCTGCCCGCAGGCGCAGTGCTGGCGCTGATTGGCAGTCCTTGCTTTGTCTGGCTGGTGAGGAGGCGAGGATGAAAATTGCGCTGGTCATTTTCATCACCCTTGCCCTGGCAGGTTGTGCGCTGTTATCACTCCATATGGGGGTGATCCCCGTGCCGTGGCGCGCGCTGCTGACCGACTGGCAGGACGGACGCGAGCATTATTATGTATTGATGGAGTACCGACTGCCGCGCTTGCTGCTGGCACTGTTTGTCGGTGCAGCCCTCGCCGTGGCGGGCGTGCTGGTACAGGGGATTGTGCGTAACCCGCTAGCATCACCGGATATTCTCGGCATTAACCATGCCGCCAGCCTTGCCTCTGTGGGAGCACTGCTTCTTATGCCATCACTATCCGTGATGGTGCTGCCGCTGCTGGCCTTTGCGGGCGGTATGGCGGGGTTGATCTTGCTGAAGATGCTGGCAAAGACCCACCAGCCGATGAAGCTGGCGCTCACCGGCGTGGCGCTTTCCGCCTGCTGGGCGAGCCTGACGGATTACCTGATGCTCCTGCACCCGCAGGATGTAAACAGTGCCCTGCTGTGGCTGACGGGTAGCTTATGGGGGCGCGACTGGCACTTTGTGAAGATTGCCGTGCCGTTGCTCATTCTGTTTTTGCCGCTGAGCCTGCGCTTTTGTCGCGATCTCGACCTGCTGGCGCTGGGCGATGCACGAGCAGCCACGCTCGGCGTGTCGGTTCAGCGCACCCGGTTCCAGGGGCTGATGCTGGCTGTCGCGATGACAGCAACCGGCGTGGCCGTCTGTGGCCCGATAAGTTTTATTGGTCTCGTCGTGCCGCACATGGTGCGCAGGATCGCCGGCGGGCGTCACCGCTGGCTGATGCCCGTTTCGGCCCTGACGGGCGCGTTGTTGCTGGTCATTGCCGATCTGCTGGCACGAATCATTCATCCGCCGCTGGAGCTTCCGGCAGGCGTGCTGACCGCCATTATCGGCGCACCGTGGTTTGTCTGGCTGCTTGTGAGAATGCGATAAATGAGATTACGTACTGAAAATCTGACCGTCAGCTATGGCGCACAAACCGTGCTGGATGGACTTTCTCTCGCCCTGCCTGCCGGAAAAATCACGGCCCTGCTCGGCCCTAACGGTTGCGGGAAATCGACGCTGTTGAACTGTTTTTCTCGCCTGTTAACACCAGACTCTGGCGAGATATTGCTTGATGAAAAACCCATAGCCGGTTTTTCCGCCCGCCAGCTGGCTCGCCGCCTGGCTTTACTGCCGCAACACCATTTATCCCCCGAGGGGATCACTGTACGGGAACTGGTTTCCTACGGCCGCAGCCCGTGGCTGTCGTTGTGGGGGCGACTCTCCGCGGAAGACAACGAGCGGGTCAACGTGGCAATGAGTCAGACCCGGACGCGCAATCTGGCTGACCGCAGGTTAACCCAGCTTTCCGGCGGCCAGCGCCAGCGTGCGTTTCTGGCGATGGTGCTGGCACAGGATACCCCACTCATTCTTCTTGATGAGCCTACGACCTACCTCGATATCAATCATCAGGTTGAACTGATGCGCCTGATGGTTGAACTCAAAAGGCAGGGGAAAACCGTAGTGACGGTACTCCACGATCTGAATCAGGCCAGCCGCTATTGCGATCATCTGGTGGTACTGGCAAGCGGTCGCGTGATGGCGCAAGGTGCTCCGGAAGCAGTGATGAAACCAGAGCTTCTAAAGACGGTGTTCAGCGTAGAAGCGGAAATCCATCCCGAACCGGTATCTGGCAGACCCATGTGTGTGGTGAAGTAGTCTGGCGAAGTCATAAGGATCATCACAGGACAGATAAAGGAAGTGATAACCACCTGCCAACAGGCACCAAAATCTGGCTGGTTGCCGGTATCACCGACATGCGCAACGGCTTCAATGGTCTCGCCGCAAAGGTGCAGACGATGCTGAAAGATGACCCGATATCCGGCCATGTCTTCATCTTCCGGGGCCGCAGCGGCAGTAAGGTCAAACTGCTGTGGTCCACCGGCGACGGGCTGTGCCTGCTGACCAAACGGCTGGAACGCGGCCGCTTCGCCTGGCCCTCTGCCCGCGATGGCAAAGTGTTCCTGACCCCGGCGCAGCTGGCAATGCTTCTGGAAGGCATCGACTGGCGGCAGCCTAAAAGACTGCTTACGTCCCTGACCATGTTGTAGGCCTCTTTATCCTGGTTGTCGTTGAATAAGCCTGGTAAAATGCGGGCTTATGAACAACACCTCCCCCTGACGACATCCTTCTGCTGAAACAGCGCCTGTCCGAACAGGAAGCGCTGAACCGCGCCCTGCTGGAAAAGCAGGCCGACCGGGAGCGCGAAATAGACCATCTGCAGGCGCAGCTGGATAAGATTCGCCGGATGAACTTCGGCAGTCGTTCTGAATAAATCTCCCGCCGCATCGCGCAGATAGAAGCCGACCTGAACCGGCTTCAGACAGAAAGCGATACGCTGACGGGTCGGGTTGCCGATACGGGCCGGGCCCCGTATCGTTTTAACCCTGAATATTCATCGCAGATATTGTTTCGGGTTTTCCGGTATACCAGCCCTGAACTAGGTAACCGGGGCCAAGAGAACGGACGAATTCAAACTGTCCTGGCGTTTCCACCCCTTCAAACACCAGTGGTTTGCCAGTACCACGTAACCCTTTCACCACAGAAACAAGTAGCGCTCGCTTCACCGGGTCATCAATATTGGCAATAAAAATACGGTCTATTTTTATCTCATCGAAATCCAGTACCGTCAGCCATTCAATATGGGGGCCGCTTGGCAAACGGAATCTATGGTCACTCCCGTTTTTGCAACACCGATTTTGACGACAAGTTGGCTTGCTTGAATCTATCCGGCGTCTGAATGGGATTTTATTCCCGCGCCTCGATGAGTTCCGCGC
>NZ_JBMKIA010000063.1:0-8941 GCF_049238215.1 Enterobacter cloacae complex sp. IR5441
CATTGAGTGCGATTACAATCGCTGGCGTCGTCACAGTGCCTGTGGCGGCCTCAGCCCGGAACAATTTGAAAATCAGAATCTCGCTTAGGCGCGTGTCCATATTACGAGGAGAGGATCACCCAAAGCTTTGACGGCTGGTTCCCACGTTTTTTTTCCGAACCACAGTATGCCAAATCATCTTTAACTAAGTTTCTCGGTGAGTCCTTAGTATGGGAAGAAGATTCAAGTAATGCTCTATGAGATTACTTATTATAAATTTTTCTATTAATCTCCATGGAGTGATATATGAATTTGGCCTATTTTTTATTTTTGTCTATAACTGTTATGCTTACGAGCTTTATTATTAAATCACTTGTCGTATTGGTAAAGTTCAAATTACTTCGTGATGAACGTCTCGAATATACCAGCAATAAAAATATTGATGAGATGTACGATTTAATGAATGCGAAGGAAGAAATCCTCATAAGGCATCATAAGCAGATGTTGGCATTGCATCTTTCACTATTAATATTCGTTCTATTTATTGCTTACATTTACTAAAAATAATTTTATTCAACATTTCAACAAAGGGTTTTCAATGGAAAGCTTCGAAACTGAACAAATGATTCAATATGCTTTCTACATAAATATCGTAATAACGACTGGTTTGGCATGGTTTTGCTTGCGGTCAGGATTGCATTACAATTTTTTCAGAAAAGCAGAGAGTGCCAGAACAAAAGGGCTGAGTAGTACCTCTACTGAACACGGTCCAGCAATTGTGAGAATAAAGAAGCTACAAGCATTAGTAGATTTTATTAGTAACTGTGCTTTTCTAATCCTTTCAATTGGCACAGCTTATATTTTGTATTTTTGGATCCACAGTTAACTCATACAAGGTAACTTCGGCAAATAACAACTTCTAATGCAGGACTTTAATAACTATAACGGATGCTACATGAAAAACGACAGTTTAATTACGCGGTATAAAATACTTAAAGGCGAACGCGATGAGTCTATCTTCACCATAATAATCGCGCTAGTAGTAAAGCTGGGGCTGGTAGCCCTGGCATTCTATCTGTTGCTTGGTTCCACGATTGATTGGTCAAGCTGGAAAACCTATGCCGCCATGTTGATCTTTGGAGCATTTCTCTAAAAGGATGACCACGGCAATACCAGGTCAGACAACAAGGTCGTTAGCATGATCGTTGGAAGCAACGGAAGCACCTTGAAAAAGGTCGGCAGCACTATAAAATCCATCAGCAATGCACACAAATAAACTACTGGTATCTTAAAATGAAAGTGAAAGAGTTGATCGCCATGCTGAACGAAAGAGACCCTGAGGCAATTGTTCTGATTTCCGGCTATGAAACGATCGGCGGCACGGAAGTCGCAGAAGCTGATTTGCTCATTGATATGCAGTCAATATGCTTAGAACAGGCTGATAATCTCACAGGAAACCGTAAAGTTGTTTCTTCCGGTGGTGAAGATTCAGTTTGGTTAGGCTGGAAAGATGATTACCGTACAAAGGTGTTTTTAGAAGATGCCCAAATTCCTGATCAAGATGAATGACGGTCAGCGTTGGCTTCAAAGGCAATCTATCAGTACGTGAAACGTAAATGTTAAAAAATAACCACATATGAATCAATAACTTATGTCAAAGCTAAGTAGAGATGTCCGGGGTGGGGCAAAGTTCAAATGTCCTTTGATAATATTGAATTCCTGGATAAAAATCGCATCTTAACCTCTTCGTTTGAGTACCTTGTTGGGTTGACCCCGTATTCGCTTTATTTGTAGTATTGGGCTGCTTTGAAGTGTTTCATGTTCAAACGCGACGTGTTCTGTAAGTTCTTCCTGACAACAGAGCCGACAATATATACACATCCGCTATGGAGAATCTGACAACCGCTATGCGTATTACGCCACCCTGAGTTTTTCCTTCCTCTGTCGTACTGAGCAAGCCTCAGCACGCACTCAATAACATCCCGTCTGCGGATGTGCTTTACCGTACGTAAAAATGTAGCCCTCCAGGGCTGACTGTATCTAAAAACTGAGAAATTACTATGTTGCTGTCCTCGACGCGTAAGGACTGGCTGGGTAACGTCCGTGGTGACGTTCTGGCCGGTATTGTTGTCGCGCTCGCACTCATTCCAGAAGCGATCGCCTTTTCCATTATCGCCGGTGTTGATCCCCAGGTGGGCCTCTACTCGGCGTTCTGTATTCCTCTCGTTATGGCCTTCTTTGGCGGACGTCCGGCGATGATTTCGTCCTCCACCGGTGCAATGGCTCTCCTGATGGTGACGCTGGTGAAAGATCATGGCTTACAGTATTTACTGGCTGCCTCCATACTGACCGGGGTATTCCAGCTGATAGCCGGATATCTGAAGCTTGGCGGGCTGATGCGTTTTGTTTCACGCTCAGTGGTCACGGGGTTTGTTAATGCACTGGCAATACTGATTTTTATGGCCCAGTTGCCTGAGCTGACCAATGTGACATGGCATGTTTATGCCATGACTGCGGCAGGGCTGGGGATCATCTATCTCTTCCCTTATATCAACAAAACCATTCCTTCACCGCTTGTGTGCATCGTGGTGCTGACTGGGATTGCCATGTGGCTGCATCTGGATGTGCGAACCGTCGGGGATATGGGGAAACTTCCCGACAGTCTGCCGGTCTTCCTGCTCCCGGACGTGCCTTTAAATCTTCAGACGCTGCTCATCATCCTGCCATATTCTGCGGGGCTTGCGGTGGTTGGCCTGCTTGAGTCGATGATGACCGCCACTATCGTGGATGACATGACCGACACGCCAAGCGACAAAAACAGGGAGTGCAAAGCTCAGGGCATCGCGAACATCTGCACATCCTTTATCGGAGGAATGGCAGGCTGCGCGATGATTGGGCAATCTGTTATCAACGTAAAATCCGGTGGACGCGGACGACTTTCAACCCTCACGGCGGGCGTGGTGCTGCTTTGCCTGATTGTGTTCCTGCGCAACTGGGTCTCCCAAATTCCGATGGCAGCGCTGGTCGCGGTGATGATTATGGTTTCCATCGGGACATTCTCCTGGCGCTCCATTGCCAACCTGCGGACACACCCCCTTTCAACCAGCGTGGTCATGCTTGCCACCGTCGCGGTTGTGGTGGCAACACATAATCTGGCCTTCGGTGTGCTGACCGGTGTACTGATTGCTTCGCTCAATTTTGCCACTAAAGTATCCCGGTTCATGCGTGTAACCTCAGTTCTGGAGGGGACGAGCCGGACGTATACCGTCACCGGCCAGGTATTCTTTGCATCAGCAGACCGCTTTACGAGCCACTTTGATTTCCGTGAAGCGATTGAGAATGTGGTGATAGACGTTTCACATGCCCATTTCTGGGACATCACGTCCGTCAGCGCCCTGGATAAGGTGGTCATTAAGTTCCGTAGAGAGGGCGCCGGGGTTGAAATACGTGGGATGAATGAAGCCACCCGCACCATCGTTGACCGGTTTGGTGTTCACGATAAACCTGAAGAAGTCGAAAAACTGATGGGCGGTCATTAACAGACTGGAGGGAAAACTATGAATAATACTGTTACAGCCTGTGTGGACGGTTCACTTTCAACGCGGTCAGTGTGTGAATATGCGGCGTGGGCAGCCCGCACTTTGCAATCACAGCTAGCACTGTTGCACGTTATCGAAAAAGACAGCACCCCGGTAGTGTCAGACCTGACCGGCACTCTCGGCATAGACAGTCAGCAATTGCTGACCGATGAGCTGGTAGAAATTGAAGGGCAACGTAATCGCCTGCTGATGGCCCAGGGGAAAGCAATACTGGAAAGTTGTGCTGAACTGCTTCAAAAACAGGGAAGCCCGGATGTGCTTTTGATGCAAAAACACGGTACACCGGATGAAGTTCTGGCAGAGCTGAGCGACCTTCGTCTCATGGTGCTGGGGCGTCGGGGTAGCCAGCATCCGGTAGGCTCTCATCTGGAAAGCGTTATTCGTCTGCAAAAGAAACCCCTACTGGTTGTTCCGGAGAACTACTCAGTGCCTTCCAGAGTCATGCTGGCTTATGATGGCAGTGAAGAAAGCAGGAGTAACCTGGAACGTCTGACGATGAGTCCCTTACTCAGGGGGCTGGAGTGCCACCTTGTCATGGTAAACGGTAAGAAGGAAGAGCTGCTGACCGCACAGCAAATTTTACGTGACGCGGATATAGAAAACAGCACAACACATCTTACCGGGCAATCAGTCGGGGACGCGCTTATTCGTTACGCCGAGGAAAATGCTGTCGATCTGATAGTGATGGGGGCCTACGGTCATTCCAGGTTGCGGCAGTTCTTTATCGGTAGTCATACCTCCGAAATGCTGCAAAAGACGCAACAACCGCTTCTTATCCTCCGTTAGCACTGATTATCTTAAATAAAAAAGGGCGAGTTCTCTCGCCCTTCGTCACAAGAACACGTTTAGTTCAGCCGGTTACCTTTTTCATCAACTACCTTCTCACCGTCCTCTTTCGTGAACGCGCTTTTCTGCGCATCGGGAAGAATATCCAGCACGACTTCAGAAGGGCGGCATAGCCGGGTACCCAGCGGCGTTACCACGATAGGGCGATTGATCAGAACAGGGTGCTGCAACATAAAATCGATTAACTGCTCGTCAGTAAAGCGGTCTTCCGCCAGCCCTAACGCTTCAAAAGGTTCGACATTCTTACGCAGCAGCGCTCGTACCGTGATCCCCATATCCGCAATGAGTTTTACCAGCTCAGCTCGTGATGGTGGGGTTTCAAGATAATGAATAACGGTCGGCTCTGTACCGCTGTTGCGGATCATTTCAAGGGTATTGCGTGACGTGCCGCAGGCCGGGTTGTGATAAATGGTAATGTTGCTCATATCAGTATCTCATTACAAAGTGAAAGACAGACGAAGCGCCAGTGCTGCAAGCGTGACAAACAGCACGGGGATTGTCATGACAATGCCCACCCGGAAGTAATATCCCCAGGTAATTTTGATATTTTTCTGCGACAGAACGTGCAGCCACAGTAACGTTGCCAGACTGCCGATAGGGGTAATTTTTGGCCCCAGGTCGCTGCCGATGACGTTGGCGTAAATCATCGCTTCTTTGATAACACCGGTCGCTGTGCTGCCATCAATCGACAGCGCCCCGACCAGCACGGTCGGCATATTGTTCATCACTGATGACAGGAAGGCCGTCAGGAAGCCCGTACCCAGCGTTGCCGCCCACAATCCCTGCTCTGCCAGCTGATTCAGCAAGGAAGAGAGATAGTGGGTCAGACCGGCATTTCGTAAGCCGTAGACCACCAGGTACATCCCCAGCGAGAAGATAACGATTTGCCAGGGCGCACCACGCAGCACCTTACCGGTGTTAATGGCATGCCCTTTTTTCGCAACAGCAAACAGAAGCAATGCACCAGCGGCTGCGACCAAACTGACCGGTACGCCCAGCGGCTCCAGTCCGAAGAATCCCACCAGAAGCAACACCAGAACCAGCCAGCCGGTTTTAAAGGTATTCACATCACGTATAGCGTCTTTCGGTTCTTTCAACAGAGAAACGTCGTAAACGGCGGGAATGTCCTTACGGAAAAACAGATGCAGCATCACCAGCGTAGCCGCAATCGCGGCCAGGTTAACCGGGACCATCACGGCGGCATATTCTGAGAAACCAAGCTTAAAGAAATCCGCCGAGACGATATTCACCAGGTTTGAGACAATCAGTGGCAGGCTTGCCGTGTCAGCGATAAACCCTGCGGCCATGATAAACGCTAAGGTTGCTCCCCGGCTGAATCCCAGCGCCAGCAGCATCGCGATAACGATAGGTGTCAGGATCAGTGCCGCACCGTCGTTGGCAAACAGTGCCGCAACCATCGCACCAAGCAGGACGATCCAGGTGAAGAGCAGCCGCCCCCGGCCATTCCCCCAACGGGCAACGTGCAGCGCGGCCCATTCAAAGAAGCCGGATTCGTCGAGCAGAAGACTGATGATGATCACGGCGATAAAGGTGGCGGTCGCATTCCACACTATCTGCCAGACCACCGGAATATCCCCCAGATGAACGACGCCAGTCAGCAATGCCAGAATTGCGCCCAGTGAGGCACTCCAGCCAATCCCCAGCCCTCTGGGTTGCCAGATAACCAGGACGAGCGTGAATAAAAAGATAGCACCAGCCAGTAACATCAGAAACTCCATTCACATTTGTTTATTCGGATATATATATCGCCATCAGCAGGAGACAGATGCCACGCTACTGAGCTTGTTGCGTATGTTTTCTCGTTCACAGTTCCAGGCTGTATCAATAATACCCGCAGCCCATGCTGGCATGTGTGGCGACAGTCGGTAATGCACCCATTTTCCTTCGCGACGGTCGATGACCAGCTCGGCTTCACGTAAAAGGGCCATATGGCGAGAAATTTTTGGCTGAGACTCTGCGGTTGCCGCACAGATGTCACAGACGCACATTTCACCGGACTCCCTGAGAAGCATCACGATAGTTGAACGGGTCTCGTCGGCGAGCAGTTTAAAAAGCTGAACAGGCTGTAGCATGCTTAACCTCGTAAAAAAATAACAATACATATGGTATTTCATATGTGATAACTTTTAAAGCATAGCTTATGAAATGGAGATTTTTTATGACCGACTTACCAGCAATCGAACCGGCTTATTTTGATGATGCGCTTGCCAGCAAACTTACGGGCAACAACGAAACCATGCCGCGAATTCTCATCCTGTACGGTTCAGTACGAGAGCGGTCCTACAGTCGTTTTGCAGCGGAAGAGGCCGGGCGGTTGCTGGCAAAGATGGGGGCTGAGGTGAAAATATTTAACCCATCCGGTCTGCCGTTACCCGATGATGCGCCCGAAAGTCACCCCAAAGTGCTTGAACTCCGCGAGCTGGTCAGGTGGTGTGACGGAATGGTCTGGAGTTCTCCGGAAAGACATGGCGCCATGAGCTCGGTGATGAAGGCCCAGATTGACTGGATACCCCTGAGTGAAGGTGCTGTTCGTCCTTCCCAGGGTAAAACGCTGGCCGTCATGCAGGTTTGTGGTGGTTCACAGTCGTTTAACACGGTCAATCAGATGCGGATACTTGGCCGCTGGATGCGGATGTTCACCATCCCCAATCAGTCGTCAGTGCCAAAGGCATGGCAGGAATTTGATGATGAAGGGCGCATGAAACCCTCACCCTGGTATGACAGGATTGTCGACGTTACCGAAGAGTTGTTCAAAATGACGTTACTCCTGAAAGGGCACACAGCCTACCTGTCCGACCGCTACAGCGAAAGGAAAGAGAGTCATCAGGAGCTCGCGGCACGGGTCAATCAGGCCAAAATCTGACAGCCAGGCATGCCCGGATGGATTACCGGGCTTTAAATCGGTTTCTTCCCAAATATCTCTTCAGAGCGTGACTGAAGTTTCACCAGGGCATTGAACATATCGTCCTGATCCAGGGAACGCTGGGATTTCTTCGTCGTGGGAGCTTTACGCCTGCGAGAAGGGCCGTCTCCGGATGGTACGGATTGCGACCGGTTATTATCCCGCTCGGCCTGGACCAGCTGCGCCATTTCCAGGGCCCGCCCCAGACGTTTGTTATCCACAATGGCCCCCTGATCGATTTCAGAAAGCTTGTCATAGGTGGAGTAGGGAAGTGATACGCCATTAAGCCGGAGCTCTTTATGTCCATCCGGGTAATGCCAGACATCGATGTATTTACCAATCGCCCGACGACTGAATTCGCTGTCTTCAATCAGATAAAGGACTTTGTCGTATTGCACTGTGAGTGATTTCGACACTTTACGAGCTTCACGCCAGTTAAATACCATATCAAGATCGTCATCGACATCCAGTTCCCGATGAACATCAAACGCCTGGCGAGGCGCTTTTGCGAAACGACGGTTGTAATCGTTCATGAACTCTTCGGCAAATGCGTTCGCAGCTTCCATGGAACTGATGCCCTGGAGCCTGAGCTCCTTGACCAGTCGGTCCTGAAGCGTCAGGTGCGCCCGTTCAACGCGGCCTTTGGCAGCACTGGTTTCTGCACAAATGGTCTGAATGTTCAGTTCATGCATCGCACGGCCAAACTGGGTATCGCCGTCGCCGCCGGTTGCATTTTTATTGTTGATCCTGAATACGCTGGCTTTGTCGCTGTACAGCGCAAGCGGTTTGCCATGTTTTTCAATATAGCCCCGGGTCGCTTCAAAATAGGTGAAAGTAGACTCAGATTTCACGAAAAGAAGCTGCATTAAACGACTGGTTGCGTCATCAACGTAAACCAGTGCCGTACACTTAGGTCCCCGATTTTCAAACCAGTGGTGGTCGCAGCCGTCGATTTGTATGAGTTCACCGGCACAGGCACGGCGGTAACGAGGTTGCTGAATTTTTGGCGCACGTTGCTTACGTGGGACCCACAGACTGGCCTGAGTCATCAGCTTACGGACGGTTTCTTTGGAAAGATGAACACCGTGCACCTCAGACAGTTTTTCACAGGCCAGCGTCGGACCGAAATCGTTATAGCGTTCGCGAATAATGTTCAGCGCGTATGCGGCCAGTCCCTGAGGCAACTGGTTGTTACTGGATTTACCACGACGGCGGCTGGTCATGCCAATCGGACCATCTTCACGATAACGCGCAAGCAGACGACGGCACTGACGGTCGGAGATACCAAGCCGCTGAGCTGCCATTTGTGTTGTCAGACGCCGGTCGATGACATCCTGAATGATTTTGAGTCGGTTAACTTCATCCAATGTGAAAAACTCCGCTGCGAGAGCCGTCATGGTAATCCTTACTTGATTATACACGCCGGACATCTTAACTTAGCCATTATCGGACATTACAACTTTGCTACTACAACTTATGTCTAGCCAATGTTGAAATGTCGTGCTGAAAACAAAGCTGACCTGACGTCAGTGGAGAGTCTGGACAATGCCTTTTTAAGGTTGAGTCAGGCTTTGGAGGAAGAACGTGGT
The DNA here is from genome assembly GCF_049238215.1 of Enterobacter cloacae complex sp. IR5441. Lineage (NCBI taxonomy): Bacteria > Pseudomonadati > Pseudomonadota > Gammaproteobacteria > Enterobacterales > Enterobacteriaceae > Enterobacter > Enterobacter cloacae complex sp. IR5441. The sequence continues at coordinate 8,937 of NZ_JBMKIA010000063.1, forward strand.
TGCCA
>NZ_JBMKIA010000064.1:0-8690 GCF_049238215.1 Enterobacter cloacae complex sp. IR5441
TCAGCATTTTATTATGGTGATCCCCTGGGCGAAATGCGCCTGGTAAGCAGAGTTTTTGAAATGTAAGGCCTTTGAATAAGACAAAAGGCTGCCTCATCGCTAACTTTGCAACAGTGCCATTCAATCTGCCAGGAACCCCGGCCTCGCTTCATTCCTGCTTCAGCCAGCCACGGACGTTTAACTTCTTCAAACTCACCTTCTTTTGGATAAAAGGTAACCGTTGATTCGCCCAGAGCATTTACCCCAGCCTTCACATCACGACTGGCGACAGACGTAGCGACATTGAAGTATTTGACGTAATCGGAAACGCTGATTTTGAAGAGCGGCAATACGTCAGAGTCATCTTCCTGGCTGTCATTAAAATAGGCCTGCATGAGGCATAACCACAGCACACGTTTTGCCTGAAGAGGCAGGTAATATGCAGCTTCGGTCAATTCGTTAGATTGCTTTATACTGGCGCGTTTTTTAAACGTTTTAGTAGCTGGCAAGAGTGCTTGAGTATCCATTTCAATGCCTATGGGTAAATTTTTACCCACCCATAATGACAGTGAAAACAGAAATTGCAAGCTATCGCGATACTTATCCACCGGAAAAATCTGCACTTTATCCACAAGTGGATAATTGAGAACTGAACTTGACCTCTTTCCCATAGCTTGTTGATGCGTATCCCATAGCTTGTTGACACAAAACCCACTGATACGTGATTAATTTCCCATATTATGTTTACCAGTTGCCCATACAGGCCCCCTCTCAGGCCGCACTGTACGCGGCTTTCAGGCTCCCTAAAAGATGTAAAATAAAGAAAAAGAATAAAAAAGTACTTTATAAAAATATGCCCGTGGATAAGTGGATAACCCCGAGGGGAGGTGATTTTTCAGGCATTGAGCGTAAGCAGAATTTATAAGTTTTGTTCCCTGGTGCTTCCTCGCTCACTCGGGGCTTCGCCCTGTCGCTCGACTGCGGCGAGCACTGCTGGCTCGATCATATCCGTGGCCGGAAGATACTACTCCTCCCCCGAGTCGCTCTCCAGAGCCGGCTACAGCGAGACAACCCGCACGAAGATTTCTATCGTCCCTGCAGACATATTCGAATCGTTTTTATTAACCCTGGCTTCCGTCGTGACAGAACACTACGTCCTGTAAAAGGGGGACTAAGGCCCCTGAATCACACACCTGAAATTAATAATGCGGAGTTTTACGATAATGTCATTGCTGGAAACTTTCCTGACCGCTTCTCAGGGGGCAACAATCCTGTTCCTTGCCATGCTGATCTACTGGCAAAAGCGATAAATCCAAGCGAGCTGGCCTTTGGCCAGCTTCGCTGTATAAGGGGAAAAATGCGGCATATCCAGACATTTCACTAGGCAATTTGAATTCAGATATCTATGCTTGGGATCCGGTCAACAGGAGGTAACAAGATGAAACTTGAAACTATACAGATAGATAATACCGTAAGGAGTGGTCTTAATTCTTTCACTGACGGGGTGATTATTCGTGATACAAAGGTATTGATCACGCTCAATCTCCCGGATGGACAGAAAACCACTATTGAGGGGGAATGGCGGCATATGTCGGACGCCAACAGGTTGTCAGAACGTATTACGATGCTTCAGCATGCGATCTATGAGCAGTATGAGGAATACAGAGCAGATATTCCCGTCAGCTGGTCCAGATAACGTCTGACAGACCTCCCCGGCGAGCAGGACGTTCGCCAGCATCATTCTCCTAAGTACTTAAATATTCCCTTTCAGCATGGCTACCGCATCCGCTTCGGGCATCTGAAACTGAACTCGATGCCGCGCAGCAACATCAAGTGCGAACACCTTCGTATAGACTTCCGTCGAGCTAATCGATTTGTGGCCCATCAGGCTCTGCAAAACCTTCAGTGGTATGCCGGCATACAGCATATGCATCGCGTAGGAGTGGCGGAACGTATGCGGGGTGACCGGCACCGAGAATGTCACCCCGTCGACGGCGGCCGCTTCAACCGCTTCGCCAATCCAGGTCCGTACTGTCCGGTCGGTGATGTCCCAGATGCGGGCTTTCTCTGTTCTGCCGGTACGCTTGTTGCGTCTTTCCAAAGGTATTTTCAGGGTGGCCACCATCATCTGCAGCTGGCTGACGTAGTGGTGATCGGAGAGCGGAACCAGGCGATGCGCCTGACTACCGGCGGGTGAACGGCCGGCCGTTCTGGTCGCTTTCTCCGTTCGTTGTTTGAGTGTGGCCAGCTGCACAAACGGATACGGCGGTGCCAGCGAAAAATCCCCACGAGTTAGCGCCAGCGCTTCATTAATACGCGCACCGGTGTTCCACAGCGTCGCAAGCAACATCTTGCGGTGAAGATCCGGCACGTAATGGAGCAGGGCGCTGACTTCCGGCGCCAGCAGGTATTTCGGCAGTTCATCCTGTACGAGCGCCATCTGACGCAACGCCAGTGCCGCCGGATAATCAATGGCCACCGGCAACTGAGCAGAGGTATGTGTGACTCTCTGCCCCTGAATGGTAGGCATTATCATGAATTCTCCCCAGTCTTTTTACGCAGACGACGAATTTTAGCTTCGGTTCTTTCTTTACGTTTTTTCCGCCACACCCTAGAGAGGACGAGTTGTGCAGACCATTCCGTTGCATCGAGGCGGGTTCCAGGCAGACCGACGAGTTTTCGCAGTCTCTGGGCCAGAATAACGGCCTTTATCCCCAGACGGGCATAATGGAACTGACGTTCCCGATAATATGGGGAGAGATAGGGAGGCTCCCAGTACTGCTCATAATAAGCCGCGAGATGTCTCCGGACTTCATTCTGAAGTACCGGAAGTTCATGGATCCGGTACATAATCGGGGGGGGGGAGTGCCCGCCAGTCACCCGAAATATTCTTGATTATCAGCTCCGGAAGATTTTCCGTTGGAGTGTATACACCCTGCGGATCAGGCTCGCCGCAGTCTGTGGCCATACGAGCGCAGCCTTCCGCGAATTGTTCCAGTAAGAAAATCAACTCAGTTGCTATGAATAAACGTTCTTTATCCAGTAATTCCTGAGCAATCTTTAGCTCGTGGCGATGCCGTTCTGCAGCCGCTAAAGCCTCACGTTCGCCAGCGTAACGATGATTCAACCGGCTCACCAGAAGGGCAATGCTTCCGGTCAGTATCCCTCCCGATAACGTGGAGATCACCGGTACCCAGACTGAAATTCCGTCCGCCATATTTGTTCCTTAGGGTTTTTGCGTGAACCGTTCGTTTAAGCTGACCCCGCGAAAGCCTGCAGGGCATCCGCTCCGGAGAGCAGTTCATGCTGAGGGTTAAGCTCTGCGGCAATACTTCGTTTTGACATCCTCGATGTCTTTCAGGGCGGGGAGGCTGTCAAATTCCCCAGAACATCAGGTTTATCGCATTTTTGATGTCATTTTCCCGGTGGCTGAGATCGGCCACTTCCTCCCCGGTGACGGAGGACGTGACGCTGGCCATGTCCGTGGTCATCAGGCGGTAGCTGTCGTCCCCGATGTGCACCACCGGATAGAGTTCACAGGAAACCTTATCCGACAGCAGCCGGGCGCTGGCCAGCGGGATCACCATCCGTCGCCCGGGGGTATCGATGATGTCACTCTGCACATCCACGAACAGACGATAGCGGCTCTCTCTTTTATAGGCATAAACCTTAAACTGCATCTCACCAGTCCCTGTTTTCGTCGGCGAATGAACCGTTCATCTCAATAAAGCGGGCAACCTCGGCCATTCCTTCCTGATTTTCAGCCTGCCAGCGTTCGGCACGCAGACGACGGGCCTCATTCTGCATGGCCCTGTTCACCAGGGCGGAGATATTGACGTCTGCGGATTTCAGTAACTGATAACTGTCGCTGTCTATGGTGACGGTGATGCGCTGCTTCATAATGCACTCCGGAATACATACTGATGATATGCATATCAGTATAGCGTAAGGATGCAGCTGACTCACGCCCGCCTGAAACATACTGTTATGTCGCCATTAATTTCACTTCGTGAAATTCACATACAAAATAATCACCTTAGAGATAACAAGCAGCCATACAGCCACGCCGTTAAATTACCGGACGGCCGTTCCGTCCTGATCCGACTTTTCGCGCTTTACGAAGTTTCCGGAAGTGTACCACGGTCAGGGAATAACCACACCGCCCTTTTCTGGTGCTGAGCGACCGATCTCTGGGCAGGGGAGGGATACAACATATAGCGTCAAAGAAGCTAATAACACCGCTGCATATTGTGTTTCTTGGCCACTGAGCGCCGGTAGGGCTCCGGCAGATCCGGAACTACCTTTTTTCGGATCTGACCGGGAAAAGAGAGAATACAACATAGGTTCAACATATCCATATGCCGGGCATCTGCATAGGTGTGGCATACGCATATACTTACCATCTGCATATGCTATGACTATACATATGCTTTGCATCTGCATATACTGAACATAGTCATACAGGCCGGTCGGCCAGGAGGAAATGATGAGAACTGTATCCATTTTTAAAAACGGCAATAACCGCGCCATTCGTCTGCCCCGCGATCTGGATTTTGAGGGAGTGAGCGAGCTGGAGATCGTCCGGGAAGGGGACAGCATTATTTTGCGTCCCGTCCGGCCGACCTGGGGCTCGTTCGCGCAGTTCGAGAAGGCAGACCCGGACTTTATGGCGGAGCGCGAGGACGTTGTCAGCGACGAAGGACGATTTAACCTGTGAACAAGACCTATATGCTCGACACCTGTATCTGCTCGTTCATCATGCGCGAGCAGCCGGAAGCCGTCCTGAAGCGCCTGGAGCAGGCGGTGCTGCGCGGCCAGCGCATCGTTGTCTCGGCCATCACTTATTCTGAAATGCGCTTCGGGGCCACCGGCCCGAAGGCCTCCCCGCGCCACGTCGAGCTGGTCGACGCGTTCTGCGCCCGCCTCGATGCCATCCTGCCCTGGGATCGCGCTGCGGTGGACGCCACCACGGAGATTAAGGTGGCGCTGCGAATGGCCGGGACGCCGATCGGCCCGAACGACACGGCCATTGCCGGGCACGCCATCGCCGCCGGTGCCGTGCTGGTGACGAATAATACGCGGGAATTTGAGCGGGTACCGGGTCTTGTGCTGGAAGACTGGGTAAGATAACGCTGTAAAACAAAACAGGCGGTCTGGCGCAGCCGGACACTCTTTCAGTCAGCGGTATATAAAGGAATAAAAGATGCCTCTGATCACGCGGCTTATGCTGCAAAACTTTAAAAAGTTTCCGGAACTGGACCTGCGCTTCACTCATGACCGTAACATTCTGGTCGGGGACAATGAGTCCGGGAAAAGCACGATTCTGCTGGCCCTTGACCTTGTGCTGAGTGACAGCCGGCACCGGGTCGAGGCATTGGGTGTGGAATCGCTCCTGTCCCAGTCAGCAGTAAGGCAGTTTCAGGAAGGTGAGCGCCGCGCCGATCAGTTACCCGTGCTGACAGCTGACGTTTTCCTGAGTAATGGGGGAGATCCTGACCTGAACGGCAGGCAAAATCTGGCGGGTATCAATGCGGATGGTCTCAGAATGCGTATTGCACCAATGACGGAGGAATACGGCCAGGATATTCACAATGTACTACAGCAGGATCCCGATAATTTTCCCTATGAATACTATTCCGTGCGGTTCAGCACCTTCTCCGGTGGTCATTTCGCCAGCTTCAGACGCTATCTGCGCCATCTGCTCTTAGACAGTGCACGCATCGATAACGAGCACGCCGCACAGGAATATACGCGCACAGTTTACAGCGTCAATGTGCCGGTGGCCGATCGGTACCGGCTTGAAAACAGTTACCGGCAACAGAAAATGCACTTCTGCACCCGGCATCTGTCAGCCATAAACGACACGCTGGAAACGTATCAGTTTGGCGTGCGTTCCGGTGCTAAATCAGGGCTTGAGGCGAATCTAGACATTACCGAGGACGGTATTTCCATTCGTCACCGTGGAAAAGGAAGGCAGTGCTTCATCAAAACGGAGTTTGCGCTGCAGCGGCATCAGCAGCAGGGAGAGCTCCACGTACTGTTGCTTGAGGAGCCGGAAAATCATCTCAGCCATGTCAGTATGAAGAGGCTGGTTAATCAGCTTGCCACTGAACGGCAGACGCAGGTGTTTATTGCCACACACAGCAGCCATATCTCCTCCCGCCTCGATCTGCGTAAGGCAATCCTCCTCGGGTCTGCCCGGCCGGTACTGATGAATGAACTTTCCGCTGAGACTGCCGCCTTCTTCATGAAAGCACCGGATAATAACGTACTGGAATTTGCGCTGGCCAGACGTGTGCTGCTCGTGGAGGGGGATGCTGAGTTTATTCTGATCGAGGCCTTTTATCGCCGCCTGTATGGCAGGGCACCGGAGGAAGACGGAGTTCACATCATCGCTATCGGCGGAACGAGTTTCCGTCGTTATCTTGAACTGGCCCGTCTTCTGGAAAATCGCGTCGCGGCCCTTCGTGATAATGACGGCAACTATCAGCAAAACTGCGATGAACGCTATGCTGACGTGATTTGTTCCCGCTCCCGGGTATTTGCTGATCGCGATAACACCCGATCCACATTTGAAATCAGCCTGTATCAGGATAACGCTGATCTGTGTGATACGCTTTTCCGCGGACCCCGCCGGACACTCACGGTGCAGGAATACATGCTGGCCAATAAGGCAGAAGCAGCATTCCGGCTGTTACAGCTGCACGCCGGAGAGCTGACCGTACCTGATTATATTCAGGAGGCACTGGCATGGATAAGAGAGTGATATTTGCGGTTGCCGGCTCGGGCAAGACCACGCTGCTGATACGACGGTTGAGTGAGGACAGGAGGACGCTGCTCCTGACCTTCACCGTGAATAATGAAGCGCATCTGCGGGCACAGATTATCAGACGTTTTGGCTTTATCCCGGAAGGGATCAGGGTGATGACCTGGTTTGAGTTTCTGCACGGTTTTTGCTTCCGGCCTTTCCTGCAGGAGCAGCTGGCATCGCGTGGCCTGAGCTTCGACCAGCCCCCACCCAGAATACCGCGCACGAATGCCCGGCATTATCAGGATCCCGCCGGACGGCTGTATCACCGGAGGCTCGCACATTTACTGACAGCCCGGGGGTTGCTGCCGGATATCCGTATCCGGCTTGCCCGTTACTATGATGAACTGCTTGTCGATGAAGTCCAGGACTTTGCCGGACATGACTTTAATTTTCTGCTGGAGCTCTGCCGCGCGGAAATCACTGTGCTCTGTTGCGGCGATTTTTATCAGCATACCTTTGATACAAGCCATGACGGCAACGTTAATTCAACGCTGCACGACGACATCACGCGATATGAGGCCCGCTTCGACGCAGCAGGTTTCGCGGTTGACCGGGACACGCTCAACCGGACATGGCGTTGCTCAGCTTCAGTGTGCGAGTTTATCACCGGGCAACTGAACATCCGTATCGCTGCCCATGGGATACATGCCTCCCTGATTGAAACGATCGCAGATACAGAGCGCTCAGCCACCCTGCACGCCGATAATACGGTGATTAAGCTCTTCTATCGTGAACATCACCGTTACGGCTGCTATTCCATGAACTGGGGCGCCAGTAAAGGGCTCGATCACTTTCAGGATGTCTGCATTGTGATGGGATCCTCCCACTGGAAGCTTCTGACCCGTCAGGAACTGGCAACCCTTCCACCGTCGTCCCGTAACAGGCTGTACGTGGCATGCTCACGGGCGCGCGGCAACATTTATTTTGTTCCCGAAACTCATCTGCGCCGATTCCGAAACTGAGTTACCGACTTCTCAGTCGGGCACAAATCAGTAAAAAGCGAGGGTCATCGACGGGAATACCGGCTGGACAGGTGCGGTTCCGGTTCTCGCTTTCCGGAACCTGGCTAACAATATGTAACATTATCATTAAATACAATTATGCCAGTTATTTTTATTCGCAAAATGCTAATAATGTGGCATACACGCCAGTATGAAAACATTGTTAACTTTTTAAGTTCTGAATGGTATGTCGCTTGTGCAGTTAAAAGTGCAGATCATTGAAAGTATTGTACGGTTTTGTTGACCGGAGACTGTTTCATCGTCGCGGATAATGAGCAGAATTATCTGTCCACTATATCTGGGGCAGGCTGAAAACATGGAATGGTTGGTTATGGATGCTGAGATCCTGTCATTTATGAAACAATTTCATTTGTGGTACTGTAAAAATAGTTTTTCTGATTTACCTGAGCTGTGAATATGGCATACTGCAGATGTTACCCGGCCGCACTCATACCGGGTAACGAACTGTGTATTGTGATGATTTTTTATTACAGGGGGATGATCGTGATCAATAAGATTTGCCAGGTAATTGACGGGGAGTACGTCTGCGACATTGATATCAGTGTGGAAGAATGGAAAGCTCTGTTAATGAATGAAAAGGTTTTTGACTCTAAAAGTATTGAGGTGTTAAAAAAATGGTATATTGAACCAAATCATTCCTGCACATGTTTCGATATAGGCAAAAAGTACGAACAGCACAGTATGAGTGCTAATGGCGTTATTAACGGGCTCGGTGGTAGAGTTCAAAAAGAGCTTGGCAGATTTGAAGTTAAAGGGATCGGTGATGCTACCAACTTGCTGATTTAGTGTATAATGGTGTTTTTGAGGTGCTCCCGTGGCTTCAGTCTCCGTCTGCTGTCCCTCCTGTTCCGCTACTGAAGGCGTGATGCGTAATGGCA
>NZ_JBMKIA010000065.1:0-8472 GCF_049238215.1 Enterobacter cloacae complex sp. IR5441
CACCTGGCACGGCTGGGACGGAAGTCGCTGTCGTTCTCAAAATCGGTGGAGCTGCATGACAAAGTCATCGGGCATTATCTGAACATAAAACACTATCAATAAGTTGGAGTCATTACCGCGATGCTGATGCGTCTTTATGTAGAATGTGACACAGGTGAGCGCAGGGGCAACGGCACTCAATCTGGCGTAGCAATGCCTTCTTGGCAAACCGTTGAAGAGGCACGTGTGTTGCTAGGGGTGAAATGATGCAGTTCTCGCCAGGGCAGTTTGTAATTCACAACAAGAAGCGCCTTGCGGAACGAAGGTAGACGTACTGACTGAGGTTCACTCCCCTCTCGACTGGTGGCGTAATGCCGCCAGGTTTTGATTCATATATGCCGTCCGTTAACGCATTTATATCTGACATACCTAATTTATCCTGATTCTTTTTTACACAAAGTAAAAGCATCACTTAATGCGATATGTGGATGCCGATAGTTTCAGGCTAATGTTATAAGTTTTGCAATCGTTGCCAGTTTGGACACCACAGAAATGTCAGATGTAATTCCAAAAAGAAAGATTTCCGTCCTGAACGCACAATAAGGTTTGTCGAAAGGCAAATTATAGATTTGTAATTTCGAGCACCATATGGAGAAGTTTTTTATACTTTTACGAACATAGTGACCTTTAGGAAAAGCTTAAAATAACACCAAACCTAAAGGGGAATAAGAATGAAACATCTCGCTTTTATTACTGCTGTAGCCGGACTCGGTATGTCTGTTCAGGCCCCAGCTCAGATATATGAATCGGCCTTTAAAGACACGAACGGTATTGAGATCCACGCCCCGTCTTCTCGTCTTATGCTTAATCCGGCATCACCGGTAACTTTGACACTTATTTCAGGTCTTGATCGTTTCGTTAATGTCAAAGTCACGAAAGACACTGGAACTGTCATTCTTAATACTACGACTACACGGACGGGTGTATCAGACCGACTAACAGCTGCTGACGGTAGTGAGTTCTACGGCAAAAAAGTAACTTTGCCTGCTTTGGGTGAAGGCAAATTTGTCGTTCAGATAAACGTGTTAGATCTCAATCAGAAGCCTGTAGCGACCTATAACTATAACTGGCTAATTGATGTCACCCCTCCAGCGGCAAATGCTCTTACCGCTAATACTGGTTCTGGCTCTACCGCTGGTGACGTGTGGAAGCTTGGATTAGAGGCAACGGGGCAGTATGACTTCACCTCTTCGGGCGTAAGTGATGCAAATGGTATTGATAAGGGCCTAATATATATTTACAGGCAGGACGGTAGCCTCTACAGCACTACACAGATGCAGTATGACGTATCCGGCCAAAAGATGTACCACACTTACTCTAAGAATTCAGTTAAGGGAACCGGAATACCAGACAGCAACCTGGATGAAGACTTTACTGCAAAAGTTGTTATCTTCGATAACGCAGGTAATAGCCGAACGCTGCCAACTCAAAAATTTCGCTACGACAACACGCTGGGTGAGATGACACTGTGGGCCGTTCATGATCCAAATACGTCTTCCAGCGTCGTACCCGGGGTTTCTAATTATCCGGCTTACAAAGCCGGTATGGTCGTTAACGAAAACCCTATTCGATTAGTCTACCGGATCCCAAAATCTAACTACCGTGCTTATTCAGAAGGTGGGCTTCAGTTCATCAATCAATATTCCGCCCCCAAAGAGATAGCTGTAGACAGCACTTATGCTTATGTTGAAATGACTCTTCCCTATGGCTCAATTAATGGGGATATGGCTCGTATGGCGAACTTTGGCCAGTGGGGAGGGTATTATCCGTCATACAGCCTCGTTCTAAACCCATCTGCAAACCAAACGCCTGCATTTGCGGGTACCTGGGTAGATTTCCTCGATGATAAGGGGAACTGGGTTAAGTGGAAGGATTTTGAGAGTGTGGCTTCATCACGACTGCCAATTAAAATTTCCCGACTTCGTTTTAACGTTGAAGCCCGGCCCTTTGCACAAGAGATCGGCGGTAAGGCGACCTGCACCATTCCGGCAGGAAAAACCTCGTGTGAAGCGCCTGAGACGTTTGATATGGCCTTGGGTACCCAGGGCTACAATAGGATCCTTTACTTCGTTCGCAGCATCAGCAATCCCATTTTGCGGTCTGAGCAATGGATTATGACACGCTGGAACAATAAACAACTGCCGGTAATAAACTCGATATCATATGACGAGACTAACAAGCAGCTGGATGTACTGGCGTCACTTGAAGGCGATGGTAACTGGTTCGACTCGGTCTCATTGAGGGAATTTTATCTTTCCGATAAGAACACCGGTACCCGGATGTCACCCACAGGCGTAATCAAATCTCGTATCTCAGGTAACTACACGATTGCTTATGATTTATCCCGTCAGTCTGAAGGAAAATACAACGTTGAGGTCAACATCAGGGACTTCTTCCAGAACCAGACCAATAAAACTTTCGGAGAAATTGCTCTGGATAACACTCCTCCGACAGTGGCCATAACATTCGACGGAAAGCCGGTAAAAGACGATACGGTAGTGTACGGCCTGGAGAACCTCAGGATCGCTCTGGCAGATAATCTGACAACCCCGAGGATAACCCGTCTTCAGCTCGTAGGTGGCCCCACAGCTGATAACGTTGAGCTTACGTGGTCACCGGCAGGCAAAGATACATACATGCCTGAGTATCCGAGGCTGTTCCCAAATTTCGAACCATCTGAAAATTATTCAATTAGCGTAACAGTTGCCGATAGTCAGTCGAATACCAAAACCTATACTCAGAAGTTCAGTTATCTACCGAATAACCTTGTGCAGTTACATAATCTACGCACATTATCGGTCAGTTCGCCTCTCAAAACGACAGATGGCGTACCCCTTGCGTACCTGTCCACTAACGTTCTGCGTAAGACAAATGGAGAAATTGCTAAAGGGGTCCAGAACGCAACGCTGACTGTGCGGAAGGATGCAGCCTTCGGTATTAAATTTAACGGGGCACAGGCGGCTCCAGGTGAGTCAGTTGAGGTGCAAATAGATATGGGCCAGGGGGATAATCTTCTGTTACCCGTTTATCCTTCCGAAAATGGGAAAGTTGGCACCTCAGAATTCATGATTCAGATCGACGAGTTGAAGTAACTACCCGGAGCCGACAGTAAAACTGACGGCTTCAATTTTACTGCCCTCCTTGACTCCGATCAGCCAGTACGTCTTCAGAGATTCGCAAGGAAGAACCGAAAGAAAAGTTACTTTAATCGTACGTTTCCAGCGATGCTTTTAAAAGACAATGCACACTCGTTGATTACGACAATGGGAGTGAGTGTCGAAACCCTTGAGTAAGGATACCCGGTAAATATACAGCCCCGGGGATCCTCTTCCTTCAACCGGGGATGACAACGGTAGTGAGTCCGGCAACTCACTCCCGTTGTCACTTCTCTGACATATCGTCATACGAGCTTACTCAAGTGCATCCACAAAGATGGGATCGTTTTGAATCTAAACTGGTACTGGTTAGCCAGTCACTTGCATCTATTCCCCCGTCGATACTTAAGTGACAATTGTAGTGATCTGCAATACTGGTGTCTCAGAAACACTGACGACGGTAGAGACTCAATACCCTAACCCCTGACAACAGGAGTGAGCTTAGAGGTGTTACGCTGCTGTCACTTAATGCTTGGGAATTGCCTGACTCACAACCATTGTCATCCGGAGCTACTGATTAACGTTGAACCGCTGGACTTTAATGACAGTGGTAGTGATGGATAGGCTCATTTCCATTGTCGTCATTTTATCGGACAAGCCTCTTCGTCCTACAGGTTTAAGCTGACAATGGTAGTGATTGGATGATCTCACTACTGTTGTCACTCAGTTCTTTGAGCGGACCCTTCCCTCGGTTGGTCGGCATTAACAACGGTAGTGACTCGATTGGCTCACTGCCATTGTCATCGTGTAAATGACGTACCTTATCAGCTCAGCTGAAAGCAATGACAACGGAAGTGACTCTAATTGCTCACTGCCATTGTCGTCGTGTCTATTGAGAGCCTTATCAGTGCACCTGAAAAGCAATGACAACGGTAGTGATTCTAATGGCTCACTACCGTTGTCACCGTGTGTATTGAGAGGATGGTCCACTTAACTGGACGTCTATGACAATGGTAGTGACTTTAATAGCTCACTACCATTGTCGGCGTGTGAATTGAGAGGATGATCAGCTCAGCTGTACGGCCATGACAATAGTAATGACTTAATGAGCTCACTACCGTTGTCACCCTGTTAATTAAGAGGCTCATCTGCTCTTCTGGAAGGCTATGACAACGGAAGTGACTTGCTGGGCTCAGTGCCATTGTCGCCGTATGAATTGAGAGGATCATCCGCTCTTCTGGATGGCAATGACAACGGTAATGACTTAATAGGCTCACTACCGTTGTCATCCTGTAAGTTAAGAGGTTGATCTGCTCAACGGGACGACTATGACAACGGTAGTGACTTGCTGGGCTCACTACCATTGTCACCCTGTGAATTGAGAGGTAGATCCGCTTAACCAGACGTCCATGACAACGGTAGTGACTTTCTGGGCTCAATACCGTTGTCACCCTGTGATTTAAGAGGTTGACCCGCTCTACTGGACGGCCATGACAACGGTAGTCACTTTCTGGGCTCACTACCGTTGTCGCCACATAGAATGAGAGGAGCATCAGCTCAGCTGAACGGCAATGACTACAGTAATGAGCTGGATGAAGCATAACCATTGACATCTGGCCCAACCGGAAGCCGTATTCGCCAATCCAATCGAGATTCACAATGGCCGTGACTCGCCGCATTAAGTTCCGGTGTCCTCCCAAAGCTGAACGCACACTCGGAGGACAATGACAATGCCAGTAAGGTACACATCATTACCATTGTCACTATAGCTACCAGAGAAGCCGGGATTTGAATGTCGATGGTAGTGAGTGGGTCAACTCACTGCCATTGTCACCCCGTTACGATATTTTCCGTTGGATGTACTGGCCAATGAAGTAAAGCGTAGAAACCGGGTGTTAACAGGTGACTCAGGAGAAAGCGTTGAATTCGCAATCTCGATCTACATAGGGTGGTAGAGAACAATGACAACGGTAATGACTTTTGACTCATTACCGTTGACGTGAAAGAGCGGGCTGGGACTAACGAAAATCGAAGAAGTAATTTAGCACCCGGAGCCTGAACCGCCGGGTTAACTTTAGCTGGCGTTGCTGTTCTTTTTCTGGCTTCGAAGACTACGAATATAGCGCAGTTCTTCAGCGGTTAAATCATGGACGGTAAGAACATCATCGCCGTCTATCGGGTCAGCTGGTGGGCATAACTCACCTTCTAAAACAGAAGACCCTGAGTTCTCTTCTTCATCTTCAACCACTTCTAAAGGAGGCTGAGTATTGTTCAAATTCAGATCGGGATCCCGCTTATGAATCTGGAAGTATACTTTTCCGTCTTTCTTAATTTCGGTGTACTGGAGGTATCCTATCGATGCCAACTCTTCAAGAGCCTTTCTCACGGTAGCATTCTGACTATTTGCTCGTGTTTTGAGGTTCAGACGATTTTTCAGCCGAGTAAGGGATATCGGTATAGGATTTGGCGGTAATGACTCTATGAACGTATAGAGAGCCTGGGCGCTTTCCTTCTTGGCCAACTCCTTAATTGCCTTCAGCTGCATCAAAACCTTATGATCGTATTGATAGAGCTCGAAAATCTTAGGATCAACCTGAAGGACAACCTGATCTGATTCCGGGTCTAACAGGGCAGACTGTACCAGATGCGTTGTATAGACTTTGGACGAGTTATTACTGGTGAACGACAAGGTAACGGATGCTAACCTGCGTAAGGAGGCGTCTATACGTTTTCTGGACGCTGTAGATGAGCGATAATTTTCAGGCGTACATAGCTTGAGGAATTCAGTGAATTTTAAGCTTATCGTGTCATTGTTAATCGGATGATTGGCATAGGTTCGAATGATGCCCATCCACGTCTTAAAATCTACTGACATATCAAGACGCTCACCGACAATTGAAATATTGGTGAACCCCTCGCTCTCCATTAAAGAGAGCGTCTGTAACTCTTTCGTTGCGTCAAAGCCAACCGTTTTATATTCCCGATTTTGACGCCCCACACTCTTTGGTGATGGGACGAACAGCCCGAGCCGCATCAAAGCAATAGACTGCACCGTACGGTTGCTGTTAGGACGCAAAATGATGTCTTTACCTGATTCTTTCTCTCTAACAGAGAAAGCCCTGGTGACCAGGTCCTGCTGCTCAGTATCTTTCTCTTTAGTCATAATAAGTTATCACTGAATGTGTAAACAGATTGGTGAATAGTAAGCCCCAGCGAACTCTATGTCACTGGATGGATCATTGTGATGATCCATATCTGTGCATAAGTTCTACCTAAAAAAACGACTCCACTCATTAAAACTTGGCAAAAACTCTTTGCATACAATGACCTGCAACTCTTATCAACAACGGATCAGATCAAGTTAAAAAGATCTAATGAAAAGTCACTACTATTGTCGCTCTGATCACTACTGATGTCAAAAAACTCATTACCAACGTTATAATAATCACTACCAATGTCAAAATAATCACTACTGTTGTCACTGATCACGTCTCAGGCCTTGTGCCGTCTGGCCTGGAGGCAGCGGGGATCTCTTTTGATCTATCAGGAACACTAAGGTACTAATTATTGGAACTACCTTGTGGAAAATGGGGATAAATAAATGCTTAGTTCTTATACAGGTCTCAACTTGCCTCCCTGATAAAAACTGTCGTCAAAGCTAAATCACAGCCACAGGCATTTTCGGTGGATAAATTTTTGAGAAATAGAAGCATACATGCAGACTCGTGTCGCAAGTAATTGAAAGTAATAATTTATTTAAATAATGCGAGTCACCTTACCTTACAGTGGAAGTTTAAGTCTAACCTCACTACCATTGTCACTTAAAATCATTACCAACGTCGAAATAGTCTCTACCATTGTCTTTTAAGTCACTCCCGTTGTCACTTATGTCGCTACTGTTGTCAGTGACAATGCTCCAGCCCAGTAACCATGCGGCCTACAGCGTACCGGGATCTTCTTTGTACTCTCTGGCACCTTTGGGATCATTTATTGGATCTACATGAGGGATAAAATCTTTTGACGATTTCGTAGTGCAGTTATACCAGCGACTTAGCAAGACAAAAGCTGCAATTTAGTGACGAGTTACTAGTCTGCCCAACAAGAGCAATGCAGAGAAGATATGTGGTGAAATGACCATGGTAGTGAGTCTAATCACTACCATGGTCCGCAGTAAGCGTTACTTACGCAATGAACGTCGGACTGATTTGCAACAACATGGGCTACGGCGCATCAGAAGACGGCCGTTGTGCTTCAGCAAAACAGCCCTGCTTTATTTTAATTCTTCAATGTTAATCATGAACTCAGATCTGCCTGTAAGGCCGGATACAGCAGGGAAAATAGGAAAGCTACGGCTGTCCCCGAGCCCCAAATCCAGTTGAAGCTCTTTGCTTTCACCTGGCATCGCAGAAACACCATTTACAGTCACGCCGAATGCAGCGTCCTTACGGACAGTAAGCACTGCGTCCTGAAGCCCTGTAGCGATTGAACCATCCTTTTTACGCAGCTGGCTGGCATACAGAACAGCCAGAGGAGTATTGTCAGATGTTTTGAGAGAAGCATTGACAGCTAAGGTTTTCAGATTCTCTAGCCTGACGAGATTGTTTGGAAGGTAGTTAAATTCGACTGAGCTTTCTTTAACGTTGTTCATCTCATCTTTGGCCTGAACTGTGAGAGTGTATGTTTCGCCTTCATTAAGAGACGGAAAGATCTTGGGATAATTAGGTGCATACAGGTTGTTTCCCAGATTCACCCAAGACAATTCCACCGCATCAGAAACAGGGCCACCGCGAAGAGTCATACGGCTTAAGGATGGTTTAGTTAGAGCATCGGTGAGCTGTATACGGACGTTCTCCAGCCCATATACTGTTACGTTTTTGCTGATCGGTTTTCCTTCGTAGCTAATACTTACAGATGGTGCTGTATTATCAACGACAACAGTTTGATAAGGGAGGTTACCGGTATTGTTGAATGTATCTTGGGCATTAATTACCACGTTATAACTGCCTTCTGGTACCTCTTTCATGTTGAACTCATACGTGTAGTTCCCAGACGCCATATTTCTACCTGTTTGTTTGCCGGTTACGCTTATTTCTGCGTTGTTACGGTTTTTATCTGACAACCAAACTCGATTTACATAAACATGGTCGAAATATGAACCATCTCCAGGTTGATTCACGTAAACCTGGAGAATGTTGGTGGTTTCAATGTAATCAAATCCATGAATCGCCACGGATAATCTAGACACTTCCGAGCCGTTGATAATACTGGTTTTCATATTCTGTCGGTGACATCTGTTCGCTAGAACCATGCCGACGCTTACTGTTATAAAACATTTCGA
>NZ_JBMKIA010000066.1:0-7624 GCF_049238215.1 Enterobacter cloacae complex sp. IR5441
ATATTACGCTTTCCTCTTTCAGAGTCAACCCGTTATTTCAGGATTTTTTCTCTTCAGCCGACCGGGTTATCTGTGAAGTGATTCACATCCGCCGTGTCGATGGAGGCGCATTATAGGGAGTTCCCGAGCGACCGCAACAGAAAAGTTGCAAAAAAATGACTGACTGCTGTATTCCCCAGCAAAACCCCGCCTTATACCTTTTTACACACAGACTTATCCACAATCCATTGACGATCCCGGTGTGATCCAGCGATTTGAACACTATACTAGCGGCAAATATTTCTCTCGCGGGCCAACCTCATGACGACACAACGACTTCAACGTGACTGGCGTACCCCAACCGCCGGGCTCGCCGTGCTGGTGTTACTTATGGCAGGTTTTGCACTGCATACGCACTGGAATGCTTTTATTCAGTGGTGCCTCGCCACCCAGATCACCCTGCACCGATATCTGGTGATGTATCTGCTGCAACTTAATAATCATCAGTACAGCGGTGGGCTATGGTTGTTAACCGGTGCGTTTCTTTATGGTGTACTCCATGCCGTTGGACCTGGGCACGGCAAATTTATCGTCACCACGTATCTCACCACCAATAAAGAGAGCCAGCTCGCGGCGCGCGTCGTACCGTTTATCGGTAGCATGATGCAGGGCGTCAGCGCGATCGTCTTTGTCTTTATCCTGGCGGTTGGATTGAACCTCGCGTCAGGAGATATCAGCACCAGCCGTTGGTACGTCGAGAAAATCAGCGCCGTGCTGATTGCCGTCTTCGGTGCGTTTATCATTTTTCAGGCGCTCAGCAGCCTGCGTCCGCGCAAAATGGCGATTAGCGCCATCAAGCCGCTTCACCAGCATAATGAACGCTGTGGCTGCTGCCATCACGGCGTAGGGGTGGATCTGACTAAAAGCGACTGGAAAACCCGTCTGGGCGTGGTGCTGGCCATTGGCGCACGCCCGTGCAGCGGGGCAATTATGATCCTGATGTTCTCGAATGCGCTCGGTATTATTAGCTGGGGGATTGCTGCTGTGATGACAATGTCGCTGGGCACGGCGCTGTCGATTATGGGGCTGTCGCTGGCAGTACGTTACGCGCGTGAACGCACAGTAACCTGGTTTGGCGGCGGCACGTCCCTGAACTGGGTAATGCCGATGGTCAAAATTGCCGGAGGGGTTGTTCTGATACTGTTCGCGACGATCCTGTTCCTGACGGTGATCCCCGTCAGCGCCGGCGGCGACTATATTGCCGCAGGATGCTAATAAAAGAAAACCCGCCAGCGGCGGGTTTTTTTATCACTCGTTAATTCGCGGATGCTGATCGACAAGGCGAGAGCGTTTTGTCTGGAGCGCCTCAATCTCTGCGTCAATATCTTCAATCTTCTGCTCTACATTATCGTAGTGCTCACGCAGGATCTCTTTCGCTTCCTGAATATCAGACGCCGCAGGCGTTGCCCCTTTCAACGGACGATTCGCCGTCTCCTTCATGGTAATACCGGTAATCAGGCCGATCACCGCAATGACCATCAGATAGTAAGCAGGCATCATCAGGTTCTGCGTGCTCTCCACCAGTGAAGCAGCAAGCGTCGGCGTCAGGCCCGCAATCAGAACGGAGATATTAAAGGCTGCCGCCAGCGCACTGTAGCGAATATGCGTCGGGAACATTGCCGGCAGCGTAGAAGCCATCACCCCGATGAAGCAGTTGAGGATCACCGCCAGCATCAGCAGACCGGCGAAAATCAGCCCCAGCACATTGCTGTTAATCAGAATAAAGGCCGGGATTGCCAGTGCGAACAGGGCTACGCTGCCGAGAATAATGAATGGCTTACGGCCAAAGCGGTCGCTCAGCAGACCCATAATCGGCTGCACAAACAGCATACCCACCATGATGGCGATAATAATCAGCACACCGTGGTCTTCCGAGTAGTGCAGGTTATGCGACAGGTAGCTCGGCATGTAGGTCAACAGCATGTAATAGGTGACGTTGGTGGAAATCACCAGACCAATACAGGTCAGCAGGCTGCGCCAGTGTTTGGTCGCAATCTCCTTGAACGACACTTTCGGGCCATCCTGTAACCCTTCACGGTCACCCTGCTCCAGCTTTTCAACGTGCTGCTGGAACGCAGGCGTCTCTTCCAGGGCGTGACGCAGATAAAGCCCAATGATGCCCAGCGGCAGCGCCAGGAAGAACGGAATACGCCAGCCCCAGTCAAGGAAGTTCTCTTCACCCACTACGGTTGAGATCAGAACCACAACCCCCGCGCCCATGACAAAACCGGCAATCGAACCAAAGTCCAGCCAGCTGCCCATAAAGCCACGTTTACGGTCCGGAGAATATTCAGCGACAAAAATCGATGCGCCGGTATATTCGCCACCAACGGAGAAGCCCTGCGCCATCTTACAGATCAACAGCAGAATCGGCGCCCATATACCAATAGTTGCATACGACGGAATAAGGCCGATACAGAATGTACTTATCGACATGATGACAATGGTAATAGCCAGGATCTTCTGGCGACCATATTTATCACCCAGCATGCCGAAGAAAAGGCCACCGAGAGGACGAATCAGGAAGGGAACGGAGAACGTACCCAGCGCAGCAATCATCTGCAAGCTGGGATCGGCACCAGGGAAGAACACTTTACCAAGTGCATAGGCCACAAAGCCGTAAACACCAAAATCGAACCACTCCATCGCATTACCGAGCGAGGCCGCTGTAATCGCTTTGCGCAGTTTCGCGTCATCAATAATGGTGACATCGCGCAGCGTGATGGGTTTTACTTTTTTCCTTCTAAGCATAGCTTTCCTCGTAGACTCAGCCCCGTCCGTTTCACAGCGCATTTTGCAAGCTGCGAACCAGAGATCCGCTCCATGCGAATCTCCTTATTCAAGCGTAGCAGGTTTACTTACATTGACGTTTTACCTCAATACAACCGAACCTGTTGACGCCTGTCTGGGCAGTTAAAGACCTTTTTACCCTACCAGCGTTTATATATGTGATCAACTTCACACTTATTTTTCCTGTTCGTAAGTTGCCTTCAGCTTTTGTCAATTCACGATAAATAAGGTCATTCTAAACCCCCTTATCAAACAGATCTTAACGCCCGTTATTATTCTTCCCCAAACAAAATGCAAGCACATTTCTTCACAGCGAATTTACACAAAATTCAATTATTAACAGTGGGCAATCCTGTTTACATTCAATATGTGACGAAGATAACTAAAACAGCGTTTTATTTTCATTGAATCACAATTCCAAAGATCGCATGATAAATCCGAACACGATATCCCAGCGGCTTTCAAATGAAGGAATGCTGAACACCTGAATTTCGCTCTACAGCATAAATAACGAATCGATTGGCCCTAAAAAAGGCAATCGTTTGAATTTGTTGATCTATTTTTTGAGCTTTCCGCCAGCCATGCGGACGAGATGTGAGGGTTAATGATGAAGATTAAAGCAACAATAGAACGCATCCCGGGCGGGATGATGCTGGTCCCGCTGGTACTTGGCGCGATATTAAATACGCTAGCCCCGAATACCGGTGCTTATTTTGGCGGTTTTACAAAAGGTATGATTAGCGGAACGGTACCGATTCTGGCAGTCTGGTTCTTTTGCATCGGCGCATCTATTAACTTGCGTGCAACAGGTACGGTATTACGTAAATCAGGGACGCTGGTCATTACTAAAATTGCGGTCGCCTGGGTTGTTGCCATGATCTGTGCAATGTTCATTCCGGAGAATGGAATTCAGACCGGCTTCTTCGCCGGATTATCTGTTCTGGCCATAGTCTCAGCAATGGATATGACCAACGGCGGTCTCTATGCCAGCCTGATGAATCAATATGGCACCAAAGAAGAATCGGGCGCGTTCGTGCTGATGTCCCTGGAGTCGGGTCCGCTGATGACGATGTTGATTCTGGGTTCTGCCGGCCTTGCCTCTTTTGAACCACACCATTTTGTCGGGGCGATCCTGCCGTTCCTGATTGGTTTTGCGCTGGGCAACCTCGATCACGATCTGCGTGATTTCTTCAGCAAAGCCACCCCGGTACTGATCCCGTTCTTCGGCTTCGCGTTGGGCAATACCATCAACCTGAACGTGATTCTGGAAACCGGCCTGCTGGGCATTGTGCTGGGTGTTGCCGTCATCGTCATCACGGGTATTCCACTGATTATTGCAGACCGCGTCATCGGGGGCGGCAACGGAACCGCGGGCGTGGCCGCCTCTTCGGCCGCAGGCGCTGCGGTAGCCAACCCGGTGATTATCGCCCAGATTAACCCGGCCTTTGAACCCGTGGCCGCTTCCTCCACGGCTCTGGTTGCCGCCAGCGTGATTGTGACGGCAATTCTGGTCCCTGTCATCACGGCACTGTATGCCAGACGCTTTGGGCATGTGCCTGAGTCCCGGACAGAACCTGAAGCGGTAGAAATGCGCCACTAACCCTTTCGCCCCCTCCTTAAAAAGAGGGGGCAATCACGTACCAAATATCTCTTCCACCATGCCATCCACCAGCCGTTTTGCCGAACAGAGTCTCGGCATTCCCAGCGCGACCGTTTGCCAGCTCTGCGTCACTGACCAGCTCACCGGATGTTTATCCGCCTGACACCAGTCCCCCAGCCAGCCCAGCATATCTTTATAATCAATCAGACCGGGAGAAGCGGGCGTCGTCAGCCACTGATGGTAAAAATGCCGGGTGGTGGGAGAAGCATTAATTCCCTGTGCCAGATAGTTTGCGGCCATGCTGCGCAGATTATCTTTCAGCATGGCCGCCACATCGCTATTCGCCAGACGACAGGCATCGCCAAACGCCCCCCAGCGCAACTCTTCCAGCACGATAAAGCAGCGGCCAGCCAGCGACCAGCCGTCATACTGCCCGGCTCGCCAGCGGGTAAAAATTTGCTCGCTGTGCTCACCCGCCTGAACCGTCAGGCCGCGCTGCGCGAGCGCTTTCTCTTTATAGGCGGCACGCTGGTTGAAATGTGAGGAGAGCTCTTCGTACTGTTGCAACAATCCGGGCGGTTGAGGGAGGCGTGGATTCACCTGCTGGCGCAGGGCTACCAGCCTGTCGGACATACGGGTCAGCGCAAGGTGTCCGGGGTCGAGCATACCGGCCAGTTTCTCCGCCAGACCCAGCCGCAGCGCTGCATTTTCGTTGAGCATTCCCGCCATTGCCCACGGCCGCAGCCGGGTCTGCGTAATGATCTCCTGCGTCAAACGCTCACGAAATTGCAGTTGCTGTGGCCCCAGGAGGGAGTGACGTGCAGCGTCCGCCCCCTGGACCAAATCGACCATAAATTTTGGATGAATACACTCCAGCGTCCGCCCGGGACCGTCCAGTAGCTGTGTTGTCATGGTTGCTCTGCCGCGAATAAGGTTTGAATATCATCGCGTAACAGTCGGGTATCTTCCTGAATCCACGCCGCAGTAGTCATACTTTGCTTCAACAACTGGCTAAGCGCCCGGGTTGAATGTTCATTCTGCTGCCGCACGGCAAGGCTATCACGCAAGCTTTCCTGTAACCCGGTCAGGCACAACGAAAACTCTGCAAAGAACGTTGCCATACCTGCCGTAACAGAGACATCGACCTGCGCGGCCAAAGCTTTACGTATTTGATCGCAAAACTGATCGATATGTTGCGTAAATTTGCCATGAAGCTGAACGATGTCGATGACATAGCGTGTGCGCGTCACGACATACTCTTCCCAGCCCCAGCCGGGATTATTGAGCCAGCGCGAGACGGTATTACGTACGCTGCCTGCCCCTGCTGGCTGACTGGCGGGAGGGGTGTCCTGCACAATGGCATCATTAAATAAGCCGCGCGTATTGAAATTAAGCTGGTTTGCCTGAAACGCCGGGAAGCTAATCCGCGCCCGAAATCCGGCATGACTGAGCTGCTCCTTAATTCGCGTCTCGATGGGTCGCATCGCCTCATTCAACGATCGGGCGAGCGTAGACTCCAGCTGATCGAAGCGTAACGCCAGCTCCCGGCCAATTCTGCTCTGCGCATTCAGCATAATCTGCTCGCATGACGATCGGATCTTGCTCAGGACAATCTGCGCCTGCCCTTCATCGTCAAGCACCAGCTGCTGGATCGCATCCGCGTCGTCTGCACGCAAACTGGATGGTTCGCGCCCTGCTAAATCAAGAATAGACGGGCGGCTAAAAATGTCGCCCAGCGCCTGGTGAAGTTCACCTTTCTGGCGAAGCAGGAATGCATCCGTTGCGTTAAGCGCCTCTTCAACTTCATGCTGGACCTCATCGCTCACCACGCTCTGCCGCTGACGCAGCATCGTCATATCCTCTTCCAGGCGCGCAATATTCAGCTCCAGCTCATCAAAAGCGACCGTCAGTCCCTGATGGCGAAAATCCAGGTATTCTCTGGCATTTTGCGCATAGTTCAGCAGCTTATGCGATGCCGACCGCAAAGCGAACAGCGAGGCGTTGGCGTAAGCCGCGTAAATCAGTTTGCGGATGGGCTGTTCGAACAGCGAATCCTCCCACAGCAGATCCGCCGCATGGCGAATATGGTCAATATCGTCCAGGTCGGCCGTTCGCCAGCGGCGGCCCAGCGCGGCCTCGGCAAAATCCTGTACCCAACGCTGATCCTGATGATCGGGAAGGCGCCCATGAACGTTCATCTCATAGCGGGCGCGGTTTGCCAGATAGGCCCACATAGAAGAGACCGGATAAATTTGCCCCGGAGAAATATTTCCTTTCATCAGCGTGCCGGAAATCATCGCCCGCACCTGCTCTTCATCGTCGCTGTTACGATCTTTCTGATCGAATTTGTTGACCAGGGCGTAAAGCGGTACGGATTTCCCGGCAGCCGAAATTGCCTGACGAACCTCCGCATCAGAAATAGATTTAAGCTGTGTATAGTCCATCACCGCCAGCACGGCGGAGGCGCGCGCCAGCTGCTCGCTGAGCATTTTTTGCAGGTGCGGCTGACCGGCCTCGTTCGGCCCCGGCGTGTCGAGCAGCGTCAGTTGCCCCAGGTGCGCATCCAGACCGGCGAGATGCACAAACTCCACCTCAATCACCGGAATATGTTCTATCGCGGCATACTCAGAGAACGGAAACTCCACGCCCAGCGCCTGAGACAGCCGCACCAGATCGTTCAGGCTTTTCAGACAATGAAAGATGGGCTCCGCGCCCAGGTGATGTTTTTCAAACGCCTCACCTCTTTCTATGCGCTCCAGCAGCGTATTCATGTCCTTGTCGATTTCCAGACGCCGCGCCAGCTTGCCGCGATCTTTATCGCACAGTTTTTTCTGCAACTGGGTAATCAGGGTATCGATGGGCGAAACGTGCAAAAAATGCAGTACCGGCTCCTTCTGGCCCGGCGTATGGCGGATCAGCGTGGGAAGTGCCGTCATCGGACGATTGCGGTTCGGCAGCACTTCCGTGCCCACAATCGCATTAATGGTGGTCGATTTTCCCGCTTTCATGGTACCCACAATCGCCAGCACCATTTCGAGGCGGGTTATTTTGCGTAATTCGTTATTCAGCATCGCCTGCTGAGCGCTGAGAGATCCCCTCATAATTTCCCCAAAGCGTAACCATGTGTGAATAAATTTTGAGCTAGTAGGGTTGCAGCCACGAGTAAGTCTTCCCTTGTTATTGTGTAGCCAGAAT
>NZ_JBMKIA010000067.1:0-7110 GCF_049238215.1 Enterobacter cloacae complex sp. IR5441
GTACGGCCCACAGAATGATGTCACGCTGAAAATGCCGGCCTTTGAATGGGTTCATGTGCAGCTCCATCAGCAAAAGGGGATGATAAGTTTATCACCACCGACTATTTGCAACAGTGCCTCACGCCTTCATACGAGGTTTTCCGGGGGTATCGTACCCGCCATACCCTGGATGAATTTCTGGAGATGGCCATATCGCTGAATGCCATCCACCCGGATGAATATTTAACGGATATGCTGCTTAAGCCTCATGAGGTGATCGGCGCTCTGGCCGATGAAGGCGACCAGCTGAACAACGCCACCCCGGTTTATTTCTTCCCGGATACCGGCGTCTATGCAGCGGCCGTCAGTGAAACCCGGGTGCTCGATGCCTGGCTTTGCTGGCCATGCTACCCGGCGAACTGGTAACGCGGCCGTTGGAATTGCACCGGCAGGATACGAATTTAACCGACCCCGTGGCGGGAAGGTTATCACAATTGCATGTCCTCATCCCTCAAGCCCCCTGCCAGGCCCTAACGTGCTGTCAGGCTTCGCCTGATTCCCGATCTGCGCCGGTACTTCAGCCGATAACTTTTTGTTTTCTTTTTATTTTCTCCCCATTTCCTCAAAGTTCGCGGGCGGCGTGGACAGGGCACCATTGCCGCATGTGGGGTCTTAATAAGGGCAGGGTGGTCAGGTTTGCTCGATGCCGGGGGTAGGCCCTACCCTTTATGGGATGAGGACATGCAATTCACTAAATTAATCGACAGCACCGGTGGTGACTTATCTGTAACGGGTCAGTTTTGATACGGGGAATGTTTCAGGGTTAAGATCTGGAATCATAAAAATATACGCTCCCGTTCAGGACATACGACTTGAAATGGATAATGCCATTAAAGGAATTCCAGCCTTTCGTCGATAACAGTTTCTGACCATCGCCATAACCATGTCATGGAGGAGACTAACCGTGTTTCAGAGGTGAGCTGGTGCCTGGCAAAACATACAAACTCAAATATCAGGAAGCGAGTTTAGTTGTTTATAACATGCAGCCGTGTAACTGATTAGGTACCGGCAAAAGGAGGAAATAATGTTTGAAAACTACGTTTGTAAAATCTATGTAAGCAATGATCCTCATTTTAGTAGCCATCTCGAAGCAACTGCGTTTGGTTTCGATAATGGTCAGCAGCAAAAGATTCTCACCGCAGCCCATGTTGTTACCAATGCTCTTGGAAAAATTTATCCCGTCAGCAATACACTTAAACTTTACGTCAAATTTCTTAACCATCAAGGACTGGTGAACGAAGAGCCTGTTCTAGTCGATTTCATTCTCAATGAGGCTAATGACAGGGCAGACTTTAAAGACGGCATTCCGTTTGTTGACAGTGCAGAAATCGTATTACCAGCTGGAATACAACAGCCTGTAAGTAGTTACTTTAAGGTCCTGGCTCCCGCAGCTGGCATGGGTACATTGGGTGTCGGATATCCAATGAATGAGACAACAATTTCGACATTCCCTGGTGAAGTTTCAGGCATTTGGCCTTTAAATTGCTCAAATCATTCTCCCCAACATCTCACAACTCGCTTTGTAATAGCACATTTCAACACCGATGGTTGCTCTGGTGGACCCTATGTCGTCTCCGAGAATGACGAGCATTTTGTCATTGGAAGTCTGGTTGGAATAATGTCTGGAACCTGCCCAGATTCAAATCCACACATGTCTGTTCAGTCCGCTACTGATTTTTAGCAAAGTCAGTTCCAAAATGACGCTGGCACGATAGTTATTTTGGGTCTGCCCGATATGGCGTCTGCCCTTACTAACAGCAACAGCATTGAAACTGACAAACATGAACTCGAAAGTGCCACAATAGTAAGTCATGATTTCTTCATCACTTTTATGGTGCTCTTTTTCACCTATCACACAGCAAGTTATGAATACGAGGCCTGTAATGGACGCTACCGAAACTGAAGAGCTCGAAAAAATTCGCAAGAAGGCAATGGATGAAGTTACAAGTGCTCTTCAGGCGCTTGAAAATAAGTTCCCGGGTATTACTGAGGGCGCAGCAGCTTTGGCGGGGTCAGGCGTAGGCGCAGCGGCTTCCTTCGGTGCTCTCTATACGCTTGGTACAACGGGAGTGTCAGCAGCAGGCATAACCTCCGGGCTCGCTACAGCAGGGTCTATCGTCGGTGGCGGTATGGTTGCAGGCATTGCGGTATTGGCCGCACCTGTAGCTGTGTTAGGGATTGGCGGGTACGCGATAGTGAAACACAAAAAAAATGCGAAACTGACAGCCGCCCTTAGTCAGGCCATCCAAAAGCTCTACGAAGTTCAGGAAAGGTTGATGTCGAATGCGGAATATTTTAAGGCAGAAATTGCTGGCATCAAGGCAACAATCGACATGCTTACTAAGAAAGCTCCAAAAGGTAGCCTGGTCGCGGTGAGGTAAACACATGAGTCAGTCTCCTTATGATGATGAGTTCAGGGCCATCCGTTATATTCAGCTCCGTGGTCAGGATATCGCGAACGCTCACGAGACAATTAACAGTGATATAGAGAGCCTTAAGGCACAGTTGACCGGGCTAATCAGCGGCACTGAACTTGATGAAGCGGAGCATCTGGCGCTTAAAGAACATCATCTGCGAGAAATGACCCCTTCAGATACTGCCATGCATTCTACTGGTCTCAAGACTATATATAGCGAGGCTAACCAGCGTGTATGCGGTGATATTGGACTGGCCACAATACTCTCCACGGATGACTTGGCTGTTGTAGATGCCCGGATCCAGAATCATATTAAAGAATTTAATGATCGCTACGCACTCGACGCCTGGGATTATGCTATTGCCTGCGGATGCGGGCTCATAGCATCCATGCTGGATTTACTTTGCGTCAGAGCCCCGCCAAAACCTACGGTGAGCTTTACGGCAGAAGTGGATGGTATTTTCAATAAACAGGTGCAGAAAGCCTTCAATGCCATTTTGCCGGAGGACCTGAGTACAAAACTCTCAGATTTGTTCCCTATAGGGGCACCAGACAGTTCGATCAGCAGCGATTTAGTGGGTGCGGCCGGTGGCGTTTTGTCTCCCACAAATCACCGCTTAAGAGCTTTGTCACACGATCCCGTACTGGGCATTATTTTCGGTATAAAGGATATGCTGAACGGGACCTGTACGGTGGTTCAGAATGGACAGATCGTGGTTTATCCTTCCAGTAAAGGCGTTACAGACGAAACCAATATTTTCAGGCTCATCGCCAGAATGTTTGGACACCTGGCATCGGATGTTAATGCCCCCTCAGCAAAAGGAAACCGTGGCATGGGGTTACCGGCTCCTTTTATGGGGCTACTTCGTATGCTTGAGGGGATCCCTGTGGGGAGTTCTAACTTCGGCAAACAAATAGAGTACATGTATGTCAACGGGTATGACTTTCGTCAGTTTATCGTGACAAGTATTCCGATGAGCATAATGGAAGTTTTGATGCGGGTTTTCTATGTGGCGAAACAGGTATCGCTGGGAAAAGGAGCTTTTGGGGAGACCTTACTGGATACCATGCCGTTGCGGCTAAATCCACGCTTCCGGATGATGCTTGCCCTGGGTTATGGAACTTCCAGTGCTGTTAACGCAGGTAAAATGTATATCACCGGCAATATTCTCAATGCGAATTACGCCTCCTGGATGGGGTTGGCCTGGAATGGTTTTCACTCACTCAAGTGGTCCCTTTATCAGCGACACTTAAAGCTTTGGGCCGGTATTGAAAAGGCAGAACTGGAACGGCTTCAGAACAATATAGACAGCATCGAGGCATTGACCATCAGAGCAGGAAACTTGCCAGTCAAGTAACATTCACCGGAGCACCTCCGGAACCCCATAGCCCACCAGCTGCTAAAAATGTCTGCCTTTGCTTTTAATACTCTCTCTGCCTCCTCCCCGAGGCAGAGAGTAGCTCGTAGTTATTTATACAGCTCACAACAGGGCCATAAGATACTCCGCTTCTCGTTTACCGATGATCCTGATCTGTCAGCTCTCTTACCGGATGCTGTACGAGCGTAACGGCTTATTATTGATAGTTCTCTCATATCAAACCTCATAAAGATTTATGCTGCCACTTAGTAACAGCCTAAAGGTTGTACTCTCTATTTAACAGCTTTTAGGCTGTTAATTTGATATTACAGCTTTTAGGGTGTATGTTTAGAAAACAGCGTACAAGGTGTATCAGAGGAACTACTGAGGCCAGCTTATGATCAATAATGATTACCCGTTAAACACGCTCAACCAGTTGCGTCCCTTGCTCATTGGTTTTCGCAAGGCGAATGGCCTGACGCAAAAAGACCTGTCCGAAAGGTTAGGGGTCACTCAACAGACATACTCACGTCTGGAAGCCAACCCTGCCAGTGCGAGCATTGAACGGCTATTCAAGGTGTTTTCTATCCTGGGCGTAAAAATCAGCTTCTCCTCGACAACCGCCTCTTCAGAGGGGAAGCAGACGGAAGAAATGCTTAAATCAAACTCACCTGCACGACAGGAGAAATGGTAACGATATGAGCCGGAAACAGCAGCGTCTGGCAATCTGGATGAACGGAATCAAAGTCGGATACTGGGAAAAAAGTAAAGGGGTAGACAGCTTACAATACCTTCCTGACTGGAGTGCAGACGAACAGGGAAGGCCGCTGTCATTGTCCCTTCCTTTTACTCCCGGGAACCAGGTCTGGCGTGGAAATGTGGTACGTGACTATTTTGATAATTTACTCCCGGACAGCGAAGGCATACGCAGACGTCTGGCAATGCGTTACAAGGCCGATAGCCTGGAGCCTTTTGATCTTCTGACGGAGCTGGGAAAAGACTGCGTGGGCGCGATACAGCTGCTTCATGACGGAGATGAACCCACAGATTTATATTCCGTGAAGTATCACCCGCTTACTGAATCAGAAATTGCGGCAACTTTGCGTAATACCACGGAGACATTGCTACCGGGCAGGCCAGAAGATAACGACGACTTACGTTTATCTATTGCCGGTGCTCAGGAGAAAACAGCCCTACTGTGGCATGAAGATCGGTGGTGTATGCCGGAGGGTAATACACCAACGACGCATATATTCAAGCTACCGCTCGGACTTGTGGGGAACATGAAAGCCGACATGCGCTCGTCGGTTGAAAATGAATGGCTCTGCTCGGTACTTCTCGAACAGTACGGGCTCCCCGTGGCAAGAACGCAGATTGCTCACTTTGAAGATCAGAAAGCGCTGGTGGTAGAACGTTTTGACCGAAAATGGTCAGGAAACGGACAATGGATCATTCGTTTACCCCAGGAGGATATGTGTCAGGCCCTGGGCATTTCGCCATTACGAAAATATCAGGCGGACGGCGGGCCAGGTATATCGGAAATTATGGAAGTTCTGAGTAATTCAGACCGTGCTGAGCGTGACAAAGCGCAGTTTTTTATGACGCAGATAGTTTTCTGGATGATGGCCGCAACAGATGGCCACGCTAAAAATTTCAGTATTTCTATTGGGCCACAGGGACGTTATCACCTTACACCACTCTATGATGTGTTGTCGGCATGGCCGGTGATCGGTCATGGGAACAATCAGATATCCTGGCAGAAGTGCAAACTGGCGATGGCCGTACGTGGCAGTAGCAACTATTACCAGATATATCGAATACAACGACGCCACTGGATCAGGCATGGTGAGATAACCGGCCTGAGTAAACAGCAGACAGAGGCGATGATAGAGGAAATCATCGCCAGAACCCCGGGTGTCATTGAACGTGTTAGCGGGCTTCTTCCGGACCAGTTCCCCCAGCAGCTTGCGGAAAGTATTTTTGATGGAATGAGGCAGCAATGCAGGCGCCTGGCTGAGAAATGACAGCCGCAATTTATAGTGTGCATGTTTTCAGAATAGCTGATGTAAGCGTGAGGATTCAGTATGACTGAAGAACAAAAAAGAATAGAGCGGGCTATTGAGTTGGCTTGTCGTTACGGCGGAACCGATGAAATGCATCATCTGCAATGGGTCGTGGATCAGATGGTAAGAGAACTTGCTGGAGAACGTTATGCACAGATTGTAGCAGATGCCACCAGCGGAGAAGATGGGCCTGATACTTACAAATGGAGTGTTGGGATCGCGCCTTAGCATCTGTCAGTCTGGGGATGAAAACGTACTTAACATCCAGCGAATTCCCAGACTTCACATTAAGACTAGAGTAACGGCCGCAATCACGTGAGAGAAAAAAATGGCAATTTTAGCAATCATTGCAGTTATCGCCCTGGGTGGGTACGCCTGCGGGTTTATTAAAGCCCGTGAGCTGAGCGCTTTGCGTAAAGAAATGAAACTATACGTGGATCGCATGGAAGCGGCGGAGCTGGACTTACACGCAATCAGAAGTGTAGCGGAGCACCGGTTGCACGGTGCAGGTAAACAGTTTGCCGACCTTTACAGCCGTATCGACGGTGCAACTGTGACGCTGACACCCGAAGATCAGCTGTTACTGGCAACGATGCCATTTAATATTCAGGATGTAGAAGACATCGTAAACGAGCGCGGTCCAAAGACAATTAGCGGCCGTCCATTCTGGGAAGTTGAGCCAGGCCCGCATGACTATGAATATGGCCCGCAATATCCGTATTTCCCAGACCAGCGCTAGGAAGAGATCAAGATGAGAGAGCCAAGACCCCGCCATACCTTGCAGGTCATTCGAGTGCCTTCTCTGGAGGTTCAGGATCTGGGGCTGACCAGCTTTGATAGCTGGCTTGACGAGAACGGTTATGACAAAACGAATGCCAGAAATAACCGTACCATCTGGGCGAGAGAAGGCGGATGGCATCTGAAACGTTGCAGAAATCTGGAAACTGGCACGGACGATTTCTGGTTTATCGCTTTCGATGGTAAAGGCGGAAAGATATACCCGCTGAAAACCCAAAGAGACTACCGGGCTGCATATCGTAAGCTGGAAGCAGAAGGTTATGCACCTGCGGTCATCGAGCAAATGACCACAGGCGCAGCATATAACCTGGCCTATCCAGGGGTCGTCTCAGAAAACGGAATCTATGGTCACTCCCGTTTTTGCAACACCGATTTTGACGACAAGTTGGCTTGCTTGAATCTATCCGGCGTCTGAATGGGATTTTATTCCCGCGCC
>NZ_JBMKIA010000068.1:0-6459 GCF_049238215.1 Enterobacter cloacae complex sp. IR5441
ACCTGAATCTGAGGCAGCACCTGGCACGGCTGGGACGGAAGTCGCTGTCGCTCACAAAATCGGTGGAGCTGCATGACAAAGTCATCGGGCATTATCTGAACATAAAACACTATCAATAAGTTGGAGTCATTACCCTTTTTTCAACTTCTGATGGATGCGAGTGATTGAACTCATACATTAATGTTTTCCCACGAAGTCTTTTTTCAGGTAAGCCTTCGCACATATCGGTAAATAGCTTGCCTGCTTTTATTTTTTCTGTCATCGACATGTTCATTTTTAACATTCCGTCCTGATAAGTTGGTCGGATAAGGCGCTCGCGCCGTATCCGACATTAATTTCTTAAGCGACTTCATTCACCTGGCGACGCAGCAGAGAAAGTGGGCCGGGGCCGCTAAGCGTGAACACGGAAATTAAGGTGAAGCCCAGCGCCACCAGACCCAGCACCAGGTAAGCGCCCTGGAAACCGATGCTTTCATACATATTGCCCGCCAGAATAGACATAAAAATCATCGCCAGTTGCTTAAAGAAGCAGAAACAGACCAGATAAATCGTCGCTGAAAAACGCACTTCAAACTGGCTGGTAATATATTTAAAGCAGCCCACCAGCAGGAACGGTACTTCAAACATATGCAGCGTTTTCAGAATAACCACTTCCAGTGCTGAGGTAGCGAACGATGAGCCAATAATACGTACTGACATAATAGTGCCAGCCAGCAGCAGGGCGTTTTTCCCACCGATGCGATTAATGATCAGTGGCGCAAAAAACATAATCGAGGCGTTAAGTAATTCGCCCATTGTCGTTACGTAGCCAAATACCCGCGTACCCTGTTCACCGGTAGCAAAGAACGAAGTAAAGAAATTAGCAAACTGTTGGTCAAAAACATCGTAGGTGCAGGAAACGCCAATAACATACAGTGACAAAAACCACAGTTTTGGCTGTCTGAACAGTTCCAGCGCCAGCTTAAGGCTAAATGCCGAATGGTTGGCACCTACCGCATTGGCAACCGTGGCAGAAGAGGGCGCATCCGTTTTGGCGAAAAAGAGTAAAACGGCGAGGATGAATGCACAGCCAGAACCCAGCCAGAAAACAAACTGATTATTGATGGTGAACATGATGCCGACAATCGAGGCACACAGCGCCCAGCCAACACAGCCAAACATCCGCGCGCGACCATATTCGAAATTACTGCGACGGCTGACTTTCTCGATAAATGCCTCTACTGCTGGCGCACCGGCGTTAAAACAAAAGCCTAGATAAATACCACCAACAATCGATCCTACTAAAATGTTGTATTGTAACAGTGGCCCGAAGATAAAAATAAAGAACGGCGCAAACATCACTAACATGCCGGTAATAATCCACAGCAGGTATTTGCGCAGCCCGAGTTTGTCAGAAAGCAGACCAAACAGCGGTTGGAATAATAGCGAGAACAGAGAAATAGCGGCAAAAATAATACCCGTATCACTTTTGCTGATATGGTTGATGTCATGTAGCCAAATCGGGAAAAACGGGAAGTAGGCTCCCATGATAAAAAAGTAAAAGAAAAAGAATAAACCGAACATCCAAAAGTTTGTGTTTTTTAAATAGTACATAATGGATTTCCTTACGCGAAATACGGGCAGACATGGCCTGCCCGGTTATTATTATTTTTGACACCAGAGCAACTGGTAATGGTAGCTACCGGCGCTAAGGTGGAATTCCGCCGACACTGACGGGCTCCAGGAGTCGTCGCCACCAATCCCCATATGGAAACCGTCGATATTCAGCCATGTGCCTTCTTCCGCGTGCAGCAGATGGCGATGGCTGGTTTCCATCAGTTGCTGTTGACTGTAGCGGCTGATGTTGAACTGGAAGTCGCCGCGCCACTGGTGTGGGCCATAATTCAATTCGCGCGTCCCGCAGCGCAGACCGTTTTCGCTCGGGAAGACGTACGGGGTATACATGTCTGACAATGGCAGATCCCAGCGGTCAAAACAGGCCGCAGTAAGGCGGTCGGGATAGTTTTCTTGCGGCCCTAATCCGAGCCAGTTTACCCGCTCTGCTACCTGCGCCAGCTGGCAGGTCAGGCCAATCCGCGCCGGATGTGGCGTATTGCTCGCCACTTCAACATCAACGGTAATCGCCATTTGACCACTTCCATCAATCCGGTAGGTTTTCCGGCTGATAAATAAGGTTTTCCCCTGATGCTGCCACGCGTGGACCGTGGTAATCAGCACCGCGTCGGCAAGCGTATCTGCCGTGCACTGCAACAACGCTGCTTCGGCCTGGTAATGGCCCGCCGCCTTCCAGCGTTCGACCCAGGCGTTAGGGTCAATGCGGGTCGCTTCACTTACGCCAATGTCGTTATCCAGCGGTGCGCGGGTGAACTGATCGCGCAGCGGCGTCAGCAGTTGTTTTTTATCGCCAATCCACATCTGTGAAAGAAAGCCTGACTGGCGGTTAAATTGCCAACGCTTATTATCCAGCTCGATGCAAAAATCCGTTTCGCTGGTGGTCAGTTGCGGGATGGCGTGGGGCGCGGAGGGGAGTGTCACGCTGAGGTTTTCCGCCAGACGCCACTGCTGCCAGGCGCTGATGTGTCCGGCTGCTGACCATGTGGTCGCGTTCGGTTGCACTACGTGAACCGTTAGCCAGAGTTGTCCGGCGCTCTTCGGCTGCGGTAGTTCAGGCAGTTCAATCAACTGTTTACCTTGTGGAGCGACATCCAGAGGCACTTCACCGCTTGCCAGCGGCTTGCCATCCAGCGCCACCATCCAGTGCAGGAGCTCGTTATCGCTATGACGGAACAGGTATTCGCTGGTCACTTCGATGGTTCGCCCGGATAAACTGAACTGGAAAAACTGCTGCTGGTGTTTTGCTTCCGTCAGCGCCGGATGCGGCGTGCGGTCGGCAAAGACCAGACCGTTCATGCAGAACTGGCGATCATTCGGCTTATCGCCAAAATCACCGCCGTAAGCCGACCACGGATTGCCATTTTCATCATATTTAATCAGCGACTGATCCACCCAGTCCCAGACGAAGCCGCCCTGTAAACGGGGGTACTGACGAAACGCCTGCCAGTATTTAGCGAAGCCGCCAAGACTGTTACCCATCGCGTGGGCGTATTCGCAAAGGATCAGCGGGCGCGTCTCTCCAGGCAACGAAAGCCATTTTTTGATGGACCATTTCGGCACAGCCGGGAAGGGCTGGTCTTCATCCACGCGCGCGTACATCGGGCAAATAATATCGGTTGCGAAGGTGTCGGCTCCGCCGCCTTCATACTGTACCGGGCGGGAAGGATCGACAGATTTGATCCAGCGATAGAGTGCGTCGTGATTAGCGCCGTGGCCTGATTCATTCCCCAGCGACCAGATGATCGCACTCGGGTGATTACGATCGCGCTGCACCATTCGCGTTACGCGTTCGCTCATCGCGGGTAGCCAGCGCGGATCATCGGTCAGACGATTCATTGGCACCATGCCGTGGGTTTCAATGTTGGCTTCATCCACCACATACAGGCCGTAGTGGTCGCACAGCGTGTACCACAGCGGATGGTTCGGATAATGCGAACAGCGCACGGCGTTAAAGTTGTTCTGCTTCATCAGCAGGATATCCTGCACCATCGTCTGCTCATCCATGACCTGACCATGCAGAGGATGATGCTCGTGACGGTTAACGCCGCGAATCAGCAACGGCTTGCCGTTCAGCAGCAGCAGACCATTTTCAATCCGCACCTCGCGGAAACCGACATCGCAGGCTTCTGCTTCAATCAGCGTGCCGTCGGCGGTGTGCAGTTCAACCACCGCACGATAGAGATTCGGGATTTCGGCGCTCCACAGTTTCGGGTTTTCGACGTTCAGACGTAGGGTGACGTGATCGGCATAACCACCACGCTCATCGATAATTTCACCGCCGAAAGGCGCGGTGCCGCTGGCGACCTGCGTTTCACCCTGCCACAAAGAAACCGTCACCCGCAGCTCATCGCGCAGCTCGCCGTACATCTGAACGTCTGCCTCCAGTACAGCGCGGCTGAAATCATCATTAAAGTGAGTGGCTACATGGAAATCGCTGATTTGCGTGCTCGGTTTATGCAGCAACGAGACGTCACGGAAAATGCCGCTCATCCGCCACATATCCTGATCTTCCAGATAACTGCCGTCACTCCAGCGCAGCACCATCACCGCGAGGCGGTTTTCTCCGGCGTGTAAAAATGCGCTCAGGTCAAATTCAGACGGCAAACGACTGTCCTGTCCGTAACCGACCCAGCGCCCGTTGCACCACAAATGAAACGCCGAGTTAACACCATCAAAAATAATTCGCGTCTGGCCTTCCTGTAGCCAGCTTTCATCAACATTAAATGTGAGCGAGTAACAACCCGTCGGATTCTCCGTGGGAACATACGGCGGATTGACCGCAATGGGATAGGTCACGTTGGTGTAGATAGGCGCATCGTAACCGTGCATCTGCCAGTTTGAGGGGACGATGACAATATCGGCGTCAGGAAGATCGCGCTCCAGCCAGCTTTCTGGTACCGCTTCTGGTGCCGGAAACCAGGCAAAGCGCCATTCACCATTCAGGCTGCGCGACTCTTGGGAAGGGCGATCGGTGCGAGCCTCTTCGCTATTACGCCAGCTGGCGAAAGGGGGATGTGCCGCAAGGCGATTAAGTTGGGTAACGCCAGGGTTTTCCCAGTCACGACGTTGTAATACGACGGCCAGTGAATCCGTAATCATTGTCATAGTTGTATCCTGCGTGAATTGTTATCCGCTCACATTTTCGCATAACATACGAGCCGGACACATAGAGTGTAAAGCCTGGGGTGCCTAATGAGTGAGCTGACTCACATTAATTGCGTTGCGCTCACTGCCCGCTTTCAAGTCGGGAAACTTGTCGTGCCAGCTGCATTAAGGAATCTGCCAACGTGCGGGGAGAGGTGGTTTGCGTATTGGGCGCCAGGGTGGTTTTTCTTTTCACCAGTGAGACGGGCAACAGCTGATTGCTCTTCACCGCCTGGCCCTGAGAGAGTTTCAGCAAGCGGTCCACGCTGGTTTGCCCCAGCAGGCGAAAATCCTGTTTGATGGTGGTTAACGGCGGGATATAACACGAGCTGTCTTCGGTATCGTCGTATCCCACTACCGAGATATCCGCACCAACGCGCAACCCGGACTCGGTAATGGCGCGCATTGCGCCCAGCGCCATCTGATCGTTGGCAACCAGCATCGCAGTGGGAACGATGCCCTCATTTAGCATTTGCATGGTTTGTTGAAAACCGGACATGGCACTCCAGTCGCCTTCCCGTTCCGCTATCGGATGAATTTGATTGCGAGTGAGATATTTATGCCAGCCCGCCAGACGCAGACGCGCCGAGACAGAACTTAATGGGCCCGCTAACAGCGCGATTTGCTGGTGACCCAATGCGACCAGATGCTCCACGCCCAGTCGCGTACCGTCTTCATGGGAGAAAATAATACTGTTGATGGGAGTCTGGTCAGAGACATCAAGAAATAACGCCGGAACATTAGCGCAGGCAGCTTCCACAGCAATGGCATCCTGGTCATCCAGCGGATAGTTAATGATCAGCCCACTGACGCGTTGCGCGAGAAGATTGTGCACCGCCGCTTTACAGGCTTCGACGCCGCTTCGTTCTACCATCGACACCACCACGCTGGCACCCAGTTGATCGGCGCGAGATTTAATCGCCGCGACAATTTGCGACGGCGCGTGCAGGGCCAGACTGGAGGTAGCAACGCCAATCAGCAACGACTGTTTCCCCGCCAGTTGTTGTGCCACGCGGTTGGGAATGTAGTTCAGCTGCGCCATCGCCGCTTCCACCTTTTCCCGCGTTTTCGCAGAGACGTGGCTGGCCTGGTTCACCACGCGGGAAACGGTCTGATAAGAGACACCGGCATACTCTGCGACATCGTATAGCGTTACTGGTTTCACATTTACCACCCTGAATTGACTCTCTTCGGGTGCTATCATGCCATACCACGAAATGTTTTGCGCCATTCGGAGGGGGCACGCCGAAGTGAGATTCAAAATGCCGACGTCAGTTCACAGGTGGGTAATGATACCAACGTGTTGATTTCGTATTTTCACTGACACCAGGATCATCCTGATGTTACAAGGATTGAATGACTACAGATTAAAATAGTCATCAACAGGTTGACAGCATTACCGTTTTTTTCGTCTCATTTTTATCGTATTCGGGTGTCTGTCTGTACCATGCAGACGCTCGCTTTTTGTAATGCCAGCTAAAGAAACAGGCTTAACGTAGGATATTTAATGAGATGGTCACTCCCTCCTTCCCAGTACTATGCTGAGGACAGGCTTTCATTCGGAGAACCATCATGGAAAACGTTGCGCTTATTGGTATCGATCTGGGTAAGAACTCTTTCCATATTCATTGTCAGGATCATCGTGGGAAGGCCGTTTACCGTAAAAAATTCACCCGACCAAAGCTAATCGAATTTCTGGCG
>NZ_JBMKIA010000069.1:0-6040 GCF_049238215.1 Enterobacter cloacae complex sp. IR5441
CGGCGTACCGGCCGTCGTCACACGCGCTACTTCGTTCCTGGTCGATTTTCTGCCGATCCTCCGGCGCACGCTGACCCGCACCGGCTTTGTCATCGACCACATCCACTACTACGCCGATGCGCTCAAGCCGTGGATTGCGCGGCGTGAACGCTGGCCGTCCTTTCTGATCCGGCGCGATCCGCGCGACATCAGCCGTATCTGGGTCCTGGAACCGGAGGGACAGCATTACCTGGAAATTCCCTACCGTACCTTGTCGCATCCGGCTGTCACCCTCTGGGAACAACGGCAGGCGCTGGCGAAACTGCGGCAGCAAGGGCGCGAACAGGTGGATGAGTCGGCGCTGTTCCGCATGATCGGCCAGATGCGTGAGATTGTGACCAGCGCGCAGAAGGCCACACGCAAGGCGCGGCGTGACGCGGATCGCCGCCAGCACCTCAAGACATCAGCTCGGCCGGACAAGCCCGTTCCGCCGGATACGGATATTGCCGACCCGCAGGCAGACAACTTGCCACCCGCCAAACCGTTCGACCAGATTGAGGAGTGGTAGCCGTGGACGAATATCCCATCATCGACCTGTCCCACCTGCTGCCGGCGGCCCAGGGCTTGGCCCGTCTTCCGGCGGACGAGCGCATCCAGCGCCTTCGCGCCGACCGCTGGATCGGCTATCCGCGCGCAGTCGAGGCGCTGAACCGGCTGGAAGCCCTTTATGCGTGGCCAAACAAGCAACGCATGCCCAACCTGCTGCTGGTTGGCCCGACCAACAATGGCAAGTCGATGATCGTCGAGAAGTTCCGCCGCACCCACCCGGCCAGCTCCGACGCCGACCAGGAGCACATCCCGGTGTTGGTCGTGCAGATGCCGTCCGAGCCGTCCGTGATCCGCTTCTACGTCGCGCTGCTCGCCGCGATGGGCGCGCCGCTGCGCCCACGCCCACGGTTGCCGGAAATGGAGCAACTGGCTCTGGCACTGCTGCGCAAGGTCGGCGTGCGCATGCTGGTGATCGACGAGCTGCACAACGTGCTGGCCGGCAACAGCGTCAACCGCCGGGAATTCCTCAACCTGCTGCGCTTCCTCGGCAACGAACTGCGCATCCCGTTGGTTGGGGTAGGCACGCGCGACGCCTACCTAGCCATCCGCTCCGATGACCAGTTGGAAAATCGCTTCGAGCCGATGATGCTGCCGGTATGGGAGGCCAACGACGATTGCTGCTCACTGCTGGCCAGCTTCGCCGCTTCGCTCCCGCTGCGCCGGCCTTCCCCAATTGCCACGCTGGACATGGCTCGCTACCTGCTCACACGCAGCGAGGGCACCATAGGGGAACTGGCGCACTTGCTGATGGCGGCGGCCATCGTCGCCGTGGAGAGCGGCGAGGAAGCGATCAACCATCGCACACTCAGCATGGCCTGTTGAGTTGCATCTAAAATTGACCCACTGGGGGTGCGGACGATTTCTTGGACGGTTTATACGGACATCAATCCGACCGCATGACGATACTCGATGGGACTACGCCCGCCAAGCGACACTTTGATGCGGCGCTCGTTGTACCAGTGGATATAGGCATCGATTCGCGTCATGAGGTCTTTCAGCGTCACGTGCTGCCAATTCCTCGGGTAGATTAGTTCGGTCTTCAATCGTCCGAAAAAGCCCTCGCATGCAGCATTGTCTGGCGAGCAGCCCTTTTTGGACATCGACCGCGTTAATTGGGCATTTTCAGTGCGGCGGATCCACGCAGGCCAGCGATAATGCGAGCCCCTGTCCGAATGGATAACCGGATGCTCACCGGGTCGCAGTGTCCGTACCGCGTGATCCAGCATGGTATTGACCAGGTTCGCATCCGGGCTGGTGCCGATATTCCAGGCCACCACCAGCCCATCGAAGCAATCGACGATCGGCGAGACGTAGACCTTCCCTGCCGGAATGTGTATTTCCGTCAGATCGGTCAACCATTTCGTATTCGGCGCCGACGCGTGAAAGTCGCGATTCAGCAGATTCGGGACCGCTGGTGTCGGGTCGCCAGCATACGCCGAGAAGCGCCGGCGGCGCGGTGTTCTCACGACCAGACGCTCTTGCGCCATCAAGCGACGCACGACCTTCTCGGACACACGCATGCCACCAAGGCGCAAGGCACTATCAATGCGTCGATAGCCATAGCAGCGGTAGTTGTCCTCGAAGATAGTCCGAATGACCTCACGCACCTGCGTGTACTTGTCGGGCCGCGTCTGCCGCAGGCGTTGATAGAAGTATGTGCTGCGCGCCAGCTTCAGGCCGCACAACAGATTGGCTAATGGAAACGTGACTCTGAGGGCATCAACCACCTTCGTTTTTTCTCGGCTTGTCAGTTCGAGGGGGTTGATGCCCATGTCTTTTTTTATCAATTCACTCGCCTTCTCCAGAATTGCATTCTCCATGCGAAGCCGCTGGTTCTGGCTCTCCAGTTCGGCCAGTTCCCTGAGTAGTGCCTCATGCCGCTGCTCGAGCGAGGTGTCACCTTTCTTCTTTGTCATGGGTTTTAGGGGCACTTTGCCAAGTAATCGATGCTGCCAGTTATACAACGTTGGTCGCGATACACCGACAGTGTCGGCCACATCCTTTGCCGAACCTACGCGCAGGTTCAGTGCAATGACGGCTTGCTGCTTCTCGAGGCGAGAGCGGGCGACTGTGGGAGCGCTGCTGCCGACGACCGTCCTAGCGAATTCAGGGCGTAAATCACGGATCCAGGCACGCAAGGCCTCGCGGCTTGGGTAGCCCAGGCTTCGGATTGTGTGACTCAGGCAGTAGCCTTGTTCGATATAGTGATCTACTGCCCGTTGCTTTTGCTCATCGGTGTACTGCCGTTTTATCCGTTGATAGCCTCGGCGAAGATCCTGATTCCGTTCGAATTCTGCCAACCAGGCCTTCAGCGAGTTCTTGGTGGGGTATCCCAGCTGCCGTAGTGTGGCGCTCATCCGGCGCCCAAGCTTCAGGTACAACCTCACGGCTCGAAGGCGATCTTCATACGAATACATGAACTACTCCTAAAGTAGTCCAAGATTTTGTCCGCACCCCAACTTAGGGTAAAGATTTGCGTCGAAATTTGACCCACGTATGACACTGTTTCCCGTCTGGATATGGCGGGAGAAATCAAGGAGTGATAAACGTGGCGATATTGAGCGCAATTCGACGCTGGCATTTTCGCGATGGTGCGTCGATTCGGGAAATAGCCCGACGAAGCGGCCTGTCCAGGAACACCGTTCGCAAGTATTTGCAAAGCAAGGTGGTTGAACCGCAGTACCCAGCGCGAGACAGCGTTGGCAAGTTAAGTCCTTTTGAGCCCAAGTTAAGGCAGTGGCTCTCCACCGAGCACAAAAAGACAAAGAAGCTGCGCAGAAACCTGCGCAGCATGTACCGGGATTTGGTCGCTTTGGGCTTTACCGGGTCTTATGACCGAGTGTGTGCCTTTGCCCGACAGTGGAAAGATTCCGAACAGTTCAAGGCGCAAACCTCGGGCAAGGGTTGTTTCATCCCCTTGCGCTTTGCTTGTGGCGAAGCCTTCCAATTCGATTGGAGTGAGGACTTTGCCCGCATAGCGGGCAAACAGGTCAAACTTCAGATTGCCCAGTTTAAGTTGGCCCACAGCCGGGCCTTTGTGCTTCGGGCTTACTACCAGCAAAAACATGAAATGCTGTTTGATGCCCACTGGCATGCCTTTCAAATCTTCGGTGGCATTCCCAAGCGCGGCATCTACGACAACATGAAGACCGCTGTGGATTCGGTGGGGCGTGGCAAAGAGCGCAGGGTCAATCAGCGGTTCACTGCCATGGTCAGCCACTACCTGTTTGATGCGCAGTTCTGTAATCCAGCATCGGGTTGGGAGAAAGGCCAGATTGAGAAGAACGTGCAGGATTCCCGCCAACGCCTGTGGCAAGGGGCACCAGACTTTCAAAGCCTTGCTGATTTGAATGTGTGGCTTGAGCATCGCTGCAAAGCGCTGTGGTCTGAGCTGCGCCACCCCGAATTGGACCAAACCGTGCAAGAGGCCTTTGCCGATGAACAAGGCGAGTTGATGGCGCTACCCAATGCCTTTGATGCATTCGTGGAGCAAACCAAGCGAGTCACTTCAACCTGCCTTGTTCACCACGAGGGCAATCGCTACAGCGTTCCTGCCAGTTACGCCAACAGGGCCATCAGCCTTCGGATTTATGCAGACAAGCTGGTGATGGCTGCCGAAGGCCAACACATTGCCGAGCATCCAAGATTGTTTGGCAGTGGCCACGCTCGGCGTGGCCACACACAATACGACTGGCACCATTACTTGTCTGTGCTTCAGAAGAAACCTGGGGCGTTGCGCAATGGTGCGCCATTTGCTGAATTGCCACCCGCGTTCAAGAAGCTTCAATCCATCTTGCTGCAACGCCCCGGCGGTGACCGTGACATGGTGGAAATTCTGGCCCTTGTATTGCACCACGATGAAGGTGCGGTACTCAGTGCTGTGGAATTGGCATTGGAGTGTGGCAAGCCATCGAAGGAGCATGTGCTTAATCTGTTGGGACGTTTGACCGAAGAACCTCCACCCAAACCGATTCCAATTCCCAAGGGGTTAAGGCTGACATTGGAACCACAGGCCAACGTGAACCGCTATGACAGTTTAAGGAGAGCCCATGATGCAGCATGAAGGCCATGTGAGAATCCTCAAATCCTTGAAACTCTTTGGCATGGCACACGCCATTGAGGAGTTGGGCAATCAGAATTCACCAGCATTTAATCAAGCCTTGCCCATGCTGGACAGCTTGATTAAAGCTGAAGTGGCAGAGCGTGAAGTACGTTCGGTGAACTATCAATTGCGGGTGGCCAAGTTCCCCGTGTATCGGGACTTGGTGGGCTTTGACTTCAGTCAAAGCCTGGTTAATGAGGCCACGGTCAAACAATTGCACCGGTGCGACTTCATGGAACAAGCCCAGAACGTGGTGCTGATTGGTGGGCCAGGCACAGGCAAGACTCACCTGGCCACAGCCATTGGTACACAAGCAGTGATGCACTTGAACCGACGGGTGCGTTTCTTCTCCACCGTGGATTTGGTCAATGCACTGGAGCAAGAGAAATCATCTGGGCGTCAGGGACAAATCGCAAACCGTCTGTTGTATGCCGATTTGGTGATTCTGGATGAGCTGGGATATTTGCCTTTTAGCCAAACCGGTGGGGCACTGCTGTTTCACCTGCTCTCAAAGCTGTACGAAAAAACCAGCGTGATACTGACCACCAACTTGAGCTTCTCGGAATGGAGCCGAGTGTTTGGCGATGAAAAGATGACAACAGCGTTGTTGGACCGACTAACCCACCACTGCCACATCCTGGAAACCGGCAATGAAAGTTACCGCTTCAAACACAGTTCAACTCAGAATAAGCAGGAGGAAAAACAGACCCGCAAACTGAAAATCGAGACATAATTCTGACAACAAGGGGTGGGTCAAAATTCAATGCAAATCCCGGGTCAAATTTGGGTGCAAATCAACAGATATCGACAACCTCTCGCGCAACCAAGACATCGCGGTCGGACTGCAAGTGATCTTGAAGCCACGGGCCCGTCCCACCCCGACATGGACCTCGATGCCCGAACGGACGTT
Organism: Enterobacter cloacae complex sp. IR5441; assembly: GCF_049238215.1. Taxonomy (NCBI): domain Bacteria; kingdom Pseudomonadati; phylum Pseudomonadota; class Gammaproteobacteria; order Enterobacterales; family Enterobacteriaceae; genus Enterobacter; species Enterobacter cloacae complex sp. IR5441. Next base: position 5,601 of record NZ_JBMKIA010000069.1, read on the forward strand.
AGATTTCGAGTTCTAGGCGTTCTGCGATGAAGGTTGGATCCCAGCCGGGATTGAAAGTGTCGACGTGGGTGAATCCGAGCCGCTCGTATAGGCCACGCAGGTTCGGGTGGCAGTCGAGCCGCAGCTTGGCGCACCCCTGCGTTCGCGCGGCATGGCGGCAAGCCTCGATCAGCGCGGAGCTGACACCCCGGCCCGCATGTGTCCGTCGCACCGCGAGCTTGTGCAGATATGCGGCCTCCCCCTTGAGGGCGTCGGGCCAGAACTCGGGATCCTCGGCCGACAAGGTGCAACAGCCGACGATGCCGTCGCTGCAACTCGCGACTAGGAGCTCGGATCTCAGGACGAAGGTCTCCGCGAATGTCCGGTCGATCCGCGCGACGTCCCAGGCGGGCGTTCCCTTGGCGGACATCCACGCCGCAGCGTCGTGCATCAGCCGCACA
>NZ_JBMKIA010000070.1:0-5944 GCF_049238215.1 Enterobacter cloacae complex sp. IR5441
GTTCGCACATCTTGTTGTCTGATTATTGATTTTTCGCGAAACCATTTGATCATATGACAAGATGTGTATCCACCTTAACTTAATGATTTTTACCAAAATCATTAGGGGATTCATCAGGACTTAATATCCGTTTTGTTCCTGAACGTCTCTGTTTTAAGAAACTCTTCGGTGAGCTGAAGTTTACCTGTCAGAAAATCGCGGTCCTGATTATCGAAATAGCCATTAAGGGTGCTAATCAGGATAAAACTTGATAACCACCATACCGTAAGCATCACCGCAGAAAAAATCAGGCTCAGGCGTGTGGTCAGGGAAATTTTGAACCTCACTCTTCTCTGATCTCCAGGACATATCCGGCACCGCGAACGGTATGGATCAGTTTTGGCTCAAAGTCATCATCAATTTTACTTCTCAGACGTCTCACGGCGACATCAATCACATTCGTATCACTGTCAAAATTCATGTTCCAGACCAGGGACGAGATAAGACTCCTGGGTAACACTTCTCCGGTGCGTTGCAGCAGCAACTCAAGCAGAACGTATTCTTTACCGGTGAGATGGATCTTCTTCCCCGAACGGATCACGGTCCGGCGCACCATATCAACGGTCATATCGGCGATGGTGCAGACTGTTGCGGCCTGCGAGCGTGCCCGGCGCAGTAGGGTTCTTACACGTGCAACCAGCTCCGTAAAATCAAAGGGCTTAATCAGGTAGTCATCTGCGCCAAGCTCCAGTCCTTTCACTTTGTCCCGCACGTTGTCCTTTGCGGTTAAAAACAGGACCGGTTCTTCGTGCCCGGACTCCCTCAGTGCGCTGATGATTTGCCACCCGTCGAGGAAAGGCAGCATCACGTCCAGTATTATCAAATCATACTGTCCCTTCGACGCGGCCCCGAGACCATCGCGGCCATTATTAAAGAGATCGGCCTGATAGCCTTCCTCAACCAGTCCCTGCTGCAGGTAACGACCTGTTTTTTGTTCGTCTTCAACGATTAAAATACGCTGCATGGTCAACTCGCTGATATGAAAGTAAAAATCTCACGCATGAGCTTTGGCTGTCCCCTAGCTGACCTGAGACGGAGCAAGCATTCCGAGCCACGCTACGGCGCCCAGAATGATAATCGCAACAACGAATTCTGTCAGGATGCTGTTTCGCATCAGGGCAACGCTGCGATCATAATTCCCTTCCCTGACCATAACTTCAAGCCGGGGACCCAGGTGAAACCGGTTTGCTGCAGCCAGAAGAAGCATCAGAACAAACAGAGCCGTCTTGGCAAGCAATATCCTCCCCCAGGAACTGTTGAATAAGGGAGTTAAGTTACCCTCAGCAATATACAGATAGTTGACCAGCGCACTCAGGATCAGGGCTACAACAATCACCGTTCCTGCCGTGGCAAATTTTGCCAGGGAGTCAGATATCACAATGACGCTCTGTGCATTATGCTCGTTTCTGCGCATCAGCAGGATAGCAAATGCAACCAGAGCACCTGTCCAGGCACCTGCAGCGCCGAGATGGGTCAGATCGCTCAGTAAATGGAGATAGTAATGCAGACCGTCATGCATAACGGCGTGTCCTCCCCAGGCAAGTGTAGCCAGCGCCACGCCCCCACTCATCGTCATCAGCAGGCAGGACAATACTCTCTTATTAGTGTAAAGGAACAAAGCACCGAGTGTGGTAAACAGGGCACAGAGCCTGACAATCCAGCTAATACCCACATCAGTTTCTTCTATCACCATCTCGATAACATGGATGGATAATTCTCTGAGGTCAGTTACTCCACTCATGGCATTAGATACCAGGAGCATATTAATGCCAGTAAGAATGATGCCTGTAACAACAGCAAAAGTTATAAACGACCTGAAATTAGTCAGGTTATAGGTTTCATGTCTGACACCGCTTATTCCATATATCTGAAAAAATGGCAATCCAAATATTACCATCAAATCCAGATAAAGAAGAAAACGAATAACAATCATAATCAGGTCGTTCATAATATTACTTCACTGTAAAGGTGTAATTACCGGTAATAGGGTGCGTATCTGAAGAAACCGCGCGCCAGTCAACACGATAAGTGCCAGCGGGTAAAGGCTCTCGCGGAATAATGACCATCGATTTAGGGTCAGCGCCTGGCGCCACTTTTGCCGCGACCGGCATCGGAGAATGTGATGACATGCCTTTCATACCCGTCATCGTTAATTTTGCACCTGAGAATTTCACGGTCAGATTTTCCGAGAAATTAAGCTGAATCTTTTCCGGGGCCGCTACGGCTGAATCAGCCTGTGGCACAGAGCTTTTTAATTCCGGATGGGCCATAGCAGAGAAAGCAACGCCCATAACGAGGCCACCTGTAAGAATGGCTTTATTTAAAATCGACATTTTATTTACCTGTTTAGTTGAGTGTTTTATATCAGTGCGTTAAAACCAGATTCTGGCTCCCGCCAGGAATACTACCTGATGGTCTTTCTCACCTTCTCTTTTCGCCATATCGGATGTTTTCCCGTAAAGTTGATTCCAGGAAACGCCTATATAGGGTGCAAACTCACGGCGTATTTCATAGCGCAGCCGGAGCCCCAGCTCTGTGTCAGTCAGTCCCCTGCCGCGACCCCGCGATTCATCATCCTGACTGTAGAAATTCACCTCATAGGATGGCTGGAGTATGAGCCGGTTAGTCAGTAAAACGTCGTATTCTCCTCCCAGACGAAGGGCTGCTTTTCCGCCATTACTGACAAAACCCGTAATTTCAGACTCAAAATTATAGAGTGCCAGCCCCTGAAAACCGACAGCAGCCCAGGTCCGGGCAGAAGCAGGTCTGAAATCCTGCCTGACACCCGCAACCAAATCCCACCATGGGCCAACCGCATGTCCCCAGAGTAACTGCGCTTCAGCCGCCTCCGTTTCCCCATTGCTTCGTTCACCTTCACTCTTTAGCCAAATCCGATCTGTGTCGCCTCCAATCCAGCTGTTAACACTCCAGCTGAAATTGTTGGTGTTATCCGACCGTTGCCATTCCAGTTGATCCAGCAGAACCAGATAATTAATCGCACTGTCGTGAATCGCATGCCCCTGTAAATTGCCGAATGCAGCCTTCCGGTCGGCATCGGTAACAGGCGGAATTGGCGTTCTGCTCTCAGTTACAATGGGCTCCATTGACGTCATCTCAGTGAAATTCTCATCTGCTGGCATCTGCATGGCAGACATGTCGTGCCCGGCGTGGGGATCTGCAGAGACGGAGCCCGCCGCAATAGAAAGCTGTGAGGTAAACAAACCGGCGACCAGAACAGGTATGGCCTTCAAATTTCTCTTCATTCGCATCATTCCTCCACCCGGACTTCACGAAACATTCCCATTTCCATGTGATAGAGCAAATGGCAGTGATACGCCCAGCGGCCAAGCGCATCTGCTGTCACTCTGTAACTGCGTTTTGTACCAGGGGGAACATCTATTGTGTGTTTACGAACCATGAAATTACCGTTTTCATCTTCCAGATCGCTCCACATACCATGCAGGTGAATGGGGTGAGTCATCATGGTATCGTTGATCAGCGTGATCCTGAGCCGCTCACCGTATTTCAGCAGCACCGGTGCGGCATCTGAAAACTTGATTCCGTTAAATGACCAGGCAAACTTTTCCATGTGGCCGGTTAAATGCAGTTCTATGGTACGGCCAGGTTCACGTCCGTCAGGATCCTCAAAGCGGCTTTTCAAATCCGCGTACGTGAGAACCTTTCTTCCGTTATTTCGAAGACCAATACCCGGATCATTTAATTTCGGAGAGACGCTCATCGCCTGCATATCAACCAGTGGGTTATCCGTTTCTGACGCAGGATGACTTTGCATACCCGGCATTCCGGCCATCCGGGAATGATCCATACCGGCCATGCTGCTGTGATCCATGGGCGCGGAGGATGTCCCGCTATCCGGAAGGTCAGCACCGTCCATAGACATCATCTCTCCGCTGTTATCCATGCCTCCCATCTGGCTGTGGTCCATTCCTGCCATATCATGTCCCATTCCCCCCATACCCATATCTTCCATGGTCAACAGAGGACGGGGATCGAGGGGGGGAACGGCAGCACTTAACCCCTCTCTCGTGGCCAGTGTCCCTCGAGCGTAACCGGTCCTGTCCATGGATTGTGCGAAGATGGTATAGGCCTCACCCTGAGGCTCCACAATGACATCATAGGTTTCGGCAACGGCAATCCTGAATTCGTCAACGGTAACCGGGTTTACATACTGGCCATCTGCAGCCACGACCGTCATTTTCAGCCCGGGGATACGGATATCGAAATAGGTCATTGCCGAGCCGTTGATAAACCGTAAGCGTATCTTTTCACCGGGACGGAACAGTCCGGTCCAGTTTTTCAGCGGGGCCTGCCCGTTCATGAGATAGGTGTAGGTGTAGCCACTGACATCCGCGAGGTCAGTCGGATTCATTTTCATTTCAGCCCACATTTTCCGATCGGCAATGGTGGCTGACAGCCCCCTGGTATTCACGTCGCGGAAAAAAGAGCCAACGGTTGGTTTATTGAAATTGTAGTAATCCGACTGTTTTTTTAATTTTTTCAGCAGGCTGTGAGGATTTTCATCGGTCCAGTCAGACAACATGACCACATGCTCACGATCGTAAGTAAACGGTTCTGGCTCCCCGGCATCGATGATAATGGCACCGTATACCCCCTCCTGTTCCTGCAGACCGGAATGGCTGTGGTACCAGTAAGTCCCGTTCTGCTTAACCTTAAAGGTGTAAACGTAGGTATCATCAGGCTCTATGCCCATAAAACTCAGCCCCGGAACACCATCCATATTGGCCGGAAGAATAATGCCGTGCCAGTGAATGGACGTCTGTTCATTAAGACGGTTTTTGACCTTCAGGGTAATGGTGTCACCTTCTTTCCAGCGAAGAACGGGCCCCGGCAGACCTCCATTGATTGTTTTGGCCTGACGCTCACTGCCCGTGATATTGACGGCCGTTTCACCAATGGTCAGGTCAAACTGAGTACCCTGCAGGGATGCGGCAACTGGCAGGCTCAGACTGGAACGCGCATTGAAACTCCATACGCCAAGACTTCCGGCTACGCCAGAGAGGGTTAACCCCTTCAGGAAAGTTCGTCGAGACGTTTTCAACAGCATGCGCATTCCCTTATTTAAAGTATGGTTACTGACAGAATTCGAGAACCGATTTAAATTAAATTACTGGTTCATCCACTTACAATGAAATGAATCTAGCACACCTTAAGAAACAAATTCATTACAATCGTGTAATGTACATAGCTGTATTACATTTACGTCATCTTCCCCACAGGTTGATTATTTTTATATATGATCATAAGGATATCTTTTATGTACCTCAGAAGGTAATTACACATGAATATATTAATCACGACCACTGCGTTTACAGCTTTATTTTGTGGGGCAGCTTTTGCTCAGTCCAGTGATATTGCCCATGAAGCACATCGATTTGTTAATAATGCCTCAGCCGTCAGTCATGTGAATTCCTCGACGCATGAAAACTTACCGGACAGGGTTAATAAAAACAACACGCCCTCATTCTCTGAAATGAATGAACATGAAAGGGCCATTGTTGCTCATTCATTTATGAACAACAGCGCGTCCTATGCGCATCAGAAAATGATTGAGGAACATAAAAAAATGCTGTCCGGCAGTGATGCAAATTCAAAGACCTCGTCTTCTTCTTTTAACGAACTGAATGCCGGAGAAAAAGCCGCTCTCGTGCATGAGCAGGTCAATAATGCCGGTGCGGAAGCACATCAGACGCAGGCAAGAAAGCTTCGCGGGCTGTATTCGACCAGGTAACTGCAGGCGGGTTAGTGCTTAGCGCTGAGAGATCCCCTCATAATTTCCCCAAAGCGTAACCATGTGTGAATAAATTTTGAGCTAGTAGGGTTGCAGCCACGAGTAAGTCTTCCCTTGTTATTGTGTAGCCAGAAT
>NZ_JBMKIA010000071.1:0-5448 GCF_049238215.1 Enterobacter cloacae complex sp. IR5441
CAGCATTTTATTATGGTGATCCCCTGGGCGAAATGCGCCTGGTAAGCAGAGTTTTTGAAATGTAAGGCCTTTGAATAAGACAAAAGGCTGCCTCATCGCTAACTTTGCAACAGTGCCGATTGAATTTAACTACAAGGTCATGCCATTCCTGGTCGGCTTAACCTCCCAGTTCACTACCTATTCTCTCTATGACTGTGGCCAGCTTAATAGTGTTCGTGTCATCCGGCTTTATGAAAGCCTGTGTCAGTTCCGGAGCACTGGTGTCTGGATCACCACACATGACTGGTTATGTGAAAGGTTTATGCTCCCTGCCTCGCAGAAAAACAATATTGCTGAAATGAAGCGTACCTTCCTGGAACCTGCTCTGAAGAAAATTAATGAGAAGACGCCATTAAAGGTAACATATACCACTGAAGAAGATGGTCGCTTGCTGTTTAATTTTCTTGATAAAAAACAATAGTCTGTAATTTTTATTTCCTCCTCCCTTAGTTTGTTGCTGACATATGGGGGGATACTGAACTTGCTGTGTTTCCCATAGTGCTTGCCTAACTTGACCTGTTTCCCGCAATCGCGGCTGTCTGCGTAGTTGACCTGTTTCCCACAGTCCGGGCCGTCTGCGGAGTTGACCTGTTTCCCACAGTCCCGGTCGTCTGCAAAGTTGACCTGTTTCCCACAGTCCCGGTCGTCTGCAAAGTTGACCTGTTTCCCACAGTCCGGGCCGTACGCGGAGTTGACCTGTTTCCCACACTCCCGACCGTCCGAGAAGTTGACCTGTTTCCCATAGTCCGGGCCGTCCGAGAAGTTGACCTGTTTCCCATAGTCCGGGCCGTCCGAGAAGCTGACCTGTTTCCCTTAGTCCGGGCCGTCCGCGAAGTTGACCTGTTTCCCATAGTCCGGAGCGTCCATTAAAGTTGACCTGTTTCCCACAGAGGATGGAAAACTCTTCTTGTGCTGAGCGTAAGAGCTATCTGCCGGAACGGTTCCTCTTCGCTTCCTCGCCAGTTCGCTCGCTACGCTCGGTTACATGGCTGCGGCGAGCGCTGATACATAAGGCTCAGCATTGCACTGGTCGTAACTAAAATCAGAATCCTTCTGAATGACTCTCCTGTCTTGCAAGTTGAATACCTTTCTCAAAGCCCTTTTGTATGAGTTGCTGTTGATGGTCAAAAGTGCGTCTGCGTGTTGCTGCAGTGTGATTTAGTAGCACGCCCGTCGAGCTTCATCCCCCTTCTGTTGAGAGCGAAATCAAAACAATATGATTTTTTTCTTGCAACATGACACTTTTTGTTCAAAATGACAAAAAACGTCATGAGGTGATAAATGGACAATATTGAGCAGTTACGGAAAGTCGCTACACGTGCAGGTAAGCTTCTGACATCTTTGAGCGAAAGTATCCGACAGCAAAAAGAGGAATTGAAGCTTACCGAGTTCTATCAGGAATACAGCAAAGCCGCTCTGTATAAGCTGCCTAAGCTCAGTAAAGGCAGTGTTGAGTATGCTGTGTCCGAAATGGAAGCCGGTGGCTACATTTTTAAAAAGAAACCTTCTGGTAATACGATGAAATACGCGATGACGATTCAGAATGTCATCGATCTGTATAACCATCGTAAAGTACCGAAGTACAGGGATCGCTTCGATAAAGCCTTTACGATTTTTGTATGTAATCTTAAAGGTGGTGGTTCCAAGACAGTTTCTACCGCTTCATTATCACATGCTTTTCGAGCTCATCCTCAGCTTCTGTTCGAAGACCTGCGTATTCTGGCCATCGATTTCGATCCGCAGGCATCTCTGACAATGTTCCTGAGCCATGAGAATTCAGTGGGCTTGGTTGAAAATACGGCTGCTCAGGCCATGCTCCAGAACGTGTCTCGTGAAGAATTACTTTCCGATTTTATAGTACCGTCTATTATCCCTGGTGTTGATGTAATCCCCGCTTCCATTGACGATGCATTCCTTGCTGAAGGCTGGAAGGGATTGTGTGAAGAACATCTGCCAGGGAAAAATATTCATGCGGTGCTTAAAGAGAACATTATCGACAAGCTCCAGCATGACTACGACTTTATTTTCCTTGATAGTGGTCCTCACCTTGATGCGTTCCTGAAAAACTGCATTGGGGCGGCAGACCTGATGTTGACCCCTCTTCCACCGGCGACGGTTGATTTTCATTCTTCCCTGAAGTTTGTGGCCAGCCTCCCTGCCCTCATAGATTCCATCGAAATGGATGGGCACACCTGCAATCTCATCGGTAATGTCGGCTTCATGTCCAAGATCCTGAACAAGTCTGATCACAAAATTTGCCATAGTCAGGCCAAAGAGGTTTTCGGTGCCGATATGCTAGACATGGTTCTGCCAAGACTGGATGGTTTCGAACGTTGTGGGGAGACTTTTGACACAGTTATTTCAGCAAATCCAGCAACCTATGATGGAAGTACAGAGGCACTAAAAAGCGCAAAATCAGCAGCGGAAGACTTTGCGAAGGCAGTCTTTGATCGCATCGAGTTCATTCGTACTAACGGAGGTATGTGATGTCGAATGAGAAAAGAAAAACCATCGGCAGACAGTTAAATACTCAGGCGTCAATGCTCGAAATGGCTGACACCGGTAGAAGTCAGGTATTTACCTTAAAAACCGGCAGGAAGGTAACGTTCAGGTTTGTTCGGGTGCCTGCATCTGAAGTTGAAAGTAAGACCTTCGTAAACCAGGAAAACAATGGAAGAGATCAACTTGCACTGACCAGGGAGTCTCTGAAATCCATTATCCAGACGATTAAGTTTCAGCAGTTCTTTCCCTGTATTGGTATTAAGCAAAGTGAAAGGATTGAGATACTGGATGGTTCAAGACGGCGAGCCTCAGCAATTTTTGTCCGTACAGGCCTTGATGTAATGGTTACCGAAGAACATTTATCAGCTGATGAAGCTCGCCAACTGGCTAAAGATATCCAGACAGCTAAAGAACATAATCTTCGGGAGATTGGTCTGAGATTGATCGCTCTTAAAGAGTCCGGATTTAATCAAAAGGAAATTGCTGAACTGGAGGGATTATCTCAGGCTAAAGTTACCAGGGCGCTGCAGGCGGCGGCCGTACCGCAAGACTTAATTTCTCTGTTCCCGGTTCAGTCGGAGCTATCGTTTAGTGATTATAAACTTCTTTTAGAAGTTAATGAAAAACTCGGTGAAAAGGGATTAACGCCTGAAGAACTCATTCAGTCTGTATCAGCTCAGCTCGATGCAATTTTGAGTGATGGCGAGCGACCAGAAGACGAACAGAAAGCCAGTATTCTGAAGCTGATTTCTCAGGCATCTCAGGCATTGATAGATCCATCTCCCAAGGAAAAGTCAGTGGTTTCCCCACTCTGGTCTTTTGAAGAAAAGGACAAGTTCGCGCGTAAGCGTGTGAAAGGGCGCACGCTGACTTATGAGTTTAGCCGTATGTCAAAAGTGATTCAGGATGAACTGGACAAGGCTATCAACGAAGTCCTTGACAGAAATTTGAGTCAATAATTTCGCCATGGCGATTTCACATCTAACTTATTGTAATTAGGCAGTTTAGGTTGAGAATTTCACGGTGAAATCGCCATAGTTTCACGCCAGTTTCGCTGCAGGAATATCTGACCATCGTGTCGTATAAGCAGGAGAAAGCATCTCCCGTTTCATCTGCCATTCCGGGGCCATACCCCGCCCCGCAAACCATACTTTACCCAGCCCTGAGTTGTTGATCCCGTCCAGAACCCTCATCAGCTCAGCACTGTGAGGGCGTGGCGGGCGTTCGTCGAACAGTTGCAGCTGCGAAACTCCGGAGCCGGTGAAGTCATTCAGCATAACTCCGGCTTTGGCATACCGGTGCCCATCCCTCCAGATACGCTCCAGAGCCGTTGTAGCGGCTGCAATGATGTCCCTGGTGTCCTGAGTGGGTGTAAGAAGTTTTTCCGTAGCCACGTTGCCGTAGTAAGGCTCTTTAATGGCGAACGGAGACGTTTTGATGAAAACGGAAATATGCCGGCAATACTGGTGCTCTTTACGCAGTTTTTCAGAGGCTCGCTCTGCGTGCTGACAGATAGCCTGACGGAGTGACTCGTACTCCGTGATCTTCACGCCAAAACTGCGGCTGCAGACAATTTGCTGTTTCGTCGGAGGGGCTTCCTCAAGCGAAAGGCAGCTTTCCCCGTTCAGTTCCCGTACCGTTCGCTCAAGGACGACAGAAAAATTTTTGCGGATGAAGGCCGGGTTCGTCAGAGCCAGATCGAGCGCGGTTTTTATGCCCAGCACATTTAGCTTGCGTGCAATACGGTTACCCACCCCCCAGATTTCTTCAACCGGCTGCAGTGAAAGCAGTTTCCGCGTCCTTTGCGGATTTCCCCTGGTCAGAGCGAGTACGCCATGAAACTGTTTCCACTCTTTTGAGGCCCACTGGGCTGATTTTGCGAGGGTTTTCGTTGGTCCGGCGCCCACGCCAATGGTCAGGCGGGTACAGTCATACACCTGCTGACGCAGCTGCCGGGCGAAGTCCTCAAGCCCCATACAGTGCTCCACGCCGGTCAGGTCGAGGAACATCTCATCAATTGAATACTGTTCCACCCTGGGGGCCAGTTCCTCCAGGCAGTTCATCACGCGCGCCGATATCGAGGCGTAAAGTTCATAATTACTTGAAAACGCATATATTTTTTCCGGGTATCTTTCGTTTTTTATCTGAAACCACGGAGTTCCCATTTTGATCCAGGGCTTCGCCTCGGCACTGCGAGCGATTACATTCCCGTCGTTGTTGCTCAGGACGACTATCGGCTTTCCTTTCAAATCCGGGCGGAAAACACGTTCACAGCTGGCATAGAAGCTGTTCACATCGGCCAGGGCAAACATCAGTACATCTCCCTCGGGCGGTGGATGATATGCGTGACGACGCCAAAGATATCCAGCTCGTCGGGATCAGGATAAATCGGCGACCAGGAGGCATTCATGGGCTGCAGCGTCAGTCGCGGCGTCAGCAGAAGCCGTTTCACCGTAAACTCCCCCTGCATGCTGGCGACAACGATATCGCCGTGCCGCGGCTTTTCAGCACTGTCCACAACCAGCAGATCGCCATTGTACAGACTGCCGTCGGCCATGCTGTCTCCGCTGGCACGCAGGTAGTACGTCGCGCTCGGATGCCGTATGCAGTAATCATGGAGATCCAGATCGGACTCGACATAGTCAGCAGCAGGGCTGGGAAAACCGCAGCTGGCCAGATCGGCAAACAATGGATGGGCCTGTGGCGGGAGTTCTTTCCCGGTGCTGAAAAGTTGTAGTTTCATCTTTCCTCCTGACACTCTAATTTTACTGGTTATACATACAGTGTTCGCCGGGAGACCGGTAGAGATCAAGGGGTGAAAGTCCCCGACCATTGAAGGACCAGCAATCCACAAGGTCCCCGAGTCATGCGTTGCATACCGCGAGGTATGGGGCGAAGCGTTGACAG
>NZ_JBMKIA010000072.1:0-5239 GCF_049238215.1 Enterobacter cloacae complex sp. IR5441
AGCAGCATGCGGCAGCGCGCCATTGACTGCGCCGAATCAGGTTGTTCTACAGGTGTGTGCTGCTTCTGGCTGCCACCCTTTGCACCAGTGATCGCTTCCATATTACATCCATAAAAAAAAGCACCCGACTGGGTGCTTGATATTCAGAAAGGAGTTATCAGATGTCTTCGGCGACTATGCCAGCGCTGATGATGGCGCCGCCAATCTCACGGACGCCATAGAGAAGCGCGACCGGGTTTCCCATCGCAAGGGTATTCACCGAGCCACCAAAGGCATAAGAGGGTTTATTGTCAGGGTCGTCTCGCCCCTGCAACCCTTTGGGCTGGGGCGAAAGCATCTGGTAAATACCGCCGGCCATCATACCGATGCCAGCGGATATCATCGCCCCACCAACTGGCCCAGCCCAACCAGCAGAGAGACCAGATACTACAATGCCCGCAACCACCATCACGGCACCAAGGATGGTTTGAAAAATGCCGGCTTTTTTGGCCCCCTCCATCACTGGTGCGATGCGGATATCGGTGTCCCCTGACAGCGCCTTAAAGTCATCAACGCCGATGTTGCGTTTACCGCGGAACACCGCAAACGTCATGCCGTTCTTTTTGGCGTTCATCAGGTAGTCTTCCAGCCCGTCGAAATTGATGCACAGGGCTTTTACCGCTTCGGCAGATGTCTGCACTGCCAGTTTGTGCACGCGCCCGAACCGGGCGCCCAGTGCGCCATACAGACGAATAGTGGTTAAACGCGCCATGGCTTTATCTCCTGCGGCAGGTCTTTGTGACGAACGCAGATCATCGTGCGGTCTTTGAAATAGCCTCGGGCATACGGGGTAATGCAGGAAGGCTGTCCGTAAAGGTGATGGAGCAGTTCACCTTCTTCAGTGATGATGCCCGCGTGGTTCCACTTATCCGAATCAACCTGCATGATGACCATGCAGCCTGGTGCCGGATCGCACTCGACGAATCCTTCCCGTTCCCAGTTATCAAAATAGAGGTTGTCCGGGTACTGGCTTTCCCACCATGGGTAATCGACGCGAAAATCGTTCAGCGTGACGCCCTGGATGGCATGCCAGTCCATAATCAGCCCCCAGCAGTCATTCGAGCCCAGGATAAACGGACGCCCAATAAGCGGCACCGCCTCCGGCATTATCTCGGCGTATTCATCGCTGTCAGGCGCGTAAATACCCCAGATCACGCCGGAGTTGTTGCACTGCTGGCGGTCCAGATCGGACGGAATAGGCCGGGCACCGTCGCCCGGGTGGGAGTGGATGACGCGAATAATCGTCCCTATATCTTCGGCGTTAGCCCAGTGCTCGCCGTCGATGCGAAAATGTTCTGTCGGATTTTCGTGCGTATTCGGCACGGGAATGTAGCGCTGGCGACGGCCAGACTGAATAACGAAGCCACAGCACTCACGCGGGGATTCATCCAGTGCATGCGCCCGGATAGCTGCCATTATGGTTTTATTCATTGGTACGTCCGGTTATCGGATAAAGAGAACGGTTGCCGGGAAGCCACCAAAATCGAGGATTGCCGCGTCAGGCTCTGCCAGCCCGGCGCCAAACCGTTTTCTACAGTCACTAAGGCATCCGCCGCACACATCGAGAGCGGGATCCGATACCGGATTCCCTTTGGCGTCGAAATAGGCCGTGCCATTGTAGGAACATCCATCACCGCTGCGGTATTGTCCGCGGAGGGCCCATTCGCATAACGAGGTAATTTGCCGGGTGGGGATCACAAGGCTCTGCAAATCAGCTGGGCTGCTAAGAGACCAGGTCACCACCTCATCATCTTCTGAACTTTTAGTGTCCAGCCAGAAAGTCTGAAGCGTGAACATCGTCGGGTCTGCTGTTGGGTTTACGCCACCAGGGTAATTCACGGCATCGAGGTAAACCGAATAGGTGTCGATAATGCTCACTTTGGCATTAACCATGTCTTTAAATTGCAGGCATAGCGCCGTGATATGACCGTCGAGGTTGGAAACGCTGAGTGTCGGCTCTGCGGCCTGGTCTGTTGAAAGCTCCAGGCCTGCTACCTGAAACGGCCAAAAATCGTAGGTATTGCCACCGAAGAAGATAGGCTTGGGTCCGAGCTTTTGTTCATCTCCATTGGCAGCATCAATTTCTTCCGGCGTATGGGGGAAAGGTGCGTAGTGGAAACGGTGGATACCACCACTGAACTCTGAGGCGTCAACTTCAACCAGGCGGACTCTGCCACCTGGTGCCAGCATCGCCGCCTGATCGACTAATGCCATTATGCATACACCCCATAAGCCCGTTTGATAGTGAATGTCAGCTCAGCGAATTTGCTGCTGATCTGATTTTTCCGCACAGAATCTGCGACTACACGGTAAAGCCCCTTCTCTTCTCCCGGCGGCGTGATGATGAAGGCCTTCACGGTATGAGCCAGGAGGAAATCACGAATCCTGTCCACTTCCGACTCGTTGCCCGTGTGCTTCATAGGGACCTGAATAGCCGTGGAGTTAATACCGTTATCGGCCACTTGCTCATAGCCATCGCCGAAATGCGCCGCGCGCACCGCCTGGCTGTACTCAATCGCGCCAGCACCGAGCTGCGAGCGCCAGCTGTATGTTTCAACTGCCATATTTACTCCATAAAAAACCCGCCGAAGCGGGTTTGTATTTGACTGCGTTTAGAATAACTTCCGAAGATCGACGCCGTACACTGCAAGCCATGCCGCGCGAGGCCAGGACTTGACGCTACCGAAACGCGGGTCATCTACGTCGTGAGGGGTTGCATCATTCTCCCGGCACCATTTACGAAGCGGCTGCCATTTAAATTTCTGACCGAGCTTCTTCTCTACCGGGATAATGGCGGCATAGTTTTTTCCTTCCCCGATGCGTTCCGCCAGTTTGTTTTTGGCACGAACAGCAGCGGAAGCTGTTGCCATCGCGGTTACCTCGCGTTTCTCAGAGATCCAGCGCTTCTCTTTAACTGCACGATCGCGCTGTTCAGCAATAATGCGGTTCTCTTTCACTTTTGTCAGGAGGTCTTCCAGAGCTGCTTCATAGGTCAGCGGGATACCCATTGATGGAGTTGGACGGAAGTAAGCATCCTCAAGGCGTTCGAAAAAGGCCCATGCTTCGTCAGTATCAACAATCTTCGACATACGGGCCGCGCCCTTTTCGGTCCAAAAAACAACAGAGCGGGCTTTGCTCGAAATTTGTGCGTGACTATTAGTCACTCGCAAATCCTTCAGCTCTTGGCCTTTAATGGTGAAGATGTGGATGCCCTCAATGAAGCGGCTGGCATTGCGCGAAAGGTTTTTCCTAATATTAGCCTCATCAGAACCATAACCTGCGGCCAGCGTTTCAGTCGTAACAACACGCAACCCCTTCCATTCAATCACTGGCAGTGGCTTGGGATCGACATTTGGTTCATGAACTGCTAAATTTAAAGAAGTCATTGGTTGGACCCTTTTGACAAGTTTCAATGGAAGCCGGCAGGTGCGAACTGTCGGCTTTTCTATTTGCATCACTGCAAAATTCCTTTCCCGTATGAGAAGACGTTTTTCCAGTCACTATCTCCCCATGGTTGTTCTTTGATGTGATCTGTTTCGCGCTTAAGAATGGCGCGAGCCTTATTGATCCCCCGGTTGTAATTTGTGCCAATAGAGCTAAATCGAGGAACCAGTCGATGCTCGGCAACTAACAGTAGAGGATGTACTTCGCGGCAAGCCTCATACATCACCGCAGCTGAACGCCAAAGATATGCGAGGGTGCATAATTCATCGTCCGTAAACTGCTTAGCGATTGGCGAGCGCTGAATTTCTCTGTCAAGAATGTCCAGAACCCAGCGGCGGAATTCTTTGGCCTTCGGGGTGGTAGCGAACATCGCGACAAGATGAGCGCCACGAAGCGAAAAAACGCGAACCGGAATATCAACAGCACCAGTCTTTCTAACGACACTCATTTTGAGGGTCGTTGACATATGTTCCGTAAATTCATCGTGATACCTACTGAATATTTGGGTAACGGCATCTGACTTTTTGTAACCGAGCGCCGCTGCTAACTCAGATGAAGTGAGCCATGTTTCACCAGCGTGTGATACCGGGTGAAACTCTGTCTGCTGGAAAGTTAATTCATTGTTCTGTACACTGTTCATGTCATCATTCCTACGGTGGTGTGTTGGCAAAGAAGCCCGGTTCGTGTCCCCACACTGCCGGGTTTCGTCTTTTTTACTGACCATTAGCGCGATCCTCACGCAAGCTTTTAGCCAGTCGCTGCACAATCGCAGAGTTGATTGAAATTCCATCCATCTCCGCCATTCTGCGGATCTCCTCTTTCATCTGTCCCGGTAGACGAAGCTGGAAGCTTTCATTTTTACGACCAGCGTATGTAGTGGTTTGCATAGTAAACTCCTAATCAATGATGCCAACTTGGTACCACAACCAATTTAACACCATTTATGATGATGTCAAGTAGGTGCTATCATGATACAAATTTGTATCAGCGAGTTTTAATAATGAGTAAATTCCCTAGCCAAGAGATGGACCGTTTCAATGTGAGGCTTCCAGCCGGAATGCGTGACGCTATAGCAGATCGCGCCAAGCGCAATGGAAGATCGATGAATTCTGAGATAGTCGACATCATTTCCAGTGCTCTGTCACAACCAGCTCTAGCACAGGAAGGAATTGAGTATTTGCTGGGACTCGCAGAAGAAGGTGAGGCTGAAAAGCTATCCAAAAATGATAGAGACAGAGCCCGGAGCCTTGTTTTGGATGCAGCAGCTATTATGGCGCATAGGCTGGAATCAGAAAGCAAAGATTTAAGAATTCTCCTGTATCTGGCTTCGAAGGATAGCCCCCTCAAGGAGTCTGAGGATCTCAACTAATTGTTAAAGAGCACCTACTGACGTGATTAAAGCGCCAAGAGGTGCGGAAAGGTAGGTCCAATAATGCAGAAATTACCCCTCAGGTAATTTGAATAGTTATGATGATGTGGCAGTAGCACAAAATGCAAAAAGCCCACCTGAGTGGGCTGTAATGAAAGCCCCGGGCGGGGCTTGGTTGCAGCGTAGTTCAGCTTAACTGCCGCTCATTTCTTCAAGTCGATAATCAGTTTTACCGTCTTTATCTTCGATGCATACAGCTCTAAATTTTTGCTCAAGACCAAATTTATTTTTGGCGCTAAACTCCTGCGTGGCGTAAAACTTACCGTCATCACCGAGCCATCTGTTCGAGCCAAACACCGACATGTCCAGGGTGCTTTTGTTAATGAC
>NZ_JBMKIA010000073.1:0-4833 GCF_049238215.1 Enterobacter cloacae complex sp. IR5441
ACCCAGATCGATACCAATGAGCGCAATGTTTTCCATGATAGTTCTCCGAATGAAAGCCTGTCCTCAGCATAGTACCGGGAAGGAGGGAGTGACCATCTCATTAAATAAAGCACGCTAAGGCATAGCTGACCTTGCCAGGCCTGCTTCGCCCTGTAGTGACGCGATCAACGGGCAGGAAACATTCCCCTTTCGTGCATGGCAGGCGCACACGAGTTCAGACAGCACGGTTTCCATGCGCGCCAAGTCGGCCATCTTCTCGCGCACGTCCTTGAGCTTGTGTTCGGCCAGGCTGCTGGCCTCCTCGCAGTGGGTGCCATCGTCGAGCCGCAACAGCTCGGCAATCTCGTCCAGACTGAACCCCAGCCGCTGTGCCGATTTCACGAATTTCACCCGAACCACGTCCGCCTCCCCATAGCGGCGGATGCTGCCGTAAGGCTTGTCCGGTTCCCGCAACAGGCCCTTGCGCTGATAGAAGCGGATTGTCTCCACGTTGACCCCGGCCGCCTTGGCAAAAACGCCAATGGTCAGGTTTTCCAAATTATTTTCCATATCGCTTGACTCCGTACATGAGTACGGAAGTAAGGTTACGCTATCCAATCCAAATTCAAAAGGGCCAACGTATGTCTGAACCACAAAACGGGCGCGGTGCGCTCTTCGCCGGCGGGCTGGCCGCCATTCTTGCATCGACCTGCTGCCTGGGGCCGCTAGTACTGGTCGCCCTGGGCTTCTCCGGTGCTTGGATCGGCAACCTGACGGTGCTGGAACCCTATCGACCGTTGTTCATCGGCGCGGCGCTAGTGGCGCTGTTCTTCGCCTGGAAGCGGATTTACCGGCCCGTGCAGGCATGCAAGCCAGGTGAGGTCTGCGCGATTCCGCAGGTGCGCGCCACCTACAAGCTGATTTTCTGGATCGTGGCCGTGCTGGTCCTGGTCGCGCTTGGATTTCCCTATGTCGTTCCATTTTTCTATTAACCAGGAGTTCATCATGAAGAAACTGTTTGCCTCCCTTGCCCTCGCCGCCGCTGTTGCCCCGGTGTGGGCCGCTACCCAGACCGTCACGCTAGCGGTTCCCGGCATGACTTGCGCCGCCTGCCCGATCACAGTCAAGAAAGCGCTCTCCAAGGTCGAAGGCGTGAGCAAGGTCGATGTGGGCTTCGAGAAGCGCGAGGCCGTCGTCACTTTTGACGACACCAAGGCCAGCGTACAGAAGCTGACCAAGGCCACCGCAGACGCCGGCTATCCGTCCAGCGTCAAGCAGTGAGCCAGCAAGCCAACGACAACAGCGAGAGCCGCTTCATGGGACTGATGACACGCATTGCCGATAAAACCGGCGCGCTCGGCAGCGTCGTTTCCGCGATGGGCTGCGCCGCCTGCTTTCCAGCCCTCGCCAGCTTCGGCGCGGCCATCGGGCTGGGCTTCTTGAGCCAGTACGAGGGACTGTTCATCAGCCGCCTGCTGCCGCTGTTTGCCGCGCTGGCCTTCCTGGCGAACGCGCTGGGTTGGTTCAGTCATCGGCAATGGCTGCGCAGTCTGCTCGGCATGATCGGCCCGGCCATCGTGTTTGCGGCCACGGTCTGGCTGCTCGGCAACTGGTGGACGGCGAACCTGATGTACGTCGGCCTGGCCTTGATGATTGGGGTGTCGATCTGGGACTTCGTGTCGCCGGCGCATCGCCGTTGCGGACTGGACGGCTGCGAACTCCCCGCCAAGCGCTTGTGAAAGACGGCTGACCGTGCGACACGGCGGCCCACACGAATAAGGAACGATGGTATGAGCACTCTCAAAATCACCGGCATGACTTGCGACTCGTGCGCAGTGCATGTCAAGGACGCCCTGGAGAAAGTGCCCGGCGTGCAATCAGCGGATGTCTCCTACGCCAAGGGCAGCGCCAAGCTCGCCATTGAGGTCGGCACGTCACCCGACGCGCTGACGGCCGCTGTAGCTGGACTCGGTTATCGGGCCACGCTGGCCGATGCCCCCTCAGTTTCGACGCCGGGCGGATTGCTCGACAAGATGCGCGATCTGCTGGGCAGAAACGACAAGACGGGTAGCAGCGGCGCATTGCATATCGCCGTCATCGGCAGCGGCGGGGCCGCGATGGCAGCGGCGCTGAAGGCCGTCGAGCAAGGCGCACGTGTCACGCTGATCGAGCGCGGCACCATCGGCGGCACCTGCGTCAATGTCGGTTGTGTGCCGTCCAAGATCATGATCCGCGCCGCCCATATCGCCCATCTGCGCCGGGAAAGCCCGTTCGATGGCGGCATCGCCGCTACCACGCCGACCATCCAGCGCACGGCGCTGCTGGCCCAGCAGCAGGCCCGCGTCGATGAACTGCGCCACGCCAAGTACGAAGGCATCTTGGAGGGCAATCCGGCGATCACTGTGCTGCACGGCTCCGCCCGCTTTAAGGACAATCGCAACCTGATCGTGCAACTCAACGACGGCGGCGAGCGCGTGGTGGCATTCGACCGCTGCCTGATCGCCACCGGCGCGAGCCCGGCCGTGCCGCCGATTCCCGGCCTGAAAGACACTCCGTACTGGACTTCCACTGAAGCGCTGGTCAGCGAGACGATTCCTAAGCGCCTGGCCGTGATTGGCTCATCAGTGGTGGCGCTGGAGCTGGCGCAGGCGTTCGCCCGACTCGGAGCGAAGGTGACGATCCTGGCTCGCAGCACGCTGTTCTTCCGCGAAGACCCAGCTATAGGCGAAGCCGTCACGGCCGCATTCCGCATGGAGGGCATCGAGGTGAGGGAACACACCCAGGCCAGCCAGGTCGCGTATATCAATGGTGAAGGGGACGGCGAATTCGTGCTCACCACGGCGCACGGCGAACTGCGCGCCGACAAGCTGCTGGTCGCCACCGGCCGCGCGCCCAACACACGCAAGCTGGCACTGGATGCGACGGGCGTCACGCTCACCCCGCAAGGCGCTATCGTCATCGACCCCGGCATGCGTACAAGCGTGGAACACATCTACGCCGCAGGCGACTGCACCGACCAGCCGCAGTTCGTCTATGTGGCGGCAGCGGCCGGCACTCGCGCCGCGATCAACATGACCGGCGGTGACGCGGCCCTGAACCTGACCGCGATGCCGGCCGTGGTGTTCACCGACCCGCAAGTGGCGACCGTAGGCTACAGCGAGGCGGAAGCGCACCATGACGGCATCAAAACTGATAGTCGCACGCTAACGCTGGACAACGTGCCGCGCGCGCTCGCCAACTTCGACACGCGCGGCTTCATCAAACTGGTGGTTGAAGAAGGCAGCGGACGACTGATCGGCGTGCAGGCAGTGGCCCCGGAAGCGGGCGAACTGATCCAGACGGCCGCACTGGCGATTCGCAACCGGATGACGGTGCAGGAACTGGCCGACCAGTTGTTCCCCTACCTGACGATGGTCGAAGGGTTGAAGCTCGCGGCGCAGACCTTCAACAAGGATGTGAAGCAGCTTTCCTGCTGCGCCGGGTGAGGACAAGGAGGTGTGCGATGAGCGCCTACACGGTATCGCAACTGGCCCATAACGCTGGGGTGAGCGTACATATCGTGCGCGACTACCTGGTGCGCGGCTTGTTACGGCCGGTGGCCTGCACCACGGGCGGCTACGGCGTGTTCGACGATGCGGCCTTGCAACGGCTGTGCTTCGTGCGCGCGGCCTTCGAGGCGGGTATCGGCCTGGATGCCCTGGCGCGGCTGTGCCGTGCGCTCGACGCAGCGGACGGCGCACAAGCCGCAGCGCAGCTTGCCGTGCTGCGCCAGTTGGTCGAGCGGCGGCGCGCGGCGTTGGCCCATCTGGACGCGCAACTGGCCTCCATGCCAGCCGAGCGGGCGCACGAGGAGGCATTGCCGTGAACGCCCCTGACAAACTGCCGCCCGAGACGCGCCAACCCGTTTCCGGCTACCTGTGGGGTGCGCTGGCCGTGTTGACCTGCCCCTGCCATCTGCCGATTCTCGCCGCCGTGCTGGCCGGGACGACCGCCGGTGCCTTCCTTGGCGAGCATTGGGGTGTTGCCGCGCTCGCGCTGACCGGCTTGTTCGTTCTGGCCGTAACGCGGCTGCTGCGCGCCTTCCGGGGCGGATCATGACGAGTTCGCAGCCCGCCGGATGGACGGCGGCCGAGTTGGCGCAGGCGGCGGCGCGCGGACAGCTTGACCTGCATTACCAGCCGCTGGTCGATCTGCGCGATCACCGGATCGCTGGCGCGGAAGCGTTGATGCGCTGGCGGCATCCGAGGCTTGGCCTGTTGCCGCCCGGCCAGTTCCTGCCGCTGGCCGAGTCGTTCGGCCTGATGCCGGAAATAGGCGCGTGGGTGCTGGGCGAGGCCTGTCGCCAGATGCACAAGTGGCAAGGACCGGCATGGCAACCGTTCCGTCTTGCCATCAATGTGTCCGCCAGCCAGGTTGGGCCAACGTTCGACGACGAGGTAAAGCGGGTGCTGGCCGATATGGCCCTGCCCGCCGAGCTTCTGGAGATCGAACTGACCGAATCGGTCGCATTCGGCAATCCAGCCCTGTTCGCCAGTTTCGACGCCTTGCGCGCCATCGGCGTGCGCTTCGCCGCCGACGACTTCGGCACCGGCTATTCCTGCCTGCAACATCTGAAATGCTGCCCCATCACCACATTGAAAATCGACCAATCCTTTGTCGCCAGGCTCCCGGATGATGCCCGTGACCAAACTATCGTGCGGGCGGTGATCCAGCTCGCGCACGGGCTGGGCATGGATGTCATTTTCAGAAGACGACTGCACCAGTTGATTGGGCGTAATGGCTGTTGTGCAGCCAGCTCCTGACAGTTCAATATCAGAAGTGATCTGCACCAATCTCGACTATGCTCAATACTCG
>NZ_JBMKIA010000074.1:0-4710 GCF_049238215.1 Enterobacter cloacae complex sp. IR5441
CGTACGGCCCACAGAATGATGTCACGCTGAAAATGCCGGCCTTTGAATGGGTTCATGTGCAGCTCCATCAGCAAAAGGGGATGATAAGTTTATCACCACCGACTATTTGCAACAGTGCCAACGCCGGGTTATTCTTATTTGTCGCTTCTTTACTCGCCTTTATCGGCCTTCACTCAAGGATGTATTGTGGTTATGCGTTATATTCGCCTGTGTATTATCTCCCTGTTAGCCACCCTGCCGCTGGCGGTACACGCCAGCCCGCAGCCGCTTGAGCAAATTAAACAAAGCGAAAGCCAGCTGTCGGGCCGCGTAGGCATGATAGAAATGGATCTGGCCAGCGGCCGCACGCTGACCGCCTGGCGCGCCGATGAACGCTTTCCCATGATGAGCACCTTTAAAGTAGTGCTCTGCGGCGCAGTGCTGGCGCGGGTGGATGCCGGTGACGAACAGCTGGAGCGAAAGATCCACTATCGCCAGCAGGATCTGGTGGACTACTCGCCGGTCAGCGAAAAACACCTTGCCGACGGCATGACGGTCGGCGAACTCTGCGCCGCCGCCATTACCATGAGCGATAACAGCGCCGCCAATCTGCTGCTGGCCACCGTCGGCGGCCCCGCAGGATTGACTGCCTTTTTGCGCCAGATCGGCGACAACGTCACCCGCCTTGACCGCTGGGAAACGGAACTGAATGAGGCGCTTCCCGGCGACGCCCGCGACACCACTACCCCGGCCAGCATGGCCGCGACCCTGCGCAAGCTGCTGACCAGCCAGCGTCTGAGCGCCCGTTCGCAACGGCAGCTGCTGCAGTGGATGGTGGACGATCGGGTCGCCGGACCGTTGATCCGCTCCGTGCTGCCGGCGGGCTGGTTTATCGCCGATAAGACCGGAGCTAGCAAGCGGGGTGCGCGCGGGATTGTCGCCCTGCTTGGCCCGAATAACAAAGCAGAGCGCATTGTGGTGATTTATCTGCGGGATACGCCGGCGAGCATGGCCGAGCGAAATCAGCAAATCGCCGGGATCGGCGCGGCGCTGATCGAGCACTGGCAACGCTAAGCCGGCGGTGGCCGCGCGCGTTATCCGGCCCGCAGCACCTCGCAGGCGTGCCGGGCGATATGACTGGCGGCGGCATCGGAAAGATGCCGGTCGGTAATGATGGTGGTGAACCGGGTCAAAGGTAACGCCATAAACGTGGCCACCTGATTGTATTTCGAACTGTCGCACAGCAGGATGCTTCTCGCGCTGACCTGGCTGACGGTCTCCTTGACGGTAACCTTGTTCTCATCAGGGGTGAATATCCCGCGACTGTCCCAGCCGCTGGCGGAGATAAAGGCCGTATCGATAGCCAGGTGGCGTAACGTACGCGCCGCCGATTCGCCCACGCAGGAGCGGTTCTCCCGGCACAGAGTGCCGCCGGTGTGGATCACGCCGCACTGGCTGGCATCGATCAGCAGCTGGGTTATCTCAAAATCATTGGTGACCACCTGGAGATCGTTCCGGTCGAGGATCGCCCGCGCCAGCGCCAGGGTGGTAGTCCCGGCATCCAGATAGATGCAACTGTTTTTAGCGATATGACTCGCCGCCAGCGCGCCGATCGCCTGTTTCTCCTCACTCTGCAGCGTGCTTTTCACCAGATGACTGGGTTCCGCGGCCAGCCGGCTGACGGCGCGTACGCCGCCCGAGACGCTGACCAGCAGCCCCTGCTCCTCCAGTTTACTGACGTCCCGACGGATGGTCATATGGGACACGCCGAGGATCTCCGTCAGCTCGTTAATGCTTACCGCCCCACGCTGCTCCACCAGGGCTAAAATACGCTGATGTCGTTCTATTGGAATCACCGCTCTCCCCTTACCATTTTTTCACACCAGGCGTCACCACCCAGGCTACGGCCCTGGCGACACCCGGTGTTGTTATCGCGCTTTGCCGCTGTTTTTTACGCTATTTTAGGGCAAGAATCGCCGCTGTGCAGCCTCTTTCCGCCTGTGAATTTTTTATATTCATGTGGGTTATTCGTGATAACTCTCACATAAATTCACATGATAACGCTTTATTCTATCATTAAATCACATTAATTAACTAATGTTCACAAGGAGACCAGCATGGCTGCACACACTAACGTCTGCGTGATTGGACTGGGTTCAATGGGCATGGGCGCCGCCCGCGCCTGCCTGCAGGCGGGCCTGAACACCTGGGGCGTTGACATCAATCCCGACAACTGTCGCGCACTGCTGGCGGCGGGCGCCAAAGGCGCGGGCCCCAGCGCGGTGCCGTTCGCCGCGGAACTGGATGCAGTTGTGCTGCTGGTGGTCAATGCCGCCCAGGTGCGGGGGATCCTGTTCGGCGAGAGCGGCCTCGCCGCCCATCTGAAGCCGGGCACCGTCGTGATGGTGTCGTCCACCATCGCCTCCGCCGATGCTCAGGCCATTGCCGAGGCGCTGGCGGAGTACCAGCTATTGATGCTCGACGCGCCGGTATCGGGCGGCGCCGTGAAAGCGGCCGCCGGCGACATGACGGTGATGGCCTCCGGGAGCGATGCCGCCTTTGCCCGACTCGCGCCGGTGCTGGACGCCGTGGCCGGCAAAGTCTACCGCATCGGGAGCGACATTGGTCTTGGCTCGACGGTAAAAATTATCCATCAGCTGCTGGCCGGGGTGCACATCGCCGTTGCCGCCGAAGCGATGGCGCTTGCCGCCCGCGCCGGGATCCCACTGGAGACGATGTATGACGTGGTCACCCACGCGGCGGGTAATTCCTGGATGTTTGAGAATCGCATGCAGCACGTCCTGGATGGCGATTACTCGCCAAAATCCGCTGTCGATATTTTTGTCAAAGATCTCGGGCTGGTGAATGACACTGCCCGGGCGCTGACCTTCCCGCTGCCGCTCGCTACCACCGCGCTGAATATGTTCACCTCCGCCAGTAATGCCGGATTCGGTCGGGAAGATGACAGCGCGGTGATCAAGATTTTCAACGGCATCACCCTGCCGGGCCATAAACAGTGAGGAGAGACAACATGCAGCTTGGTGTCATTGCCGATGACTTCACCGGCGCCACG
Organism: Enterobacter cloacae complex sp. IR5441; assembly: GCF_049238215.1. Taxonomy (NCBI): domain Bacteria; kingdom Pseudomonadati; phylum Pseudomonadota; class Gammaproteobacteria; order Enterobacterales; family Enterobacteriaceae; genus Enterobacter; species Enterobacter cloacae complex sp. IR5441. Next base: position 3,053 of record NZ_JBMKIA010000074.1, read on the forward strand.
GATATTGCCAGCTTCCTCGTGCGCAACGGCATGCCGACGGTGCAACTGAATGGCGTGCCGACCCGCGATATTCCGCTGACCAGCGAGGCGGTGGTCATCAGCCTGAAAACCCGCTCCTGCCCGGCGGAAATGGCCGTCAGCCAGTCGCTGGCGGCCCTGCGCTGGCTGCAGGCCCAGGGCTGTCAGCAGTTTTATTTCAAGTACTGTTCCACTTTCGACAGCACCGCGCAGGGCAACATTGGCCCGGTGCTGGATGCCCTGCTGGCCGAGCTGGGTGAGACGCGGACGGTGATTTCCCCGGCGCTGCCGGTTAACGGCCGCACGGTCTATCAGGGATATCTGTTCGTCGGCGAGCAACTGCTGAATGAGTCCGGGATGCGCCACCATCCGGTGACGCCGATGGAGGATGCGCACCTGGGCCGCTTAATTGAGCGCCAAGGGCGCGGAAAAGCCGCGCTGATTGCCTGGCCGATTGTCGCCCGGTCGCCGCCGCGCTGGCGGCAGTCAACGATCCGGCGGTGCGCTATGTGGTGCTCGACGCCCTCAGCGAACAGGATCTGCTCACCCAGGGCGTGGCGCTGCGGGAGATGAAGCTGGTCTCCGGCGGTTCCGGCCTCGCCATCGGCCTCGCCCGCGACTGGGCGCAGCGCCATGGCGCCAGGGGGGAAAGCGCTCAGGCCGGCATGCCGCTGGCCGGTCCGGCGGTGGTGCTCTCGGGCTCCTGCTCGGTGATGACCAACAGCCAGGTGGCGGCCTATCGTCAACAGGCCCCCGCCCGCGCCGTCGACTTAAGCGCCTGCTTTACCGATCTGGAGAGCTACGTCAGGACGCTGACTGACTGGGTGGACGCGCAGCGCGATGCGCCGCTGGCGCCGATGATCTATGCCACCACCGAGCCGCAAACGCTGCAGCGGATCCAGGCGCAGTATGGCGACAAGGCCAGCAGCGAACGGGTGGAACAGCTGTTTGCCGCTCTTGCCGCCGCCCTGAAGGCGAACGGATTTACCCGCTTTATTGTGGCCGGAGGGGAAACGTCGAGCATTGTGGCGCAGACCCTGGGGGTTGAGGCGTTCCATATTGGGCCGACCATCTCCCCTGGCGTGCCCTGGGTGCGTGACACCCGCCAGCCGCTCTCCCTGGCGCTGAAGTCAGGTAACTTCGGCGATATCCAGTTCTTTGCCCGTGCCCAGCAGGAGTTTCGTCATGACTGAGCAACAACTGCGAGAGGAAATGGTGCAGATTGGCGCCTCGTTGTTTAGCCGCGGCTATGCCACCGGCTCCGCTGGCAATCTGTCGCTGCTGCTGCCGGACGGCAACCTGCTGGCGACGCCGACCGGCGCCTGCCTCGGCGAACTGCAGGCTCAGCGGTTGTCGGTGGTGACGCTGCAAGGGGAATGGATCTCCGGCGACAAACCGTCGAAAGAGGTCACTTTTCACCGGGCGGTCTATTTGCACAACCCGGCCTGCAAGGCGATCGTCCACTTGCACAGCCACTATCTGACCGCGCTCTCCTGCCTGCAGGGGCTCGATCCGCACAACTGGGCACTGTTGCAAAGTTAGCGATGAGGCAGCCTTTTGTCTTATTCAAAGGCCTTACATTTCAAAAACTCTGCTTACCAGGCGCATTTCGCCCAGGGGATCACCATAATAAAATGCTG
>NZ_JBMKIA010000075.1:0-4283 GCF_049238215.1 Enterobacter cloacae complex sp. IR5441
GATGCTCACGGCATTTTTCGAAGGTGTCCATAGCTGGTTGAGGTAGACGAAAGGCCGCTTTGTCGTCGAAAACGTGCAGGCCCCGGCTGCATTGAAGATGTTGAGCCCGGTGCCCGGCTCCGGCGCCACGCCACTGGCAAAGATGACAATATCTATCGTGCCGGTCGTTGGAGCATCATCGTTGGTGGATGGAGGGCTGAAGAACCTGACCGTGTTGCCATCGAAATCGACGGTGTTGCCGCTATTGCAGCGCCCAAAGACGATATATTTGGACTTGTCGTACCCCGCTATCGTGGGAACTGCCCAGCCGCCTGTGGGGACATTGACGGTCCCCTTCCAGATACACTGCCCTGACTGCGTGGCATTGGTTATTGAGGTGAAGTCAGTGCTGTTGCTGATGAGAAGACCCACACCACTACGCTGGCCTGACGGAAATATCTGCCAGAGGCTACCGGGGAACGTGTACGTACTTTCACGCTCACTGATGCTTACATCCTTCATCGTGGAGTTCTGCGTCACGCGGCCACCGGATATGGTGACCGAGTTCATTTTATGAAGCAGCCCTGAATCAAGATAAGCCGTCGCGTGAGGGATAAACAGCACCTGCGCCCCGGAAACATAACCGGCAACATCAGCGTACTTGGCTTTCTGGTAGCCACTGTCAAAGTTGGCCCCAAACGACGGGCATCGCAGGCCCGCAGTTATCTCCATGCGCTTTCCGCCGTCATTTAGTTCTATCAGTAGTCCTGTCGGCATTTTATGTCCACGTCCCCAGTACGATGCGGCCGCCACCCGGAATATTAATGGTTACGCCATTACCATTAATCACCGTTGTGTTGCCGGAGCCATTGAAAGAAAAATTACCGTTTGTGGCGTAAATCGAGCCGCGAACGGTCACGTTGTTAAACGTCGCGTAGCCAGATTTGTTGATGTGCCAGCCAACGTTCCCGGTGCCGTCCCAGGTTGAAGATTGGATATAGCTGCCGATCTTGGCGTTTCCAATCGTCCCGTCTCCAATGACCGTGTCCCGGATTATGGTCTGCCCGTTCTGGATAACGAACGGAAGCGTAACGGTCGCTCCTGCCTGGTGAGTAACGGCGAAGCGGTCAGCCAGGAAGATAACCTGCGACTGCATGCCGGACGGCGTATTCTCCACGCCGATCCCCATCCCTGCCGCGTAATACTGACCATTGCTGGATAACCCGACCTTGATACTGTACATCGCCTTCAGGTCCCCGTTAACGTTCGCGATGGCCTGAGCGTTAGTAGTAATGGCTGACGTATGCCCGTTGATGGTCGCCGTAATGCCGTTTATCTGCGTGGCCGTGGCCTGCTGGTAATCGGAGAACGTCTGGTTCAGGCTGTTGATGGATGCCTTGTTGCCGTTCACGTCAGTCTGCAAACTCAGCAGCGAACGCGCCGTTGCCTCCCTGTCGCTTGCCATGACGTTATCAATACGATCGATGCCGGCCTTGCTGTCACCGTACTGCGCGCTGAGTCTCACCTGCTGATCAACCTGCGCCAGCGTACTCGTTATTAGCGCGATAGCGTTATTCTGGATGCCGCCGCTGGCAGTATCGGTTCTTGCTCCCAGCTCCTCCAGGCGGGATGCCATTGATGAAGTCGTGTCGGTGACAACCTGTCGCAACGTGGTGATATCAGCAGTGTTTTGTGAGCTGGCTTGTTCAGCTGCATCTGCCTTACCTGATGCAGCATCAGCTTTACTCGAAGCCGAATCAGCTTTATCAGAAATGACCTGAGTACTCGCAGTGAGCTGATCAACAGCAGTAGCCCTTGCCTGAGCTTCATCTGACAGAGCCTGCCTTACCTCGGTAATTCCCGCTACGTTCTGCGCTGTTTTTGCCTCAAGACGGGTAACATCCGTTACGCGTGCCTCCGTCTCAGTAGCGATCACCTCCCGGAGCTGTTCGAAAGTCGCAGAGTTAGCGCCCTGTTGGGCTGTCTGGCGCACGACAACATCGGCAATAGCCAGCGCGTTTCCGATGATTGCTTCAGCGGTCTGCTTGTTCGAGCCAACCGCAGCAGCAAGGCCGTCTGCGTTCTCTTTGATTGCATCAGCCAGTTCTGCCAGTTTTCCGCTGCTGTCCACCGCGTTCTCGATCAAGTCTTTGAACGTATCGGAGCCTTTCATGTCCTCCAGGATTGCATCGGTGATATCGGATACATCGATGCTGGCCTGCCCGCGCACCCAGTCGGTCCAACCGCTCTGATTCCCGATCCTGTCGACAAGCCGCGCCTGGTACCAGAATTCCTGCCCCGCCTTCAGCCCCATTTGTTGATAAAGTTTCTGCGGATACGGTACAGATGCCAAAAGCATCGGATTCGAACCGTCAGCAGCAATGCTGTATTGCAGCTCAGTGCTCAGGGTGTCGCCGGTATTAGCCGGGAATCCCCAGGTGACGTTGATTCCGAATACGACGTCTTCGGAGGCTTTAAGCCCGACAGGTTTGGGTACATCACCCGCGCGTCCCTTCAGGTGTGTAAGCGCGGAAGTTGCCCAGAGACTCGATGCACCGCCGGAGTTGATCGCGCGTACACGGACCAGATAATCACCCTCGAAGATGCCAGGCACTTCGATATTGCGAAGACCGGTCTCCGGTACGTTAACCCACTCATTGTCGCCGCGCTTCCACTGCACCCGATAGGCTATGACATCCGCCTGTGGTTTGCCGTTCTTGTCGACCGGCGCATCCCAGGATGCCGTCAGGGTAGCCACTCGATGCCCCTGGCGCACTGCATCATAGCTCGCTACCACGATATTGGTCGGCTGGTTGACGAGGCCGGTTGGTATCAGACTAATTGGCGGCGTGTCCAGGCGGGCATTGTTATCGACCGCATCATATTTTGATGCATTATATTCGGCCCCGGTGACTGTGAAGGTGTTTTCTTCATCATCAAATTTCAGGTTCGTAACGCGGAAGTATTGCAGGCGCAACTGCCCGGCATCGATGACGAATACAGCGTTGGGTAACGGCTCTGCCGTGAAAGGCGTGGCGACCACCAGCTGCGTGCCGTTTACGGCCTGGATCACCCTGCTTTCAACGGTACCGCCCCGTGTGCGGATCATCAGTGTGTCACCCGCAACGGCACTGGTTCCCCGATCGGTTGTCACAGCCTTCAACCCGGCGTTATATCCGGTTATACGCCCGCCATAAACACGCCCTGAAAGGCGTTCGTCAGCAAATGCAAACACGGTACCCGGCACGTAGACATAGCCATCAAGCCCGGTCTGTAGCGTAATAATCCGGTCGAGTGAGTTGGAATACACCGCCCACCCGCCACGGCGCTGTGCTTCGCTCTCGCGCGTACAGCCGATTGCGGTGATCTGCGTCTGTTTAAACTTGAACTGCTTAACCAGGTCCGGGAACATCACTGCTGTTGTGCGGTCCTGATAATGATTGTCAGGGTCGCTGAAGTTAATCAGCGCGCTGGAGAAGCGGGTCTTTTCACTGCCGCTCGAGTAAACCGGTTTGCCCACCACCGAGGCGCGGGTAAGGATTTGCAGCTTCGACGTATCCGCCGGCATGTCCGAGACAACATTAAACATGTTGTTGCCCCAGAACGTCATGCCATTGAACCCTGCGGCGATGTCTTTGATTACCTGCCACGCATCTGCCTGCGACTGGATGTAGACATCAAACATGAAGCGCGGCTCGGTACCGTCACCACCCTTCCCGTCAGGTACTTTTTGATCGCAACGCTGGGCAATACGGTAAAGCTCCCACTTATCCAGCATCTGCGCCGTGACGCGTCGGCCAAGACCGAAACGCGGCTCAGTGAGCACATCGAACCAGATCCATGCTGGGTTATTCGTCCAGCCCCACTTAAACGTCCCGTCCCATGTGCCGCTATAGGTTCTGGCTATCGGATCGTAATTCGAAGGGATGCGGATAATGCGCCCCTTAGGCTTACAGGAAACCTTCGGGATATTGTTGAACGATTTGGCGTTGAACGACACATACAGCAGCGCCGTATGGGGATAACGCAGGCGCGCATCAATCACCTCAGTGATTGCCTGTACCTGCGTTTTATTCTGCAACATCTGGCTGGTGCTGTCGTCGGTGTCGCGTACCACGCGGATCTGCCAGCCTGTACTGGCTTTCGGAAGATTAATGCGATGGGTCAGTTCATAGAGAGAACTGAGTTTCTCTGTCACGGTTCTTGTCATGACCGTAGAGAACGCACCACCATCTACAGCAAGATCGATATGGTACTTTACGGTAGTGCCGACAATATCCCCGTCGTTTTCCTGCTGCTGCAAA
>NZ_JBMKIA010000076.1:0-4271 GCF_049238215.1 Enterobacter cloacae complex sp. IR5441
GTTTCTCCGGCCCTAAGACATCAATCATCTGTTCTCCAATGACTAGTCTAAAAACTAGTATTAAGACTATCACTTATTTAAGTGATATTGGTTGTCTGGAGATTCAGGGGGCCAGTCTAAGCATATAGGTTTTCTTCATAGCTCAAAACGTCCTTCATCGCTGACCACGTTCTCGCGCTCTTCCAGAAAACCGGCGTCAGCTTTTTCCAGCAGCGCGAACGAACTCCAGGTTGGCCGGACGGGACGCAGGATGATGCTTTCTCCTTCCCGGACGATCTCCAGCTTGCTGACCCCCTCAAAATCCAGGTCCCGGGGCAGACGGATGGCGCGGTTATTGCCGTTTTTAAATATCGAAACTGTGCGCATGGATTTTCCTCCGGGCTGAACATGCATGATGTTTTTGTGCATATGTGTAGTATATGCCTGCTATATTGGTTTGTATATGTGTAACATATGCAGATGTCAAGCATATGGATATGCTTAACATATCCTTCTTTCTCGGTTTTCACCGCAGATCCGAAAAAATGTAAATCGGGAAATGTAAAAATTGTTCACAGTCAGCGATATTGGTTTCTTCTTGGATTATGATGGTCGAAATCAACACCTTCCGGGAGACGAGGATGACAGACAATTTTTTCAGGTACTGTTGCAAATAGTCGGTGGTGATAAACTTATCATCCCCTTTTGCTGATGGAGCTGCACATGAACCCATTCAAAGGCCAGCATTTTCAGCGTGACATCATTCTGTGGGCCGTACGCTAGTACTGCAAATACGGCATCAGTTACCGTGAGCTGCAGGAGATGCTGGCTGAACGCGGAGTGAATGTCGATCACTCCACGATTTACCGCTGGGTTCAGCGTTATGCGCCTGAAATGGAAAAACGGCTGCGCTGGTACTGGCGTAACCCTTCCGATCTTTGCCCGTGGCACATGGATGAAACCTACGTGAAGGTCAATGGCCGCTGGGCGTATCTGTACCGGGCCGTCGACAGCCGGGGCCGCACTGTCGATTTTTATCTCTCCTCCCGTCGTAACAGCAAAGCTGCATACCGGTTTCTGGGTAAAATCCTCAACAACGTGAAGAAGTGGCAGATCCCGCGATTCATCAACACGGATAAAGCGCCCGCCTATGGTCGCGCGCTTGTTCTGCTCAAACGCGAAGGCCGGTGCCCGTCTGACGTTGAACACCGACAGATTAAGTACCGGAACAACGTGATTGAATGCGATCATGGCAAACTGAAACGGATAATCAGCGCCACGCTGGGATTTAAATCCATGAAGACGGCTTACGCCACCATCAAAGGTATTGAGGTGATGCGTGCGGCTTTGTTGAATAAATCAGATTTCGGGTAAGTCTCCCCCGTAGCGGGTTGTGTTTTCAGGCAATACGCACGCTTTCAGGCATACCTGCTTTCGTCATTTTGTTCAGCGCTCGTACCAGGGCCATAGCCTCCGCAACCTGACCATCGTAGTCACGCAGCGTCAGTGAACCCCCGAACAGCTGTTTTACCCGGTACATCGCCGTTTCCGCTATCGAGCGACGGTTGTAATCTGTTGTCCATTTCCACCGCGCATTACTCCCGGTCATTCGCTGATTAGCCACTGCACGGTTACGGTCTGCATATTCACCGGGCCAGTAACCCGCACCTTTTCGGGGAGGGATAAGCGCGCTGATTTTCTTACGCCGCAGTTCATCGTGACAGAGCCGGGTGTCGTAAGCGCCGTCTGCCGATGCTGCCCTGATTTTTCTGTGAGTCTGCCGGATAAGACCCGGGAAGGCTTCTGAGTCCGTCACATTGTTCAGCGACAGGTCTGCACAGATGATTTCATGTGTGTTGCTGTCAACTGCCAGATGCAACTTTCGCCATATACGACGGCGTTCCTGGTCATGCTTTTTGACTTTCCACTCGCCTTCACCAAAGACCTTCAGCCCGGTGGAATCAATCACCAGATGCGCGATTTCACCCCGGGTGAACGTTTTGAAACTGACGTTAACCGACTTTGCCCGCCTGCTGACACAGCTGTAATCCGGGCAACGTAGCGGAACGTTCATCAGAGAAAAAATGGAATCAATAAAGCCCTGCGCAGCGCGCAGGGTCAGCCTGAATACGCGTTTAATGACCAGCACAGTCGTGATGGCAAGGTCAGAATAGCGCTGAGGTCTGCCTCGTGAAGAAGGTGTTGCTGACTCATACCAGGCCTGAATAGCTTCATCATCCAGCCAGAAAGTTATGGAGCCACGGTTGATGAGGGCTTTATTGTAGGTGGGCCAGTTGGTGATTTTGAACTTTTGCTTTGCCACGGAACGGTCTGCGTTGTCGGGAAGATGCGTGATCTGATCCTTCAACTCAGCAAAAGTTCGATTTATTCAACAAAGCCGTCTGTGTTGTAAAATGGCGCCGAAAGCCCGGCGTAGCCGGTTGCCGGGCTATAAATTCTGCCACCCTACCCCCTGCCCTGATTAGCCTTAACTCGCGAACAGCAATGAAGAAGTCAAAGTAATCCCTTTTAACCCCGGTGAGCGGGCTTTACGGCGTTTACGACGTAAAGGGCGTGATTTCCGGGGTCTAAGCGGCGGCAGCTTGCTGCTGACGCTTAGGGGGATGTTCATCAACTATTTCAGCGACACCAGGGAACTTAACACGGTAGCTGCAAAGCCCTAATCCCGCTCACCGCCACGCAGCTGCCGTACGTCCCCCACGGGGTGCGCAGTGCTGCGCGCGGGAACGGCGGCCCGTCTGCGGGACGCGGCGCCGTACTGCGCGTTAGCGGCCGCACGCGGCCGGTTACGGGGGACACTCCGCCATACGACCAGCGACCCGCTGAGCTGCACAATCCACAGATAACACAAGCTACATACATGTCGATATGGGAATCCGCCCACCTTACCGGGCGCCGGTGCCGTGTGGGAATCCGCCCACCTTACCGGGCGCCGGTGCCGTGTGGGAATCCGCCCACCTTACCGGGCGCCGGTGCTGTGTGGAAATCCGCCCATCTTCATGACAAAAATTTGTCAAATGACAGGCTCATGTGTGCTGATTTATGTCAGACGGGATTTTGCTTATCAATTATTGAGAACAGAAATTTTCCTGAATCATCAATACTATACTTAGCAAGTAAAGGTGTTTTCTCATTTATCTGCTTGAGTGCAGGATCAAGGAAAGATCGTTTCAACTCTGCCAAGTTCTTCTGCTGGGATTCCGGTAAGACGAAACGGTCATTTAACCAAGCATGAGTAGTAACCCATAAGCCTGAAGATTTGAATTGAGCAAGACTTTCATAAAGGCGGATCGTCCGGGGATTTCGAAGACTGCCACAATCGCGGAGCGAGTAGGTGGTGAACTGGTTGGTAATGACTCCAACTTACTGATAGTGTTTTATGTTCAGATAATGCCCGATGACTTTGTCATGCAGCGCCACCGATTTTGAGAACGACAGTGACTTCCTGCCCAGCCTTGCCAGATGCTGCCTCAGATTCTGGTTATGCCGCTCAATTCGCTGCGTATATCGCTTGCTGATAACGTGCAGTTCTCCCTTCAGGCGGGATTCATAAAGCGGCCAGCCATCCGTCATCCATACCACGACCTCAAAGGCCGACAGCAGGCCCGGAAGACGCTCCAGCGTGGCCAGAGTACGCTCACCAAAGACGCGTGCCACCACCGTCCTGCACATCCTGCCATAGGCGTAAAATAACCAGCGCTGACGTGATTTAGCCCCGACGTAGCCCCACTGTTCGTCCATTTCCGCGCAGACAATGACGTCACTGCCCGGTTGTATGCGTGAGGTTACCGACTGCGGTCTGAGTTTTTTAAGTGACGTAAAATCGTGTTGAGGCCAACGCCCATAATGCGGGCGGTTGCCCGGCATCCAACGCCATTCATGGCCATATCAATGATTTTCTGGTGCGTACCGGGCTGAGAGGCGGTGTAAGTGAACTGTAGCTGCCATGTTTTACGGCAGTGAGAGCAGAGATAGCGCTGATGTCCGGCAGTACTTTTACCGTTACGCACCACGCCTTCAGTAGCTGAGCAGGAGGGACAACTGATGGAGATGGAAGCCACTGGAGCACCTCAAAGACACCATCGTACACTAAATCAGTAAGTTGGCACCATTATCCGGCAGGCGATCTGGATTATCGTCACGCTGTTAAATATGTCGCGGTAGGGATACCCGTTACCGGATACCCCCCGCACAGATCCCGGCGTGCGCGATTTACGCACCGGGCTCCTGCCTCGGGTGTCTGGCGGTGAACCGCTCCACAGGCCATGGAT
>NZ_JBMKIA010000077.1:0-4200 GCF_049238215.1 Enterobacter cloacae complex sp. IR5441
TGAAGCAGACCTGAATCAAGATAAGCCGTCGCGTGAGGGATAAACAGCACCTGCGCCCCGGAAACATAACCGGCAATATCAGCGTATTTGGCTTTCTGGTAGCCACTGTCAAAGTAGGCTCCAAAAGACGGGCACCGAAGACCCGCCGTTATCTCCATCCGCTTTCCGCCATCATTCAGATCAATTAGTAGTCCTCTTGGCATGTTATGTCCATTCTCCAAGTACGATACGGCCGCCTCCGGTCAGGTTGATAGTTACACCATTACTGTCTATCACCGTCGCCTTGTTCGGCCCACTGAATCCAAAGTTACCCGTTGTGGCGTAAATCGAGCCACGAACAGTCACGTTGTTAAACACGGCATACCCGGACTTGTTGATATGCCATCCGACATTCCCTGTTCCATCCCAGGTTGATGACTGGATGTAATTACCGATTTTACTGTTACCGATCGTCCCCTCCCCGATAACAGCATCGCGGATTATCAACTGACCATTTTGCGTGGTGAATACGATGGTAGGGGTTCCTCCTGCCTGCATCATCACTGCAAAACGATCTGCGAGGAATAATACCTGCGACTGCATGCCAGATGGAGTATTCTCAACACCTATCCCCATACCAGCAGCATACTGTTTTCCGTTCGCATCCACGGCAACCTTGATGCTGTACATCGCCTTCAGGTCGCCGTTGACGTTCGCAATGGCCTGCGCGTTGGTGGTGATCGCTGAAGTGTGCCCGTTGATGGTCGCCGTAATGCCGTTTATCTGCGTGGCCGCGGCCTGCTGATAATTGGAAAATGTCTGGTTCAGGCTGTTGATTGCTGCCTTGTTGCCGTTCACGTCAGTCTGCAAACTCAGCAGCGAACGCGCTGTTGCCTCCCTGTCGCTTGCCATAACATTATCAATACGATCGATGCTGGCCTTACTGTCACCGTACTGCGCGCTGAGTCTCACCTGCTGATCAACCTGCGCCAGCGTACTCGTTATTAGCGCGATGGAGTTACTCTGAATGCCGCCGCTGGCAGTATCTGTCCTTGCTCCCAGTTCCTCCAGACGGGATGCCATTGATGAAGTCGTGTCGGTGACAACCTGTCGCAACGTGGTGATATCAGCGGTATTTTGCGAGCTGGCTTGCTCGGCCGCATCTGCCTTACCTGATGCAGCGTCAGCTTTACTCGAAGCCGAATCAGCTTTATCAGAAATGACCTGAGTACTCGCAGTAAGCTGGTCGACAGCTGTCGCCCTTGCCTGAGCTTCATCTGACAGAGCCTGCCTTACCTCGGTAATTCCCGCCTCGTTCTGCTCAGTTTTTGCCTCAAGACGAGTAACATCCGTGACGCGAGCCTCCGTCTCAGTGGCGATCACCTCCCGGAGTTGTTCGAAGGTCGCAGAGTTAGCGCCCTGCTGGGCTGTCTGCCGCACGACAACATCAGCAATAGCAAGCGCGTTGCCGATGATTGCTTCTGCTGTCTGCTTATTCGATCCAACCGCCGCTGCAAGACCGTTTGCATTCTCTTTGATTGCATCAGCCAGTTCTGCGAACTTTTCACTGCTCTCCACCGCACTCTCGATCAGATCTTTGAACGTATCAGTCTCTTTAATCTCCTCCAGTATTGCATCGGTGATATCGGATACATCGATGCTGGCCTGCCCGCGCACCCATTCTGTGTAACCTGATTCGTTGCCGCTGCGGTCCACCAGCTGCGCGCGATACCAGAAAATCTGCCCCGCTTTAAGGCCCATCTGCTGATATTTGCGCTGCGGGTAAGGCACATCGGCAAGCAACATCGCATCGTCTTCGGTACCGGTCAGGCTGTACTGAATTTCGGTCTTCAGCGTGTCGTCGGTATTCGCCGGGAATCCCCAGTTCAGCTCGATACCGAATACCACGTTTTCAGAAGCGATAAAGCCAACCGGCTTCGGTGGATTGCCCACTTTACCAGTAAGATTTACTTCTGGTGATGTCGCCCACACTGATGAAACGTCGCTGGCGTTCACCGCCCTGACGCGGACCAGATAGCGACCCGAGTAGATACCCTGCACTTCAAAGCCGAGAGAAGACGTTCGGGGCACACTAATCCAGTTGCCGCTGTCACGCCGCCATTCCGCCTCGTACGCAACTGCACCCTGAACAGCATCCCAGGCAACGCGCATAGTGGTAATCGCAATGTTCTGGTTAACCGTAGAGTAACTGTCTACGACAATATTTCCTGGGGGAGCCTGAACTCCCGGTGGAATGACACTGACTGGCCGCTCGTCCAGTCTTGCGCCGGTATCAACAGCGGAATAGATATCAGGGTTGTAAGTCGTCCCGGTGACCTCGAAAGTACCGTCGTTGTTGTCCCGCGTTCCCGTAACACGGAAAAGCGCTATAAACAGATCGTCAGAGTCCACACCCCAGTTACATTCAGCCTCCGGCGTTTCGCTGTAGGGTGTGGTGACAGTGACTGTGTTTCCGTTAACGGCCTGGACGGTTCTGGCCTGAGCTGTGCCTGACGGAAGATTCAAAAACAGCCGGTTCCCGGCCTTCACATCAGCGGCGCGATCGAGGGTTATGTTGCGGCCGTTAACCGCACTTACCCTGCCACCGATAGTTCTTCCGGCCAGCTCGTTAGCTGCCACGCCGATCACCTCACCAACGGGGGGAACGTCCATGCCCGTGCTGAAGGTCACCACCTCGCCGATACCGTTAGTGAGCAGCGCCCAGCGCCCCCGCCGGTTTGCCTCTGACTGCCTGGTGCAGCCGATCGCAGTCATTTCGAGCTGACGATAATCGAAGCGCATGGCCAGATCGTTATCGTAAACAGGCTCAGGCGTGTCTTTATAGTGATTGGCTGGGTCTGACCAGTTCACCAGCGCGGCAGTGTTTCGGGTGGTTTCACTCGGATCCGCAAAGGTAAATTTTCCTTCAACAACGCTGGCGTGGTTATAGATGTGCCACACATCCCGTGGCATATCAGCCAGGACATACATCTTATTGTCGCCCCAGTACGTCATGCCGCGAAATATACCCGCCAGATCACGAAGTACAGTCCAGGCGTCATTACGGTCCTGGATATAAACGTTGCAACGAAAACGAGGCTCCGTCCCACTTCCGCCCTTGCCATCTGATACCAGTTGATCGCAATACTGGGCGATGCGATAAAGCTCCCATTTGTCTATCTGAGTCGCATCGATTCTTTGACCCAGCCCGAAGCGCTCATTCAAAATGATGTCGTAATAAATCCAGGCAGGGTTATCCGTCCATGCCCATTTAAACACACCTTCCCATGTACCAGAGTAAGTGCGGGTTTCGGGATCATAAGTATCAGGTACACGGATGATTCGCCCTTTCGGATTACACACAACCTGAGGAATGCCATTAGGGAACTGCTTTGCGTCAAACTCTACATACAGCAGCGCTGTGTTAACGTAGCGAAGTTTGGCGTCAATAATTTCAGTTACAGCTACAACGCGCATGGAGTCAACTATATTCACGCTCGTGGAATCCGGCGTGATTCTGCGAACCCGTAACTGCCAGCCAGTCGAGGCTTTTGGAAGATTAACGCGGTGACTACGCTCATAAAGCGACGTAGTTTTGTCATCGACAGCACCGTTAACCACCGTTTCATACGGCCCGCCATCGACCGAAAGATCGATAGCATACTCGACGCGGGTGCCGACTTTGTCGCCGTTGTTTTTCTGGAGCAAAAGAGTTGGCCAACCCAGGCGAATTCGCAGCGCAGAGAGCTGCGTGTTGGATACCGCTCGCACGTATGGAACAGCCTGTTTCAGCTCATATGAAACCTGAAGTTCGTTTTCAATGCCGGGGAAGCCCTGAATATAGTCCTGGTCCTGAGTGCCGGAACGGAACTCGTATTTTACATTATTGAAGTTATAACTTCCGTCGGCGTTCTGAAGTGGCGTATACGAAGATGAGTCACCAAGAAAGATGTTTTTAGCATCAAGCCCGCCAGCGAACTCACCCTCTCCAAGAGCAATCAGTACCTTTGCCCTGGCAATGGACTGAATGCTGTCCGGTGCTTCAACAGGCGTTCGGGTCTGATTGCTGCCACCTTTACCGCGGCCTTTGATGATCGTCGTTGTCATATTTCGCCCATAAAAAAGCCACCTTAAGGTGGCTACTGTTTGAATATCAGGATGTTGATTCCTTACAGCCCTGGGTATGTTGATACTTTGCTGTAGTTACTAAATAAAACTTTC
>NZ_JBMKIA010000078.1:0-4200 GCF_049238215.1 Enterobacter cloacae complex sp. IR5441
TGAAGCAGACCTGAATCAAGATAAGCCGTCGCGTGAGGGATAAACAGCACCTGCGCCCCGGAAACATAACCGGCAATATCAGCGTATTTGGCTTTCTGGTAGCCACTGTCAAAGTAGGCCCCAAACGACGGGCATCGCAGGCCCGCAGTTATCTCCATGCGCTTTCCGCCGTCATTTAGTTCTATCAGTAGTCCTGTCGGCATTTTATGTCCACGTCCCCAGTACGATGCGGCCGCCACCCGGAATATTAATGGTTACGCCATTACCATTAATCACCGTTGTATTGCCGGAGCCATTGAAAGAAAAATTACCGTTTGTGGCGTAAATCGAGCCGCGAACGGTCACGTTGTTAAACGTCGCGTAGCCAGATTTGTTGATGTGCCAGCCAACGTTCCCGGTACCGTCCCAGGTTGAAGATTGGATATAGCTGCCGATCTTGGCGTTTCCAATCGTCCCGTCTCCAATAACCGTGTCCCGAATTATGGTCTGCCCATTCTGGATAACGAAAGGAAGCGTAACGGTCGCTCCGGCCTGGTGCGTTACGCCGAAGCGGTCAGCCAGGAAGATAACCTGCGACTGCATGCCGGACGGCGTATTCTCCACGCCGATCCCCATCCCTGCCGCGTAAAGCTGACCATTGCTGGATAACCCGACCTTGATGCTGTACATCGCCTTCAGGTCGCCGTTGACGTTCGCAATGGCCTGCGCGTTGGTGGTGATCGCTGAAGTGTGCCCGTTGATGGTCGCCGTGATGCCGTTTATCTGCGTGGCGGTGGCCTGCTGATAATCGGAGAACGTCTGGTTCAGGCTGTTGATGGATGCCTTGTTGCCGTTCACGTCAGTCTGCAAACTTAGCAGCGAACGTGCTGTTGCCTCCCTGTCGCTTGCCATGACGTTATCAATACGATCGATGCCGGCCTTGCTGTCACCGTACTGCGCACTGAGTCTCACCCGCTGATCAACCTGCGCCAGCGTACTCGTTATTAGCGCGATAGCGTTATTCTGGATGCCGCCGCTGGCAGTATCGGTTCTTGCTCCCAGCTCCTCCAGGCGGGATGCCATTGATGAAGTCGTGTCGGTGACAACCTGTCGCAACGTGGTGATATCAGCAGTGTTTTGCGAGCTGGCTTGTTCAGCTGCATCTGCCTTACCTGATGCAGCGTCAGCTTTACTCGAAGCCGAATCAGCTTTATCAGAAATGACCTGAGTACTCGCAGTGAGCTGATCAACAGCAGTAGCCCTTGCCTGAGTTTCATCTGACAGAGCCTGCCTTACCTCGGTAATTCCCGCCTCGTTCTGCGCAGTTTTTGCCTCAAGACGCGTAACATCCGTTACGCGCGCCTCCGTTTCAGTAGCGATCACCTCCCGGAGCTGTTCGAAAGTCGCAGAGTTAGCGCCCTGTTGGGCTGTCTGGCGCACGACAACATCGGCAATAGCCAGCGCGTTTCCGATGATTGCTTCAGCGGTCTGCTTGTTCGAGCCAACCGCAGCAGCAAGGCCGTCTGCGTTCTCTTTGATTGCATCAGCCAGTTCTGCCAGTTTTCCGCTGCTGTCCAGCGCGTTCTCGATCAAGTCTTTGAACGTATCGGAGCCTTTCATGTCCTCCAGGATTGCATCGGTGATATCGGATACATCGATGCTGGCCTGCCCGCGCACAAAGTCTGTATACCCTGATTCGTTTCCGCTGCGGTCCACCAGCTGCGCGCGGTACCAGAAAATTTGCCCAGCCTTTAGGCCCATCTGCTGATACTTGCGCTGCGGATAGGGTACGTCTGCCAGCAGCATCGCATCGTCTTCCGTCCCGGTCAGACTGTACTGAATTTCCGTCTTCAGCGTGTCGTCGGTGTTCGCCGGGAATCCCCAGCTCAGCTCGATACCGAATACCACATTATCGGAAGCGATGAAGCCGACCGGTTTCGGCGGATTGCCCACTTTACCCGTAAGATTTACTTCTGCTGATGTTGCCCAGACTGATGAAACGTCGCTGGCGTTCACCGCCCTGACGCGCACCAGATAACGTCCGGAGTAGATACCCTGCACTTCAAAACCGAGAGAAGACGTTCGGGGCACACTAATCCAGTTGCCACTGTCACGCCGCCATTCAGCCTCGTACGCAACTGCCCCCTGAACAGCATCCCAGGCAACACGCATGGTGGTAACAGCAATGTTCTGGTTAACCGTAGAGTAACTGTCAACGACAATATTACCAGGAGGTGCCTGAACCCCTGGAGGGATGACACTGATCGGACGCTCGTCCAGCCTTGCCCCGGTATCAACGGCGGAATAGATGTCAGGGTTGTAAGTCGTCCCGGTGACTTCGAAAGTACCGTCGTTGTTGTCCCGCGTTCCCGTAACACGGAAAAGCGCTATATACAGATCGTCAGAATCCACACCCCAGTTACATTCAGCCTCCGGCGTTTCGCTGTAGGGTGTGGTGACAGTGACTGTGTTTCCCTTAACGGCCTGGACGGTTCTGGCCTGAGCTATTCCTGATGGCAGGTTCAAAAACAAACGGTTACCGGCTTTCACATCAGCGGCGCGATCGAGGGTTATGTTGCGGCCGTTAACCGTACTCACCCTGCCGCCGATAGTTCTTCCGGCAAGCTCATTAGTGGCCACGCCGATCACTTCCCCGACAGGGGGAACGTCCATGCCTGTGCTGAAAGTCACCACCTCGCCAATACCGTTAGTAAGCAGCGCCCAGCGCCCCCGACGGTTTGCCTCTGACTGCCTGGTGCAGCCGATTGCGGTCATTTCGAGCTGACGATAATCGAAGCGCATGGCCAGATCGTTATCGTAAACAGGCTCAGGCGTATCTTTATAGTGGTTGGCCGGGTCTGACCAGTTCACCAGTGCGGCGGTGTTTCGGGTGGTTTCACTCGGGTCCGCAAAGGTAAATTTACCCTCAACCACGCTGGCGTGGTTATAGATATGCCACACATCACGGGGCATATCGGCGAGGACATACATCTTATTGTCGCCCCAGTACGTCATACCGCGAAAAATACCTGCCAAATCACGGAGTACGGTCCAGGCGTCATTACGGTCCTGGATATAGACGTTGCAACGAAAACGCGGCTCCGTCCCGCTGCCGCCCTTTCCGTCTGGTACCAGCTGATCGCAATACTGGGCGATGCGATAAAGCTCCCATTTGTCTATCTGTGTCGCGTCGATTCTTTGACCCAGCCCGAAACGCTCGTTCAGAATGATGTCGTAATAAATCCAGGCGGGGTTATCCGTCCATGCCCATTTAAAAACACCTTCCCATGTACCAGAGTAAGTGCGGGTTTCAGGATCGTAGGTATCAGGTACACGGATGATTCGCCCTTTCGGATTGCACACAACCTGAGGAATGCCATTAGGGAACTGCTTTGCGTCAAACTCTACATACAGCAGCGCTGTGTTAACGTAGCGAAGTTTGGCGTCAATAATTTCAGTAACGGCCACAACGCGCATGGTGTCGACGATATTCACGCTCGTGGAATCCGGCGTGATTCTGCGAACCCGCAACTGCCATCCAGTCGAGGCTTTCGGAAGATTGACGCGGTGACTGCGCTCATAAAGCGACGTGGTTTTGTCATCAACAGCACCGTTAACCACCGTTTCATACGGCCCGCCATCGACCGACAGATCGATAGCATACTCGACGCGGGTGCCGACTTTGTCGCCGTTGTTTTTCTGGAGTAAAAGAGTTGGCCATCCCAGGCGAATTCGCAGCGCAGAGAGCTGCGTGTTGGATACCGCGCGCACGTACGGCACAGCCTGTTTCAGCTCATATGAAACCTGAAGTTCGTTTTCAATGCCAGGGAAGCCCTGAATGTAGTCCTGGTCCTGAGTACCGGAACGGAACTCATATTTCACATTATTGAAGTTATAACTTCCGTCGTCGTTCTGAAGAGGCGTGTATGAAGATGAGTCACCAAGAAAAATATTTTTACCGTCAAGCCCGCCGGCGAACTCACCCTCCCCAAGAGCAATCAGCACCTTTGCCCTTGCAATGGACTGAATGCTGTCCGGTGCTTCAACGGGCGTTCGGGTCTGGTTGCTGCCACCTTTACCGCGGCCTTTGATGATTGTCGTCGTCATATTTCGCCCATAAAAAAGCCACCTTAAGGTGGCTACTGTTTGAATATCAGGATGTTGATTCCTTACAGCCCTGGGTATGTTGATACTTTGCTGTAGTTACTAAATAAAACTTTC
>NZ_JBMKIA010000079.1:0-3866 GCF_049238215.1 Enterobacter cloacae complex sp. IR5441
CAGATCGATACCAATGAGCGCAATGTTTTCCATGATAGTTCTCCGAATGAAAGCCTGTCCTCAGCATAGTACCGGGAAGGAGGGAGTGACCATCTCATTAAATAAAGCACGCTAAGCCGGTGGCAGCGGTCGCAATGGCCTAAACTTCCCCGCACCGACCTTGGCGCTGCTGCGCCATAGGTAATCGCCGGTCAGGTTGATGTGCTCCCACCCCAGCGGCGACAGATATTGCAACAATGTGTCGTCCAGCGCCGTGCCGTTGCCACGCAAAGCACTGGTGGCACGCTCCAGATATACCGTGTTCCACAACACGATGGCCGCCGTCACCAGATTGAGGCCGCTGGCCCGGTAGCGCTGCTGCTCAAAACTGCGGTCGCGGATTTCACCCAATCGGTAGAAGAAGACCGCCCTGGCCAGCGCGTTGCGCGCCTCGCCCTTATTCAGCCCCGCATGGACGCGGCGGCGCAGCTCCACGCTTTGCAGCCAATCCAAAATGAACAGCGTGCGCTCGATGCGCCCCAGCTCGCGCAACGCCACGGCCAAGCCGTTCTGGCGCGGGTAGCTGCCGAGTTTGCGCAGCATCAGCGAAGCCGTTACCGTGCCTTGCTTGATGGAGGTGGCCAGCCGCAGAATTTCATCCCAATGGGCGCGTATTTGCTTGATGTTCAGCCTGTCGCTGCTAATCATCGGCTTGAGCGCGTCATAGGCGGCATCGCCCTTGGGGATGAATAGCTTGGTTTCGCCCAAGTCACGGATACGCGGCGCGAAGCGAAATCCCAGCAAATGCATCAAGCCAAACACGTGATCGGTGAAGCCTGCCGTGTCGGTGTAGTGTTCCTCGATGCGCAAGTCCGACTCGTGGTACAGCAGGCCATCAAGCACGTAAGTTGAATCACGAATGCCCACGTTGACCACCTTGGCACTGAAGGGCGCGTACTGGTCGGAGATATGGGTGTAGAAAGTCCGTCCTGGACTGCTTCCATACTTCGGGTTGATATGACCAGTGCTTTCTGCTTTGCTGCCGGTTCTGAAGTTCTGGCCGTCCGACGATGACGTGGTGCCGTCACCCCAGTTGCCGGCGAAGGGTTGCCGAAACTGCGCATTCACCAGCTCGGCCAGCGCCGTCGAATAGGTTTCATCGCGGATGTGCCAGGCTTGCAGCCAAGACAGCTTGGCGTAGGTGGTGCCAGGGCAGGACTCGGCCATTTTGGTCAGACCCAGGTTGATCGCGTCGGCCAGGATCGTCGTCAACAGCAAGGTTTTGTCCTTGGCCGTGTCGCTGGTCTTCAGGTGTGTGAAGTGGCGGGTGAAGCCCGTCCATTCATCGACCTCCATCAGCAACTCGGTGATTTTGAGGTGCGGCAGCAGCATAGCTGTCTGGTCGATCATGGCTTGCGCGGCGTCTGGTACTGCCGCGTCCAGCGGCGTGATCTTCAGGCCTGACGCGGTGGTGATGATGGCATCCGGTAAGTCGTTGGCCGCAGCCATGCGGTTGACTGTGGCGAGTTGCGCCTCCAACAATTCCAACCGGTCATGCAGGTATTGGTCGCAGTCGGTGGCCACTGCCAGCGGCAATTCGCTGGCCAGCTTCAAAGTGGCGAACTTCTCGACCGGCACCAGGTATTCGTCGAAGTCCTTGAACTGGCGAGAACCCTGCACCCAGACATCACCGGAGCGCAGCGCGTTCTTCAGCTCCGACAGGGCGCATAACTCGTAGTAACGCCGGTCGATGCCGTCGTCGGTCAGAACCAGCTTTGCCCAGCGCGGCTTGATGAATGCGGTTGGCGCATCGGCGGGCACCTTGCGCGCGCTGTCGCTGTTCATGCCGCGCAGCATGTCGATGGCATCGAGCACACCCTTGGCGGCGGGCGCAGCCCGCAATTTGAGCACGCCCAGGAACTGCGGCGCGTAGCGGCGTAGCGTGGCATAGCTTTCACCGATGTGGTGCAGGAAATCAAAGTCGGCAGGCCGCGCCAATGTTTGCGCTTCGGTGACGCTGGCGGCGAAGGTGTCCCAGGGCATAACGGCCTCGATGGCGGCGAACGGATCGCTGCCGCTTTGCTTGGCCTCAATCAACGCTTGACCGATGCGCCCATACATCCGCACCTTGTCGTTGATCGCCTTGCCGGAAGCCTGGAACTGCTGCTGATGCTTGTTCTTGGCCGCGTTGAACAGCTTGCCGATGATGCGATCGTGAAGGTCGATGATTTCATCGGTGACGGTGGCCATGCCTTCGATGGCCAGCGCTACCAGCGTGGCATAGCGTCGTTGCACCTCGAACTTTGCCAGATCAGCAGGCGTCATCTGGCCACCTTCACGAGCGATTTTGAGCAGGCGGTTCTGGTGAACCTGCCGCTCGATGCCTGCGGGCAGATCAAGTGCTTGCCAGGATTTCAGGCGCTCAATATGTTCGAGCATGTGGCGAGAGTTCGGTTTGGCAGGCGACTGGCGCAGCCATGCCAGCCACGTCACTTTACTGCCGTCCTTGCGCTTGAGAAGTTCGTCCAGGCGCTGACGGTGGGGTGATAACAAAGAATCGGTCAGCGCCGCGTAAATGCGTCGGTTGGCACGGGTGATGGCCTCGGCGCTTGCGCGCTCGATGGCATTCATGGCGGGCAGGATAATGCTCTGCCGCCGCAGATTCTCGACAAGTGCGCTCGCCAGCACGATGCCTTTGTCGGTCTGCAAGGCCAGCTCGGTCAATGTATGCACGGCTTGCCGATAGTGGCTCATGGTGAAGGGCTTGAACCCAAAAACCGTTTGCAGCTCGACCAAGTGCTCCCGCCGTGTCTGTTCGCGCTGGCCGTACTCGCTCCAACTTTCCACTGGCATCTTGAGTTGCGCGGCCACCATGCGCAACAGGGGCGGAAACGGAGGCTCATCGACGCCCAAAAAGGTGCCAGGGAATCGCAAGTAGCAAAGCTGCACAGCGAAGCCCAATCGATTCGCGGCGCCGCGACGCTGACGGATCACCGACAGGTCGGTTTCGTTGAACGTGTAGTGCCGTATCAGTTCGTCTTTGGCATCTGGCAGTGCCAGCAGGCTTTCGCGCTCGGTGGCGGACAGGATTGAGCGGCGTGGCATGGTCAGTCTTCCCGCAGGTACTGGTACAAGGTTTCGCGGCTGATGCCGAAGTCACGGGCCACCAAGGTTTTTTGGTCGCCTGCCGCAACTCGCCGTTTCAACTCGGCAATTTGTTCGCTGTTCAGCGATTTCTTTCGTCCCCGGTAGGCACCGCGCTGCTTGGCCAGCACGATTCCCTCGCGCTGACGTTCGCGGATCAGGGCGCGCTCGAACTCAGCGAAGGCTCCCATGACCGACAGCATCAGATTGGCCATCGGTGAGTCCTCGCCGGTGAACTTCAGCCCTTCTTTGACGAACTCCATGCGCACGCCCCGTTGTGTCAGCCCTTGGACGATGCGGCGCAGGTCATCAAGGTTGCGTGCCAGCCTGTCCATGCTATGCACCACCACGGTGTCGCCCTCGCGGACGAAGGCCAGCAGCCTTTCCAGCTCGGGACGCTGGGTGTCCTTGCCAGAAGCCTTGTCGGTGAACACCCGCGCCACCTGAACACCCTCCAATTGCCGTTCCGGGTTCTGGTCGAAGCTGCTGACGCGGACATAGCCGATGCGTTGACCTTGCAAGATGCCTCCAAAGGCAAAAGTGTCAGGATGAAATCTATTACCTTTGACGGAATATGTCAATCAATAGGAAATTTAACTCTATTCTGACATCGTTTGCACATGGTGTCGTTTTCAGAAGACGGCTGCACTGAACGTCAGAAGCCGACTGCACTATAGCAGCGGAGGGGTTGGATCCATCAGGCAACGACGGGCTGCTGCCGGCCATCAGCGGACGCAGGGAGG
>NZ_JBMKIA010000080.1:0-3760 GCF_049238215.1 Enterobacter cloacae complex sp. IR5441
CAGCATTTTATTATGGTGATCCCCTGGGCGAAATGCGCCTGGTAAGCAGAGTTTTTGAAATGTAAGGCCTTTGAATAAGACAAAAGGCTGCCTCATCGCTAACTTTGCAACAGTGCCCGTTTTTCCGATGTGCCGAAATGCCCGCTTACCAGGGTGTGCAGCTCATTCAGAATATAATCATACATCTGATAATGCGCTTTCCACGGCTCCTGTGTGGCATTGACATAAAACCCGGCACCCTGGCCGAGATCGTACTCTTTATCATCCGCCACCTGACTGCCGCGCGGACTGGTATCCGGCGCGACAATCACCAGGCCGTGTTCCGCTGCGTAACGCTGTGCCCCGGCTTTGGTGATAAAATTCTGCTCGTTGCAGGTCAGCCCGGAAAGCCAGTACAGCACAGGACATTTCTCTGTTTTTGCCTGCGGCGGCAGAAACACGGAAAAAGTCATCGGCGTGCCGGTCACCGCAGAGTGGTGACGCCAGACTTCCTGGCTGCCGCCGAAACAGACGTGATGTTCAATCCGTTCCATAGTATCTCCCTGAATACGTTATCAGTAATGAATGACTGTGCGGATGGATTTGCCGTCGTGCATCAAATCAAAAGCTTCATTGATTTTATCCAGTTCCATGGTGTGCGTGACAAACGGCGCCAGCTCGATTTTGCCGCTCATGGCATCTTCCACCATTCCCGGCAACTGGGTACGCCCTTTCACGCCGCCGAACGCCGTGCCTTTCCAGACCCGGCCGGTCACCAGCTGGAACGGACGGGTTGAAATCTCTTTTCCGGCACCCGCCACCCCGATAATTACCGACTGCCCCCAGCCACGGTGCGCACTTTCCAGCGCCGACCGCATCACATTGACATTGCCGATACATTCAAAGGTATGATCCACACCCCATTTGGTCATTTCGACCAGCACCTGCTGAACAGGTTTGTCATAATCATTGGGATTAATGCAGTCTGTGGCGCCGAACTGTTTTGCCAGCTCAAACTTGGATGGATTGGTATCGATGGCAAAGATGCGCCCCGCTTTTGCCTGACGTGCGCCCTGCACCACGGCCAGCCCGATACCGCCGAGGCCGAATACCGCCACAGAATCCCCTTCCTGTACCTTCGCGGTATTGTGTACCGCGCCGATCCCGGTGGTCACGCCGCAGCCGAGCAGGCAAACCTGCTCCGCATTGGCCTGCGGATTGATTTTCGCCAGTGATACTTCCGCCACAACGGTATATTCGCTGAATGTCGAGCAGCCCATATAGTGATAGAGCGGCTGACCGTTATACGAAAAACGGCTGGTGCCGTCCGGCATCACGCCTTTGCCCTGGGTTTCGCGGACGGCAACACAGAGGTTGGTTTTACCGGAGGTACAGAAATCACACTCGCCGCACTCGGCGGTGTACAGCGGGATCACATGGTCGCCCGGTTTCACACTGGTCACGCCCTCACCGACCTCAACCACCACCCCGGCACCTTCATGGCCGAGCACCACCGGGAACAGACCTTCCGGATCATCACCGGAAAGCGTGTAGGCATCGGTATGGCATACCCCGGTGTGACTGATTTTCACCAGCACTTCACCTTTCTTCGGCGGTGCCACATCAATTTCAACAATTTCAAGGGGTAAACCCGGCCCGAAGGCGACTGCTGCGCGTGATTTCATAACGGTTCCTCTGTGTCTGAGGCTTATCATGGCAGGCGATAAGCACGAATGCCGTCCACCATACCGCACAACAGCGCTGCCTGTATAGCGCCGGTCAGCAGGTGGCCGCCACCGGTGCCGGTTTTCTGATCAGCAGACAGATTGCCAGCAGCAGACCGTACAGTGCCGTGCCAATCAGCCACACCGTACCGTCCGCACTCTGCTGTGTCTGACTGAAAATAAAAGCAAACAGCAGCGGGCCCGCCACGCCGGTCAGATTGGTCAGGCTGACCAGCACACCCTGTAGTTTTCCCTGATTTGCCGCCGATGCCCCGGCAGAGATAATGCCCTGCAATGCAGGCAGTGCAATTCCGCCGCCTGCCAGCAGGATCAGGACCGGATACACCATCCATCCGGAAGTGATAGCAGACATCAGTAAAAACGCGGTGGCATCGGCAATAAATCCGGCGAAAATAATGGTTTTCTCACTCAGCCGTTTTGCCAGCGCCCCGGCAACCACCGCCTGAAACAGTGCATGCATCGCCCCGAGTCCCGCCAGTGAAAAACCGACCGCCGCGCTGTCCCAGGCAAAGCGGCTCTCCGTAAACAATACCCAGACAGTGGCCGGGATCTGCCCGATAAGCTGCGCGGTAAAAAAGACAAACAGCAACAGCGCCAGAGGTTTAAGCAGTGTGATAAAGCTGATACCTGCGCTTTCTTGTTTCTGCTCCGCCGGTTTTTCTTCTGTCTGTACCGCCGGTTTAAAGATAAAAAAGACCATCAGAAAGGTGCAGGCATTCAGTATTGCCGCAATGACAAACGGCAGATGCGGTGAGATATCCCCCGCCAGTCCGCCGATAGCCGGCCCGGCAATCAGCCCGGCACCAAAGGCCGCACCGAGACGGCCGAACCAGGCGGTACGCTCGCTGACCGCCGTGCTGTCCGCCACTACCGAAGCCGCAACCGCGCCGGTGGCACCAGTGATCCCGGAGATAATCCGCCCGAGATACAACATCCACAGCACATTGGACAGTGCCAGCAGTGTGTAATCAAACGCGGCACCCGCCAGGGATAACAGCAGCACCGGTCTGCGCCCCAGCTTATCTGACCATCTGCCCAGCAGCGGAGCAAAACAGACCTGCATCACCGCATACAGCGCCAGCAGAATGCCGTAATGGTTTGCCACATCCGCTTCCGGGAGATATTCCCGCAGCAGTGACGGTAATACCGGCATGATCAGACCAATTCCCATCGCGTCCAGCAGTGTAATCACCAGCGCGATGACAGCGGGTTTATTCATTTTTCAGATCCTGTGTTAATTCCCTATCATTGATAGAGTTGGAATATATCCCTATCAATGATAGAGTGTCAATCTGAAAATCGGAGGAGACGGTCATGGCACGGCTGAACAGAGAATCGGTTATTGATGCGGCACTGGAACTGCTGAATGAGACAGGGATTGACGGGCTGACGACCCGCAAGCTGGCGCAGAAGCTGGGAATAGAACAGCCGACACTTTACTGGCATGTGAAAAATAAACGGGCGTTACTGGATGCGCTGGCGGTGGAGATCCTGGCGCGTCATCATGATTATTCACTGCCTGCGGCGGGGGAATCCTGGCAGTCATTTCTGCGCAATAATGCAATGAGTTTCCGCCGGGCGCTGCTGCGTTACCGTGACGGGGCAAAAGTGCACCTCGGCACCCGCCCTGATGAAAAACAGTATGATACGGTGGAAACCCAGTTACGCTTTATGACAGAAAACGGCTTTTCACTGCGCGACGGGTTATATGCGATTTCAGCGGTCAGTCATTTTACCCTTGGTGCCGTACTGGAGCAGCAGGAGCATACTGCCGCCCTGACCGACCGCCCTGCAGCACCGGACGAAAACCTGCCGCCGCTATTGCGGGAAGCGCTGCAGATTATGGACAGTGATGATGGTGAGCAGGCCTTTCTGCATGGCCTGGAGAGCCTGATCCGGGGGTTTGAGGTGCAGCTTACGGCACTGTTGCAAATAGTCGGTGGTGATAAACTTATCATCCCCTTTTGCTGATGGAGCTGCACATGAACCCATTCAAAGGCCGGCATTTTCAGCGTGACATCATTCTGTGGGCCGTA
>NZ_JBMKIA010000081.1:0-3502 GCF_049238215.1 Enterobacter cloacae complex sp. IR5441
TACGGCCCACAGAATGATGTCACGCTGAAAATGCCGGCCTTTGAATGGGTTCATGTGCAGCTCCATCAGCAAAAGGGGATGATAAGTTTATCACCACCGACTATTTGCAACAGTGCCCTTTTGGTTTATCTTTTAATTACTTACGTAATAAAAGATAAACCAAAAATATATATACCTTACTGTTATCCCCTTTAAAAAGTGGATAACCGAACAACATCGGCGCAAACGCCTCAAAAGTAGCTCCCCACGCTAAAGCGCGGGGCATTTAGATCGGAATCCTTCGAGGGCTAACAGCTCGCCTGTTAGCCCTCGAAGGATTGGACAAATCCGGCCACGCCGGATGCGTCAGCAAATATCGCTAAACGATTTGCTAACACGCTCGTAAGCGGCTCTTACGACCCGCTAACGCGGAGATACGCCTCAACTGCGGCTTCGCCTTGTTGTGACCACTCCGACCGCGCACAGAAGCCTCTGAGCCGCTTTTAGTGGGTATAGCTTTACAGGGTGAAGGGATGGATAGGCGATCCCTTTCGATCCCTCATTGGTATCGGCGGTTAACCCTCAGTGCTACCCGTCATTTCATCCTGCCGCCTTACATGCGCTGACGCGCATAAATCCCCGTTCCTCAGTGGAACGAAAACTCACGCTAACAGTGTAGTAACTGGGTAGCCGCGATAACTGCCAACAATATTAGCTTACAGGTTAATTTTTCCTTGCCTGGAATTAGCCTATAGGTTAATATTAATGAAAATGGGAGGTCATATGTTTAGCGTCGTTTATCACCCGGAAGCTAGGGAAGAAGCCACAGCATTACCCGTAAAAATCAGGGTGAAATTTGACCGTCTCATCGGCAAGCTGGAGTATGACGCCCGATTACTGCGGGAGCCGGATACGAAGCCCCTGGGCGATGGACTGTTTGAGATCCGCACGATGGGGACGGACATAGCTAGGGGCATCTGGGTATACCACAAAGGCAATACCATCATCATGCTCCGGGTTTTCATCAAGAAGTCACAGAAAACGCCAGCGAAAGAAATCGATCTCGCCAAAAAGCGGTTAGCGGAGGTACTTAATGAAACTGGTAAGTCATAAAGAACTGCATAACGAGTGGATGCAGGACGATGAATATCGCGCTGCATGGCAGGAAGAAGAACGCAAGGAGAAGCTCAGAGAGCTACTTGCGGAATGGCGTAAACATGACAACCTGACAAAAGCGCAGGTTGCTGAACGCATGGGGGTTACACCTCCGGTTATTTCCCGCCTGGAAAACAACATCACCAAAGCCAGCATCGACACACTGACCCGCTACGCTCACGCCTGCGGCATCAAAAAACCTGTCATTGCCCTGTACTGAACAACAGCCCTCCGGGGCTGGCCTTTTTGTTTTGACCAGTCCCAAAATTTTGTCAAAGCTCAGTGAAAATGTCCAATCACTGGCTCGTTAGAAATGTCCATATGTTGAAAAGGCCGCTGCGAAAATCTCTCCCGCAGCGGCCTCTTTAGCATAACGTTATTGTGCGAACCATCATTCTGATTAAACGGTGTTTATGCTACCTTTTCTGTATGTCTCTCTATGTACATGCGGCAGGTCAAAAAGTGAACATTATTGAATCTAAAATTGCTGGGTTAGGGTTCCTACAGGCGATCATAGCTAGAATGGCTAATAATTCGTTTTATATTAAAGGATGGGACCTAACATTATTTGTTGCAGTTGTTGCGTTAAAAAAGGATGCATCCCAATATTCAGGTTATTTACTTCTTGCGTTAATAGTGAGCACCATAGCGTTCTGTTTATTGGATGCTTATTATCTACAACAGGAGAGGATTTTCAGGAAGATATATAATTACTTAGCTGAATCAAATTCAGAATCTATTAACTATTTTAGCATAAACCCTGTGCTATACAAAGATATACTAAAGGGTGAAATGCTTTCATATAGAAGCTCATTAATTTCTACATCTATTCTTCTTTTCCATATACCAATGTTTGTTGCTGTTTTTATCTTTTTCGTGTTATTTTAAATAAAGGATATTAATCATGCTACATGCCTTAAACTTTTCAATACCTGATGATTCTTTTCTATTGGATGGTACTTATTCGACTACATTAACAGAGGAGTTAAAACTTCAAAATCCGATAAGTAAAATTAGAGAATCAATAACAAAATCAGATGGTTGCAATGATTCTATTGATAATTCTATTAATTATGAAGAATTCAAAAGAATCTGGTTCCCTGATGTAAATGCACATGTTTTCATTTCCCATAGCCATGTGGATAAAGCTAAGGCAATAGCCTTGGCAAACTTTTTATTTTCAAAGTTTGGCATTCGTTCATTTGTTGATTCAGAAGTGTGGGGGTATATGGATGATGCACTCCGTGAACTAAATAATAAGCACAATAAGTTTCCGGGGCAAGAAAATACTTATATTTATGAGCACTGCAATAAACTTGCAAGCAATTTAAATATGATACTTTCATCTGCATTAATAAAAATGATACATGAATCTGAATGTCTGATATTTATTAATACAATCGACTCATGCGTTCGTGATGGGGATGAGTTTAGAACCCAATCTCCATGGATATTCACTGAGTTATTAATGAGTTCAATGCTTGAAAAGAGCGAACATAAAGATCGTCCAACTGAACTGCGCAAATCACTTGATGAATTTCGTGTAGTAGCTGCGAATGAATCATTTGACCAGGCTGTGTTTTCATATCCATTATATTTACGACACATGCATAATGTAACCAATGATAAAATCAATAAAATCAATGCGATAAAACCTAGCGGTCTATCTTTCACAACGACCTGTTACAGAGACACTGCACATCACTTTGAAGTCGATGATGTATTCAAAAATTTAGACTC
Organism: Enterobacter cloacae complex sp. IR5441; assembly: GCF_049238215.1. Lineage (NCBI taxonomy): Bacteria > Pseudomonadati > Pseudomonadota > Gammaproteobacteria > Enterobacterales > Enterobacteriaceae > Enterobacter > Enterobacter cloacae complex sp. IR5441. Next base: position 2,875 of record NZ_JBMKIA010000081.1, read on the forward strand.
GATCTATAACTTGGTCATTTCTCGTTAATTTTTTTGCTTCTATCCTCTAGGCCATTTTCATGAATGGCCTTTATCTCCAGATACCGCGCAGCGGTTCGGGGTTCTGTGACACCCGAACTTTACCCCGGCTTCCCGACTTTTTCCTTTGTATATAATATCATTGAAGTTAATTGCATTTCCCAGAAATCTTCTCAGGACATGGTTGCAACACAGTGCACATATCGCCATAGGTCAGTGAGTCCGGGGTTTCCTTTCTGATTTGCGTCAAGTTCACCTTTTACCAAAGATGGCCTCAGAGCTCCCCTGAAGCTTTATTATGTAAGCGTTAAGTGAGCGCCGTATTGACGGCTATTTATTGGTGAGATCTACGTTCCATGGCAGAAGCTCTGCCACTTTGTTCGATGGCCACTCCGGCAGCACGCTCAGGATATATCTGAAGTAGGCTTCCGGATCGATGCCATTCAGTCTGCACGTTCCGATTAGGCCATACAGCAGGGCACCACGTTCACTAGACTGGCCCCCTGAATCTCCAGACAACCAATATCACTTAAATAAGTGATAGTCTTAATACTAGTTTTTAGACTAGTCATTGGAGAACAGATGATTGATGTCTTAGGGCCGGAGAAAC
>NZ_JBMKIA010000082.1:0-3469 GCF_049238215.1 Enterobacter cloacae complex sp. IR5441
TTGGGCCCTCGGCGCTGACGGAGGCCATGGGCATGCTCAACCACCATTTCGCAGCAGCCGCCTGATCGGCGCAGAGCGACAGCCTACCTCTGACTGCCGCCAATCTTTGCAACAGAGCCCGCCGTGCTAGTCTGCTCGGTGATGGTGGAGTGAAGCCAACCCGCAATCGGGTTATGAATCTGCATCGCGATTCGCAATCAGCTGTCTCTTGAGCATGTCGAACTCCTGCGATGTTATCTCGCCGTGCTCGTGCTGCTACACCAACTTGTCCAACTCATCCGCCACACCGCTCCCCACCACCTGCGATGGCCAGGTTGTTTGCTGGGCGCATTGGCGGAGTATCGTCTCGACCCGGGACACCCACACCGGCACAACCTTACGGGAGTGATTCACTGTCAAAGAATCGGCCCGGTGCTCTGACGCAAGTATCGGGATGGTCACCATTTGTAAGCCGTAGACCTGAGTGGTGATCAAGACTTCGATACCACCGACCGTACCGGTACTAATCGACGACGGTCGTGTTCGTCGCCTGCCGCAGGGACTCTGCACACCTCCGTTTACGCATGTGCCTGGAGGAGTTGGAAATCGTCGTGTTCGGGAAACATTAAACACAGGATGGCAGCGATCTGAGCCAGCACATGATCAGCTAGCTCACCATCCGGATCGACGGCCCACTGCATCGTCGCGCCAGCGATGACCGAGTGCAGGAGCAACTCAGCTGCCGCAGGAGCACCTGGGGGCAGTCGCTTGCGGATCCCCTCCACCACCGCGCGGGTCCGCTGGATCGCAAGCGTGCGTAGCTCCGGCACCTGGAGCTCGTACCAGGAGATGAGATAGTTCACCGAGAAGTCGTTGCGAGTGTTCATGCTCCGAACGAGCACCTGCAAAAATTCCCAGAGCCCTTGCGGCCCTGCGCCTATCGGTATCGCATTCAGGTAATGCCGCACCTGCTCGACGCCGCGCTCCATCATCCTCACCAGCAGCGTATCGCGGTTGGTGAAGCGCTGGATTAACGCTGCGCGGGAGAGCCCCACCTCCTTTGCTACTCCGCTGAGCGTGAACTCTATGGGACCGCAACGCTTCAGCACTACGGTGGCGGCCTCGAGTACCTCGTCATCGGACTTGAGCTTGGGGCGGGGCATCAGTGTTCACCTTCTGTATGGGTTGGGGCGGAGGCTGTGGCTGCCGCCGCCATTGTAGCAAATTGAAGACGGAGCGAGAGTAGAGCCACGAGCCCCGCAAACACGGCCGATACAACGAGGCCAGGGAGCGGACCAGCAAGGTCGACAAACGCGCCGGCCGCAAGCATAACCATGGGCGAGGCTGACAGCATCACCGCCGAGACCGTGCCGAGTACCCGGCCGAGAAGTTCTGGCGGCGTGCGGTTGTAGATGGCAGCGTTGAGAATGGGAGAGACTGAGCCGGTCAGCAGTCCCACGAGCGCGCCCAACAACATCAGCACCGGCACGCCTGGCAACTGTGAAAGCAGAAGCGAGCCCACCGCAGAGCCACAAAATGCCACCGCCAGCCAGTTCTGCGCTGATATCCGGGCGCCGACCGACGCATGAATGGCAATGCCAAGGAGACCACCAGCCCCCATCATTGAGGAGAACAGCCCGAGCTCTGCTACTTGGCGTCCTGCATCTACAAACAGCGCAGGCATGATGACGCTGCCGTTGGCGCCAACGATGCCCACGAAGATCATCACTATACCAAAGAGAGGGCGCAGCAGGGGTTCGCTCCAGAGAAAAGCGACGCCGGCGCGCATGGAGAGAGTCGCCGTCGTGGTCATCGTCCGAGCGGCACGCGCGGGAAGCACCCACGCGCCGAGCAGACCTGCAAGGACGGAGCAGAACGCCGTCAGCCCGAGCGTTGGCGCAGCGCCAAGCAGGCCGATTGCGGCCCCCCCAAGGGCCGGGCCACCTAGAATCGCGACGTTCCCGATCACCGCTTTCAGTGACGAGACGCGCTCAACGGAGAGCCCGGCGACGTGGCCGAGTTTGGGCAGCTCACTGTCCTGCGCGGCCATACCGGGTGCGTCGAACGCGGCACCGAGCACCACGCAAGCGATCAGCCCAGTGTTCGAGAGGGCGCCAACGGCATCGAGCAGTGGGATGCTCGCCATGGCCACGCCGCCCACCACACCCGAGATCAATGCGACGGGCGCGCGCCCGAACCGATCGACGAGGCCACCACCAACCCACGCGCCGATGATGGTCGCGATGACGCTGCTAGCGGCCGTGGCGCCCGCCCAGGCCGCGCTCTTTGTATGAGACAGGACGAACCATGGAAGCGCGAGGGCCGCCACCGCGTTGCCGATCCGGAAGAGAAAGGTCGCCGCGAACAGCGTCGCGAGCGGGCTATATCGACGTTCGCTCATTCCGCTGCGGCGAGCTGCGCCTTCGCCGCAGCGAGGTACTCTTCGTTACCCGAGTCGAGGGCGAAGAGTGCGTAGGTGACCGCCCCGAACGCAAGGCGCTCCGCGATGTGGTGGGCGAGCCGCGGCCACACCCGGCCACCGGCCGCTTCATACGTGAGGAGGAGCTTCGCGAGCCCCTCTTCACCAAAGACCATAAGGTGCGCGGCCATGTCGATGGCAGGGTCATCAACGCGGGCCTCGCTCCAGTCGATCATCCCGCTGACGCGCTCCGTGTTGTCGATGAGCACATGGCCCACGTAGAGATCGCCATGCACCACCACGGAGAAATCTGGCCACGACGAATCGTCGTCGAGCCAGCGCTGCCACCGGTGGAGGCGCTTGTCGTTCACCACGAACTCGCGTCGGACGCGGTCAACGTCGTCGGCCACCTTCTGACGGGCCTGCGTCGGTGTACGGATGAGCATCCCCGCATCCACGGCGGCGGAAATGGGGACGGCATGCAGGGCGGCGAGCGCGGTCGCGAAGCTCTCCGCGAAGACCTCCGAGTCCTGCGGCACGACCCAGTCGGGCGTGGACGAACCAGGCTGGATGACCATCGCAGTCGAGTCTTCGAGCATGGGATAGGCAACGAGCTCGGCGTTGGCCACGCGCCAGTCCGGCACCGCGAACGGCAGGCGATTCTTGAGCATTGCCAGCACCCGCGCCTCTGGTTCGACCTTCGCGCTTACCTCGGCTCGGCGCGGGATGCGCAGCACCCACCGACGTCCATCGTCGACGGTGGCGATCACGATCCTATAGTCGAGCCCAAGCTCATTGACAGTCAGCGGGCCATGGAGCTTGAGCCCATGTCGGGCTGCAAGTGCGTACAGTTGGGAGGTATCGGCGGTCGTGACTACGGTCATGATTCACTCCTGAGGGCTTGACGGGTTTAGCCACCTAAATGTAACAGTCACGTCGGTTATATTCAATCCGGCACTGTTGCAAAGTTAGCGATGAGGCAGCCTTTTGTCTTATTCAAAGGCCTTACATTTCAAAAACTCTGCTTACCAGGCGCATTTCGCCCAGGGGATCACCATAATAAAATGCTGA
>NZ_JBMKIA010000083.1:0-3385 GCF_049238215.1 Enterobacter cloacae complex sp. IR5441
CCAATAAGCGCAATGTTTTCCATGATGGTTCTCCGAATGAAAGCCTGTCCTCAGCATAGTACTGGGAAGGAGGGAGTGACCATCTCATTAAATAAAGCACGCTAAGCCGGTTGCAGCGGCCGTAGCGGCCTGAACTTGCCCGCGCCGATCTTGGCGCTGCTGCGCCAGAGGTAATCGCCGGTCAGGTTGATGTGCTCCCAGCCGAGCGGCGACAGGTACTGCAACAGGCCGTCATCGACGGCTTGACCGTGGCCACGCAAGGCGTTCGCGGCCCGCTCCAGATAGACCGTGTTCCATAGCACGATGGCCGCCGTCACCAGGTTGAGGCCGCTGGCCCGGTAGCGCTGCTGCTCGAAGCTGCGGTCGCGGATTTCCCCCAGGCGGTTGAAGAACACGGCGCGGGCCAGCGCGTTGCGCGCCTCGCCTTTGTTCAGCCCGGCATGCACGCGGCGGCGCAGCTCGACGCTTTGCAGCCAGTCCAGGATGAACAGTGTGCGCTCGATGCGTCCCAGCTCACGCAGGGCGACGGCCAGGCCGTTCTGGCGCGGGTAGCTGCCAAGCTTCCTGAGCATCAGCGAGGCCGTCGCCGTGCCCTGCTTGATCGAGGTGGCCATCCGCAGGATTTCATCCCAATGGGCGCGGACGTGCTTGATGTTGAGCGTGCCGCCGATCATCGGTTTCAACGCCTCGTAGGTGGCATCGCCCTTCGGGATGTAGAGCTTGGTGTCGCCCAGGTCACGAATGCGCGGGGCGAAGCGGAAGCCCAGCAGGTGCATCAACGCGAAGACGTGGTCCGTGAACCCTGCCGTGTCGGTGTAGTGCTCCTCGATCCGCAGGTCGGATTCGTGATACAGCAGGCCGTCGAGCACGTAGGTCGAGTCGCGCACGCCGACGTTCACGACCTTGGTGTGGAACGGCGCGTACTGGTCGGAGATATGGGTGTAGAACGTCCGCCCTGGGCTGCTGCCGTATTTCGGATTGATGTGGCCGGTGCTCTCGGCCTTGCTGCCGGTGCGGAAGTTCTGGCCGTCCGACGATGACGTGGTGCCGTCGCCCCAATGCCCGGCGAAGGGATGTCGGAACTGCGCGTTGACCAGCTCGGCCAGTGCCGCCCCGTAGGTTTCGTCGCGGATGTGCCAGGCTTGCAGCCAGGCCAGCTTGGCGTAGGTCGTGCCGGGGCACGATTCCGCCATCTTGGTCAGGCCCAGGTTGATCGCGTCGGCGAGGATCGTGGTCAGCAACAGGTTTTTGTCCTTGGCCAGGTCGCCTGACTTCAGGTGGGCGAAGTGCCGGGTGAAGCCCGTCCATTCGTCTACCTCCAGCAGCAATTCGGTGATCTTGACGTGCGGTAGGATCATCGCCGTCTGGTCGATCAGGGCCTGTGCGGTATCGGGCACCGCCGCATCGAGCGGCGTGATCTTCAGGCCCGACTCCGTGATGATGGCGTCCGGCAGCTCGTTGGCCAGCGCCATGCGGTTGACGGTGGCGAGCTGCGTTTCCAGCAGCGTCAGCCGGTCATGCAGGTACTGGTCGCAATCGGTGGCCACGGCCAGCGGCAATTCGCTGGCCTGCTTGAGGCTGGCGAATTTCGCGGGCGGCACCAGGTAGTCCTCGAAGTCCTTGAACTGGCGCGAGCCTTGCACCCAGATGTCGCCGGAGCGCAGCGCGTTCTTCAGCTCCGACAGCGCGCACAGTTCGTAGTAGCGCCGGTCGATGCCGGTGTCGGTCATCACCAGCTTCTGCCAGCGCGGCTTGATGAACTCGGTCGGCGCGTCGGTGGGCACCTTGCGGGCGTTGTCGCTGTTCATGCTGCGCAGCACCTCGATGGCGTCGAGTACGTCCTTGGCGGCGGGCGCGGCCCGCAACTTGAGCACGTCGAGAAATTCCGGCGCGTAGCGGCGCAGCGTGGCGTAGCTCTCGCCGATGCGGTGCAGGAAATCGAAGTCCTCGGGTTGCGCGAGCCGCTGCGCTTCGGTGACGCTCTCGGCGAAAGCATCCCAGGACATGACGGCCTCGATGGCGGCGAACGGATCGCGGCCCGCTTGCTTGGCCTCGATCAGCGCCTGGCCGATGCGCCCGAACAGCCGCACCTTGGCATTGATCGCCTTGCCGGATGCCTGGAACTGCTGCTGATGCTTGTTCTTGGCGGCATTGAACAGCTTGCCCAGGATGCGGTCATGCAGGTCGATGATTTCGTCGGTGACGGTGGCCATGCCCTCGATGGCGAGCGCCACCAGGGTCGCGTAACGCCGCTGCGGCTCGAACTTCGCCAGGTCGGCGGGCGTCATCTGGCCGCCCTCGCGGGCGATCTTGAGCAGCCGGTTCTGGTGAACCAGCCGCTCGATGCCGGAGGGCAGGTCGAGCGCCTGCCACGCCTTGAGGCGTTCGATGTGTTCCAGCATGTGCCGCGAGTTCGGTTTGACCGGGGATTGCCGCAGCCAGGCCAGCCACGTCGTCTTGCCGTTGTCGCGGCGCTTGAGCAGATCGTCGAGGCGACGGCGATGCACGTCCGTCAGCGGCTCAGCCAAGGCGTCGTAGAGACGCCGGTTGGCGCGGGTAATCGCTTCGGCGCTCGCCCGCTCGACGGCGTTGAGGGCGGGCACAATGACCGACTGCCGCCGCAGGTGCTCGATCAAGGCTCTGGCCAGCACGATGCCCTTGTCGGTTTGCATGGCCAGCTCGGTCAGCAACTGGACAGCCTGCCGGTAGTGGCCAATCGTGAACGGCTGGAAGCCGAACACCGTTTGCAGCTCGACCAGGTGCTCGCGTCGGGTCTGCTCACGCTGCCCGTACTCGTCCCAGCTTTCGATGCCGACCTTGAGCTGGTTGGCGACCAGTCTCAGCAATGGCGGGAACGGTGGCTCATCAGCGCCAAGGATGACGCCGGGAAAGCGCAGGTAGCAGAGCTGCACCGCGAAGCCCAGCCGATTGGCCGGGCCGCGCCGCTGCCGGATGATGGAGAGGTCGCTTTCGCTGAACGTGTAGTGACGGATCAACTCATCCTTGGTGTCCGGCAACGCCAGCAGGCTTTCGCGCTCGGCGGCGGAGAGGATCGAACGGCGGGGCATGCGGTTTCCTTCTTCTTGAAAACGTAGGTTTGTGACAAGCCCGCCAAGGCAACCGGCGCGGCACGGGAATCAAGGCATTGCGATTCTCGAAAATAGTTCTTGAAATTCTATTCTTGATTGCATATCATCTCAACGAGTTTCGATAAGAAAGGATGCGCATGCGACCGTCTGTTGTGCTTGACATGAAGCGAAGCGCAGTGCGTGAAGCGGTAGGCCGCTTTCGCGCCGCGAACCCGCGCGTCTTCGGCTCGGTGCTGCATGGCACCGACCGGGATGGCAGCGACCTCGACCTGTTGGTCGATGCGCTGCCCGGTGCC
>NZ_JBMKIA010000084.1:0-3103 GCF_049238215.1 Enterobacter cloacae complex sp. IR5441
GATGCTCACGGCATTTTTCGAAGGTGTCCATAGCTGGTTGAGGTAGACGAAAGGCCGCTTTGTCGTCGAAAACGTGCAGGCCCCGGCTGCATTGAAGATGTTGAGCCCGGTGCCCGGCTGCGGCGCCACGCCACTGGCAAAGATGACAATATCTATCGTGCCGGTCGTTGGAGCATCATCGTTGGTGGATGGAGGGCTGAAGAACCTGACCGTGTTGCCATCAAAATCGACGGTGTTGCCGCTATTGCAGCGCCCAAAGATGATATATTTGGACTTGTCGTACCCCGCTATCGTGGGAACTGCCCAGCCGCCTGTGGGGACATTGACGGTCCCCTTCCAGATACACTGCCCTGACTGCGTGGCATTGGTTATTGAGGTGAAGTCAGTGCTGTTGCTGATGAGAAGACCCACACCACTACGCTGGCCTGACGGAAATATCTGCCAGAGGCTACCGGGGAACGTGTACGTACTTTCACGCTCACTGATGCTTACATCCTTCATCGTGGAGTTCTGCGTCACGCGGCCACCGGATATGGTGACCGAGTTCATTTTATGAAGCAGCCCTGAATCAAGGTAAGCTGTCGCGTGCGGGATAAACAGCACCTGCGCCCCGGAAACATAACCGGCAATATCAGCGTACTTTGCTTTCTGGTAGCCACTGTCAAAGTAGGCTCCAAAAGACGGGCACCGAAGACCCGCCGTTATCTCCATCCGCTTTCCGCCATCATTCAGATCAATCAGTAGTCCTCTTGGCATGTTATGTCCATTCTCCAAGTACGATACGGCCGCCTCCGGTCAGGTTGATAGTTACACCATTACTGTCTATCACCGTCGCCTTGTTCGGCCCGCTAAACCCGAAATTACCAGTCGTTGCATACAAAGCCCCGCGAACGGTGACATTGTTCAGTTCAGCGTTACCACTTTTCGGCATATTCCAGCCTGTCTTCCCGGTCACAAAATTATTGGATTTCAGTGAATCTGTAATTTTTGCGAACTGGATGCTGGCATCCCTGAAGTAAGCATCGTTGATGAACACCTGCCCGTTCTGGATGACGAACGGAAGGGACACCGTGGCTCCGGCCTGGTGCGTTACGGCGAAGCGGTCAGCCAGGAAGATAACCTGCGACTGCATGCCGGACGGCGTATTCTCCACGCCGATCCCCATCCCTGCCGCGTAAAGCTGACCATTGCTGGATAACCCGACCTTAATGCTGTACATCGCCTTCAGGTCGCCGTTGACGTTCGCAATGGCCTGCGCGTTGGTGGTGATCGCTGAAGTGTGCCCGTTGATGGTCGCCGTGATGCCGTTTATCTGCGTGGCGGTGGCCTGCTGATAATCGGAGAACGTCTGGTTTAGGCTGTTGATGGATGCCTTGTTGCCGTTCACGTCAGTCTGCAAACTTAGCAGCGAACGTGCTGTTGCCTCCCTGTCGCTTGCCATGACGTTATCAATACGATCGATGCCGGCCTTGCTGTCACCGTACTGCGCGCTGAGTCTCACCCGCTGATCAACCTGCGCCAGCGTACTCGTTATTAGCGCGATAGCGTTATTCTGGATGCCGCCGCTGGCAGTATCGGTTCTTGCTCCCAGCTCCTCCAGGCGGGATGCCATTGATGAAGTCGTGTCTGTGACAACCTGTCGCAACGTGGTGATATCAGCAGTGTTTTGTGAGCTGGCTTGTTCAGCCGCATCTGCCTTACCTGATGCAGCGTCAGCTTTACTCGAAGCCGAATCAGCTTTATCAGAAATGACCTGAGTACTCGCAGTGAGCTGGTCAACAGCAGTAGCCCTTGCCTGAGCTTCATCTGACAGAGCCTGCCTTACCTCGGTAACTCCTGCCTCGTTCTGCGCAGTTTTTGCCTCAAGACGGGTAACATCCGTTACGCGCGCCTCCGTTTCAGTAGCGATCACCTCCCGGAGCTGTTCGAATGTCGCAGAGTTAGCGCCCTGTTGGGCTGTCTGGCGCACGATAACATCGGCAATAGCCAGCGCGTTGCCGATGATTGCTTCTGCTGTCTGCTTATTCGAACCTACGGCGGCAGCCAGCCCATCGGCGTTCTCCTTAATTGCATCAGAAAGCTCGGCCAGTTTCTCGTTACTGTCTACAGCACTTTCAATCAGATCCTTAAATACCTCGGAATCTTTAATCTCCTCCAGGATCGCATCGGTGATATCGGATACATCGATGCTGGCCTGCCCGCGCACCCAGTCGGTCCAACCGCTCTGATTCCCGATCCTGTCGACAAGCCGTGCCTGATACCAGAATTCCTGCCCCGCCTTCAGCCCCATCTGTTGATAAAGTTTCTGCGGATACGGTACAGATGCCAAAAGCATCGGATTCGAGCCGTCAGCGGCAATGCTGTATTGCAGCTCAGTGCTCAGGGTGTCGCCGGTATTAGCCGGGAATCCCCAGGTGACGTTGATTCCGAATACGACGTCTTCGGAGGCCTTAAGCCCGACAGGTTTGGGTACCTCACCCGCGCGTCCCTTCAGGTGTGTAAGCGCGGAAGTTGCCCAGAGACTCGATGCACCGCCGGAGTTGATCGCGCGTACACGGACCAGATAATCACCCTCGAAGATGCCAGGCGCTTCGATATTGCGAAGACCGGTCTCCGGTACGTTAACCCACTCATTGTCGCCGCGCTTCCACTGCACCCGATAGGCTATGACATCCGCCTGTGGTTTGCCGTTCTTGTCGACCGGCGCATCCCAGGATGCCGTCAGGGTAGCCACTCGCTGCCCCTGGCGCACTGCGTCATAGCTCGCTACCACGATATTGGTCGGCTGGTTGACGAGGCCGGTTGGTATCAGACTAATTGGCGGTGTGTCCAGGCGGGCATTGTTATCGACCGCATCATATTTTGATGCGTTATATTCGGCCCCGGTGATTGTGAAGGTGTTTTCTTCATCATCAAATCTCAGGTTCGTAACGCGGAAGTATTGCAGGCGCAACTGCCCTGCATCGATGACGAATACAGCGTTAGGTAACGGCTCTGCCGTGAAAGGCGTGGCGACCACCAGCTGCGTGCCGTTTACGGCCTGGATCACCCTGCTTTCAACGGTACCGCCCCGTGTGCGGATCATCAGTGTGTCACCCGCAAC
>NZ_JBMKIA010000085.1:0-3095 GCF_049238215.1 Enterobacter cloacae complex sp. IR5441
GAGGCGCGGGAATAAAATCCCATTCAGACGCCGGATAGATTCAAGCAAGCCAACTTATCGTCAAAATCGGTGTTGCAAAAACGGGAGTGACCATAGATTCCGTTTTCTGAGACGACCCCGATCAGTATTACGTTATCCCACTCCAGCCCCTTGGAACCATGCAGTGTGGAAAGGATGAAGGGATCGCAGTCAGTAGCAGCCTCGCCTGGATTCAAGATAAGGTTTAAAAACGTGCGGGAATCGATCTTACTGGAGTCAAGTAGCTCCCCGATCCTCACGACCCCTCGTTGCTGGTCGTTCGATCCAGTGCGAGTTACACCCTCAGAGCCAACACTATCAATGAAACCCTCCATACTCAGGCGTCGTAACACATCGATAGCAGGCGTTTCCTCTCCGTCTTTCTGGCAGATAGTGGCGAGCCTGCCCAGCCGATCTTTTTGGTATTGTGCGCCCTCGAATAACTGACCTAGAGCAGACCATAGGTCGGCGTGCGGAGCCATCAATCCACTGAGCGCCGCTTTGAATTGCCCTTTCTGCCATCTAAAACCAGCCTCCTTCAGAAAGCCGTAAACAATCGCTTGTTTGTTGGGATGGTTTTCCAGTAGCCGCAGATCGCCGTACACAGACAGCAAGACGCCAACTACCAGTATCCCGATTTCGGTGCGGGTGTGTAATGCGCTTGAACCATTGAGGTAGCGATAAGGTAGCCCACACAGGCGTAAAGCAATTTCCGCCTCAGCAAGGTTCGCCTTAGTGCGGGACAATATGGCTTGTGTTCCACTGCTCACCGAGAGGTTTGATAGCACCTTGGATAGGCAGTTATCAAAGTGCAATCTGACCTCTGTTTTGGGGGTGCTAGGATGACTGACACAAAGCTTGGTCAGCTTTGTAGAGTTGCGCCGAATTACCGAGTTAGCCATCAAGGAAAGCTCATGGCCAAATCTGAACGTGCATGACAGTTGAAACACCTTCGTATTCGGGTAGTGCCTTTCAAACAGTCCGCCGATAAAGTCTGGTCGAGCACCACGCCACTCATAAATACACTGGTTAACATCACCAACAGCCATAACCGACGTATCCGACTTAGATAGCAAGCGGGTCATGTCATGCTGTATCAGGTTAACGTCCTGATATTCATCAACAATGATGTGCTTGAAGTGGGCACCAAGGCTGCTGTCATTACGCAACAGTGCGACAGCCTCAATCAAACAGTCATCAAAGGTTCGCAGACTGTTTTCCTCCAGCAGCTCACAATAGCGGCCATAGGCGTGAATAAACTCCCGTTTGATGTTGCTGAACGTTGGATCATTGGCAGCATCAACAGGAGTTACGGCCGCCGCCCGGCAGCGAGCAATAAACAGCTCGAAGTTTTCAATTTCATTGGGGTCAATATAATTCGCCTCATGGTCAAAGCCATAGCGGTAGGCTTGCTTTACCAGTTGCTCATAGCGGTAGTCGCTTGGAGTAATGAGGTCTTTCTTCTTGATTATCTGTTGGCGTTCTCCGTAACCAACAATCTTTAAGGCCAAGCTGTGGAACGTGCGGATTTCTGGAATCACGCTCGACATCAGTGCCGTCTTCAAGTTCTCCGTGAAGCTCACCTGCGCCGACTTGTTGTACATCAGGATCAGAATGGAGCGAGGATCAGTTCCCGTCTTGACCAGCCGCTCAACGCGCTTTACAAGTGTGGTTGTTTTCCCGCTACCAGGTACGGCTTTTACCAACGCATGTCCGGTGTCATGGCTGACAATACTTTTCTGCTCCCAAGTCAGTCTTTTGGTCATGCCTTAACCTTGTAATTGGCGCACTGACGGGCCTCGGTGTAGGGAACGATCTTTGCCTTACTGTGACATTGCAGATAGCCATCCTCCCATCGGCCTGCTTGCTCGCACATAATGCAGTTGGGAAATAGTGAATGAGGATCGGCGTGACGGATAAAAGCTCGTAAGTTATCAGCCAGCTCAGCGGCCCCTAACGATCTAGGCCATGTGTTCACGTCAGAATTGATTGTTAAATCCACTTCAGCGAGCGGCATCGTTTGTTCGTTGAGTCGGCCGGAACCACTTAAACTCCAGACAGACATATCCACGTTACCTACTGAGCAGACGCCGCTACAGGTGTCCACAGATTGAAACGGGGGAAGCCAGTTGAATACTCTCAGGATCTTCTCCTTGATCGAGTAGGCCCCGGTAAGCAACATCTGAATATCAGAGGCAGATTGGACCTTAAACTCAAGAATCGGGATACCGGCTTCGATCTTGTCTTGAGAGCAGGGGTGTGTGACACAAATCTCTACGTAGCAACGCCTTTCGCCAGTCGTATCATACAACATCACGTCTGGTCGCAGCCCTGTGACCTTATCGTGTTTTTCCAGCTCTGCCTGATCGAAAAATTGAGTCAAGTTGTAGCGTGCAGGCACGGATTTTACGCACTGACGTGCTTCGTCTCTAACCAAGGCTAAACGAGAACCATTACAGGCAACCCGGCGCTCCAGCTCAAGGCTAATAGGCATTTCACGGCTGAGAGCTTGTTGGTAGCGATAGAAGAATGCTTCTTTGCCGCACTTGTGAAGATAGGTTTCAAGGGCACAGCATTCTTCCGAATGGCGAAAGTGCTTAGCGTTGAACTCGCCCATTACCGGGGTCAGGGGGCTCTTACAACCTGGGCAGGTGTAAGTATGTGAGCGCAGGGCAGCGCCAATGTGCGTGAGGGTGCCCTCGCCGTCTAGCGCGTAAGCGTATTGTATTGAGCTGGATTGAGTTGTCATGACTGCGTATCCTCCCAAAAAAATCCAGCTAAGAACAGACCTTACGGCAGGCAAATGGTAAGTAGTGCTTCTTGAAGCAGTCGAGTGTACAGCGGCTCAGTGAAAAAGCTAATCGCCCGCTCAACAACCTAGTGATACTGGTGCAGATTCGACAATGAGTTAATGCCCGGAGAGCATCTGCAAGACTTCTAGCTGGAAGGCATTCCAACCAGCCCTCGCTTCTGAAAAGCCGTCAGGAAACGGTAAAATCCAACCAAGTGAGCAACTTCACTTGATCAAAGATCTAAGGCTAGAATGATGGAATTCCAACCTTAGTTTGCAAATAGCC
>NZ_JBMKIA010000086.1:0-2899 GCF_049238215.1 Enterobacter cloacae complex sp. IR5441
CAGCATTTTATTATGGTGATCCCCTGGGCGAAATGCGCCTGGTAAGCAGAGTTTTTGAAATGTAAGGCCTTTGAATAAGACAAAAGGCTGCCTCATCGCTAACTTTGCAACAGTGCCCGATAAAGTGCTGTATCTGATTGAAGACAGCAAGGACAGCCGCCGGGCCATCGGTAAGTATATCGACGTCTGGCATTATCCTGACGGACATAAGGAACTGCGCCTGAATGATGTACAGCTCCCCTATTCCACCTACGACCGGTTGTCGGAAGTTGATCCCGTCGCGATTGTTGATAATAAAAGACTGGGCCATGTGCTTGAAGTTTCGCGCCAGGTCCAGAGAAAACGGGACAATAATCGCTCACAATCGATACCTTCTGGTGATGAGCCTTCCCGAAGACGTCATGCTCCGAGCATCAACAAACCCCAGCGCTCGCTGAACGAAGAAGATATGCTTGAAGCCATAATAAAGTAAGCGTAAACCCAGTGCCGTATGTAGCCATTAAGCCAGTACTGATAACTTAGACGTCCACCTGTACAGACGGACATCTAAGTATGGAATCCCTATCCTGGCGAAAAGAACCCCGTAAAAATTATCCCAATGACTTCAAGCTACGTATGGTCGAACTTGCTTCCCGCCCCGGAGCCTGCGTTGCTCAGATTGCCCGCGAAAACGGCATCAATGATAACGTCCTCTTCAAATGGCTGCGGCTCTGGCAGAATGAAGGCCGTATATCACGCCGCCTTCCGGCAGCTGTCGAATCTCCATCATCGCCGATGATGCTGCCTGTCGAGGTGATACCTGATCCAGAACCAACAGGTGAAACAAACACTGACCCGGGTCAGTTCTCAGCGCTGAATGCCACCTCCTGTTGTGTTGAGTTCCGTCACGGCAAAATGACGCTTGAGAACCCGTCACCAGAACTGTTGGCCGTGCTGCTCCGCGAGCTGACCGGGAGAAGCCAATGATATCCCTCCCGTCGGGCACCCGTATCTGGCTGGTTGCCGGCGTCACCGATATGCGTAAATCGTTCAATGGTCTGGGCGAGCTGGTACAGCATGCACTTGATGAGGATCCGTTCTCCGGCCATCTGTTTATCTTCCGTGGCCGCAAGGGTGACACCGTGAAGATCCTCTGGGCTGATGCTGATGGCCTGTGCCTGTTTACCAAACGGCTGGAAGAAGGCCAGTTCATCTGGCCTGCTGTACGCGATGGCAAAATAGCGATCACCCGCTCACAACTTGCCATGCTCCTCGATAAGCTGGACTGGCGTCAGCCAAAAACAACACGCCTTAACTCACTGACAATGTTGTAAAAAGGACATGGCCGCATTATAAATGAGGTCATGAGTCAGGACTATCTCGCCCGTATCGCCGCGCTGGAAGACGCGCTTCGCCAGAAAGACAGTCAGCTCAGCCTCGTTGCAGAGACTGAGTCGTTCCTGCGTTCGGCGCTGGCCCGCGCTGAAGAGAAAATAGAGAACGAAGAGCGCGAAATAGAGCACCTGCGGGCACAGATAGAAAAACTGCGCCGGATGCTGTTCGGTACCCGCTCAGAAAAGCTACGCCGACAGGTTGAAGAAGCCGAAGCCCTGCTGAAACAGCAGGAGCAGCAAAGCGATCGCTACAACGGACGGGATAATGACCCACTGGTTACGCGTCAGCTTCGCCAGTCACGCCACCGCCGACCACTCCCTGAACATCTTCCCCGTGAGATACACCGGCTGGAGCCATCTGAAACGGGTTGCCCGGAATGCGGTGGTGATATGGAGTACCTCAGTGAAGTCAGCGCGGAGCAGCTGGAGCTGGTCTCCAGCGCCCTGAAAGTGATCCGCACGGTCAGAGTGAAAAAGGCCTGTGTCAGATGTGACTGTATCGTTGAAGCCCCTGCGCCATCACGTCCCATCGATCGCGGTATCGCAGGGCCGGGTCTGCTGGCCCGGGTGCTAACCGCGAAATACTGCGAACATCTGCCGCTGTATCGTCAGACTGAAATCTTTGCCCGTCAGGGGGTGGTTCTGAGTCGTGCGCTGCTCTCCAACTGGGTGGATGCCTGTTGCCGGTTAATGGCCCCGCTGGATGAAGCCCTTTACCACTACGTGATGGACTGCCGCAAACTGCACACTGATGACACACCTGTTCCGGTGCTGGCGCCGGGCAGAAAGAAGACGAAAACCGGGCGCATCTGGACGTATGTTCGCGATGACCGAAGCGCAGGCTCGTCAGATCCGCCAGCGGCGTGGTTCGCCTTCTCACCGGACAGGCAGGGGAAGCATCCTCAGCAGCATCTTCGCCATTATCATGGTGTTCTGCAGGCGGATGCCTTCGCGGGTTATGATCGGTTGTTCAGTCCGGAGCGTGAAGGAGGGCCACTTACAGAAGCCGCATGCTGGGCCCATGCCCGAAGAAAAATCCATGACGTCTATATAAGCACGCAAACAGCGACAGCAGAAGAAGCCCTGAAACGTATCAGCGAGCTGTACGCAATCGAAGAAGCAATACGCGGCCTCGCGGCAACTGAGCGGCTGGCAGCCAGGCAGTCCCGAAGTAAACCGCTACTGATATCCCTGCATGACTGGTTGGTGGAGAAAAGCGCCGCCCTGTCGAAAAAATCCCGGCTAGGCGAGGCGTTCGCTTATGTTCTGAACCAGTGGGATGCCCTGTGCTACTACTGCGATGACGGTCTGGCAGAGCCTGATAACAATGCAGCGGAGCGGGCGTTACGGGCAGTATGTCTGGGTAAAAAGAACTATATCTTCTTCGGCAGCGACCATGGTGGTGAATGGATTTGCCCCTATATTTCCAGACACCTTTTATCACTTAACCCATTACTGGCCCGCTGCCGCAGATATTCCCGTGGCGAGCGATAACCCAGCGCACTATGCGGATGCCATTCGTTATA
>NZ_JBMKIA010000087.1:0-2863 GCF_049238215.1 Enterobacter cloacae complex sp. IR5441
GCCCACAGAATGATGTCACGCTGAAAATGCCGGCCTTTGAATGGGTTCATGTGCAGCTCCATCAGCAAAAGGGGATGATAAGTTTATCACCACCGACTATTTGCAACAGTGCCCTCGAAGTTGTAGCGAATGGGTAAGCCCCCTTCTTCCAGTACGTGAACCACACGGCACACGGCCCCGCTCTTTGAATTCACGGTATTGACCAGGCGAAGCACTCGGCTTGCATCCTTTGCCCCTGGATCAGCGCCCAGCTCGGCCAGCTTGTTGATTAGATGGGTTTGGCAAGCATTCCAGCGGGGCAGGGCTTGGCGAGGTACTGGCCTTTCCAGTAGCCATTTAGCCTGAATGCCACGCCCTGAATAGACCATGATGGATGGCTGCGGTATGCCTTCAGACTGGCAAAAGTACGTGATGGCCGCCGCCAGTTCTTCAGGCTTGCGACCTTGAGCCCAGGGCATCTTGTAGGTATCGAGATCAGCGAATAACAAACCAATCCGAAGGAGGTTCACGACTCGCCTGTTTGGCCGCATAAACTCGGCCTGTGATAGCCAGGTATCAAGACGATGATCAACAGCATTAAGGACTGTTGGCATCTGCTCAAGAGGGAAAGAGGATTGACGTTTGCCGGTTGGCCATTGCACCAGGAGCGAGAAAAAGCCCCTTGCGCTTGTGTCGTGATATGTTTCTGCCTCGTTCTGACCGAACAAGGACAACTGAGCTTGCGCCATTATTGATGCACCCCTAACTTGCCAAGGGGTACACTCCCGCTATAATAGGAGGTGCAACCCTTAGCCTTATCCAGGCTCCGGCACCTCGGTTGCCGCCAAGCTCACCGAAAGTGCCACCAAATTTAGACCCCGGTAAACCGCCCGCCAAGTTGGTTTCCGGGGTTTTCCCTTTCTATGCCGCTAACGGCCTCACCTGTCCTAGACGACTACGCAACGCCTCGTCATTCTCTGCGTCCCATAGATCCACGGCACTTTGCAGCCCTAGCCAGTATTCCGGCTCTGTTCGTGTAGCTGCTGCCAGGATAAACGCGCTATCGACTGTAACAGGCACTCGCCCGCGACATAGCTGATTAACGTGCTTTCTTGTCCATCCGGTATGGGTGGCCAAGTCTGTTTGAGTGATTCCGTACGGGGCCAAGAATTCCCTTTCAAGTATCTGGCCAGGTGTGGCCGGTCGTGATTGGTTCATGTAATAAGCCCTCATCAGAATGATGTGTTTTGAAGTGTAACCTAGTTGGTAAACTTCAACAATAGATCAGGCCCGCCCTGTAATAGGGGAGGGACTTGTCTCACAACATTGAGGCGATCACCTGGTTGAGCTGCTGCCGGTGCCTGGTGAGTTGGCCACCTGGTCGAGCTGCCGCCTGTAATAGGGGGGGACTTGTCTCACCGCATCGAGGCGATCACCTGGTTGAGCTGTTGATTTACTTCTGGCGTCCAGATCTGAACTTAGCAACAGCCATCACCAACACAACATCTTGTGCGCCGGCAGCTGATCGCGGCCACCATATCTAGTGTTTCAATTTTGGATTGCGCAATCCAAAATAGGCGTAAAAATAACGATGGTTTTCTTTACATGATTGGATTTGCTGGCCACTGTCATTTTCAGAAGACGACTGCACCAGACAACGCGGTTTGAAGGCTGTTGTGCAGTCGTCTATTGAACGAACAGTATCAGGAGTCCGCTGCACGAATGATGACCTCAAGCCGGTTCTGGTCGCGCTGGCGACCGATCAGCCCCTGGATGTGCGATACCGCGACCACGATCTTTCCGGCGATTGGGCGGGCTACCGCGAATGCTACATCAAGCCCGACCTGCTGCTGATCTACCGCAAGTCCGACGCCGACACCCTGCGAC
Organism: Enterobacter cloacae complex sp. IR5441; assembly: GCF_049238215.1. Classification (NCBI taxonomy): domain Bacteria; kingdom Pseudomonadati; phylum Pseudomonadota; class Gammaproteobacteria; order Enterobacterales; family Enterobacteriaceae; genus Enterobacter; species Enterobacter cloacae complex sp. IR5441. Next base: position 1,867 of record NZ_JBMKIA010000087.1, read on the forward strand.
TGGCGCGGCTTGGCTCCCATAGCGAGCTGTTCGGCTGATGCCAGTCGCCTTGTCCGCCAAACGATCATTAGTCGGCCATGCCGGACACTGTCCAGCAAAGTTATTGCACAACGGGTTGTCGGACATTAAGATAGGCGGACGGAATGACGGACAAGAGAGGCGGCAAATGGCACTGATCGGCTATGCGCGGGTATCGACGGCGGAACAGGACACCGCCTTGCAGACGGATGCGCTACGCAAGGCAGGCTGCGAGCGCGTTTTCGAGGACACGGCTTCCGGGGCCAAGGCCGACCGCCCCGGCTTGGCTGATGCGCTGGCCTACCTGCGCGACGGCGACGTGCTGGCCGTCTGGCGGCTGGATCGGCTCGGGCGCTCTATGCCGCACCTAATCGAAACGATAGGCGCGCTGGAAGCGCGAGGCGTCGGCTTCCGTTCTCTGACGGAAGCCATCGACACCACCACGCCAGGCGGGCGGCTCATCTTCCACGTGTTCGGCGCGCTGGGCCAGTTCGAGCGCGACTTGATCCGCGAGCGCACCAAGGCCGGGTTGACTGCCGCCGCCGCTCGTGGGAGGAAGGGCGGGCGAAAGCCGGTTGTCACCGCCGACAAGTTGCAGCGAGCGCGGGAGCACATCGCCAACGGGCTTAATGTCCGAGAGGCCGCTACACGGCTCAAGGTGAGCAAGACGGCCCTGTACACCGCGCTGCAATCCACCAGTGCAGCCGACTCCTGATATTCCGTGCAGTCGTCTTCTGAAAATGACACTCACGCGCAGGTAGATGCGTGCGACTTTCATGCGGGCCTCCTGGTCATTTTGGGTATAGGGAAAATGACCATTGTTTCACGCCTAGCCAAAAAGGGAAGGTTCCCGGTTCAAATGTCGTTTTCAGAAGACGGCTGCACTGAACGTCAGAAGCCGACTGCACTATAGCAGCGGAGGGGTTGGATCCATCAGGCAACGACGGGCTGCTGCCGGCCATCAGCGGACGCAGGGAGG
>NZ_JBMKIA010000088.1:0-2208 GCF_049238215.1 Enterobacter cloacae complex sp. IR5441
AGCCGGGGCCGCACTGTCGATTTTTATCTCTCCTCCCGTCGTAACAGCAAAGCTGCATACCGGTTTCTGGGTAAAATCCTCAACAACGTGAAGAAGTGGCAGATCCCGCGATTCATCAAGGGGGAACCGCAGAATTCGGAAAAAATCGTACGCTAAGCTAACGGTGTTCTCGTGACAGCTCTTTGACTAGGCTTTCTAAGGCCATTCTGATAGCCCTGACTTCCTGAAAAGCCATGGCTAAAATTTGTGCGGCTAAAAGGGATAACCGATGGTAAAGTAAGTTATCCCTGTCGAGATACTGAAAAGCGTTATCCTCGTTTTTCCCAAAACTGTTTTGCCAGTTCGCTCAGAGCGCTAGTTAACTGAGCGACAGATTTCGCACTTTGCAAATTATTCTGCCCGGTCTGTACATTGGTATCAGCAGCATCGCGTATATTGATAATACTGCGGTTTATGTCTTCACTTACTGCTCCCTGCTGCTCGACCGCAGTCGCTATTTGCGCGTTCATGTCGGTAATTTCGTTAACGCGTTGGCCAATTCCATCAAGAGCTGTAGCTGCTTCCTCTGCGTGAGCTACACTCGTGTGCGCTTGCCGACTACTTTGCTCCATGACTGTAACAGCGGATTGCGCTCGCTCTTGTAGAGCGCTGATCATGCTTTGAATATCCGTTGTCGATTGCTGTGTGCGAGCAGCAAGACTGCGAACCTCATCGGCGACAACAGCAAAACCACGCCCCTGCTCACCAGCACGCGCGGCCTCAATTGCTGCGTTGAGTGCCAACAAATTCGTTTGCTCGGCGATCCCTCGTATAACGTCAAGAACTTTTGATATCTCGTTACTTTGACCTTCAAGCTCATGAATAACCTGAGTGGCTTGCCTAATTTCACCTTCAAGGGCAGTGATTGACTGGCTTGTGTGGGCTACCAGACGCTGGCCAGATGCCGTCTCAGTGTCTGCTCTTCCGGCCGCATCTGCAGCATGCTGTGCATTGCTCGCAACCTCTTGAATGCTTGCCACCATTTGGTTTACTGCCGTTGCTATTTGATCTGTCTCTGCCTGCTGCTCAACTGTAAGTACATTGCTTGACTCAATATCCTTTAGTAGGCCTCGGGTGTGTTCGCTAAGCCGATTTGATGCATCACCTATGCGACCTACTATGGCGCCTGTTTCAGCTTGCATCATTCGTAAAGCAAACTCTATTTGGCCAAACTCATCGGTGCGCCCAGTGTAGAGGGATTGACTTAATGGGTTATTGGAAATATTCCTGGCTCTTTCAACCAGTCTTCCAAGAGGAGAGAGAATAGCCAAAACACTAACAGAGCTTAAGCTTCCTGACATTAAAGTGGCTAACAATAAGCTGCTTATTGATGTATCAGTAAGCATGCCGGCAGCCATTGCGCTTGATATAATACTACCCCATATGAGCAAGAGTATTTTCACGGAAAAGCTAGCAGCCAATTTCGGCCTCGCGGCCTTCCCGCTTCTCAATTGAGCATATAATTTTTCCGCAGCCAAAACCTGCTCAGGTTCAGGCTTGGTCCTTACAGACTGGTATTCAACAATCGAACCATTCTTAGCTATTGGCGTTACATAAGCACTTACCCAATAGTGGTCGCCATTTTTACAGCGATTTTTTACTAGCCCCATCCATGAGCGGCCAGATTTTAATGTACTCCACATATGCTCAAATGCAGCAGGCGGCATATCTGGGTGTCTTACGATGTTGTGAGGCTGGCCTAATAGTTCTTCCTCAGTGAAACCACTGATTTTAATGAAGTCAGGATTAACGTACGTGATATGGCTTTGAGGGGAGGTAGTCGAAAGAATATTGGCATCTTTTGGGAGTTCTAAGTTTCGACCCGTCACTGGTAAATTCTGGCGCATAAGAACCTCAAGGGTTGGCTGTTTTATTTTATTGTTTTCGGCATTAAGCCCAATTTCTTGAGCGTTACGATAAAGCTAGCATGGAAACGATAGGTGCAAGCAAGTTAAGGGTTGCATCGCGCATGTCAATCTAGGCTATACCCTAACTTGATGTCAGGCAGGGCCGCGCCGCTTCGTCAGAATAGAGTCTGCTTTCCCATTTTTTTGTCGTTTTCAGAAGACGGCTGCACTGAACGTCAGAAGCCGACTGCACTATAGCAGCGGAGGGGTTGGATCCATCAGGCAACGACGGGCTGCTGCCGGCCATCAGCGGACGCAGGGA
>NZ_JBMKIA010000089.1:0-2172 GCF_049238215.1 Enterobacter cloacae complex sp. IR5441
TGCGTGAAGCGGTAGGCCGCTTTCGCGCCGCGAACCCGCGCGTCTTCGGCTCGGTGCTGCATGGCACCGACCGGGATGGCAGCGACCTCGACCTGTTGGTCGATGCGCTGCCCGGTGCCACGTTGTTGGACTTGGGCGATTTGGAAGAAGAACTGAAATCGCTGCTCGGCGTTGACGTCGATCTGCTGACTCCCGGCGACCTGCCGCCGAAGTTCCGGGCCAAGGTGCTCGCGGAGGCGCAACCGATATGAGCGAGAACCGCCTGCCCGATTACCTCGACCACATTCAGCAGGCCGCAACCGATGCGCGCAGCTTCGTGGAAGGGATGGCCAAGGACGACTTCTTGGCCGACAAGCGCACCCAGCAGGCCGTCATCATGAGCCTGATCGTCATCGGCGAGGCGGCCACAAAGGTGATGGATGGCTACGTCGAGTTCACCCAGGCGCATGCCGACGTGCCGTGGCGCAGCATGCGCAATATGCGTAATCGCATGGCTCACGGCTATTTCGACATCAACCTCGATGTGGTGTGGGAGACGGTACAGGAATGGCTGCCGGCGTTGCTCCAGCAATTGCCCGCCGTGCGTCAGGATGCCGACGATGAAGACCGTAACGACAACTGTGAAAGAGGGATCTCCGATGACTGTTGAATCGAGAATATTTTCTGTAGCCGAGTATGTTCAGCCGTCCGAAGGCGAGCCTATTCGTTCCGTTGTGCTTGAAACCCGAGACTCAATTATCGTGGTTTGGCATGTCCATCCCGGGCAGGAAATTGCGGCTCACATTCATCCTCACGGCCAAGACACGTGGACTGTTTTGTCGGGAATGGCTGATTACTTTCAGGGCAATGGGATTGTTCGTGCCCTCAGGGAAGGTGAGATAGCCGTGGCAAGACCGGGCCAAGTGCACGGGGCGCGAAATACAGGTACCGAGCCATTTGTGTTAGTCTCGGTTGTGGCATCAGCCAATGCCGGTTTCGTATTGGCTGAGCGATAGAGCCCAATCTCTGGAGTTGGTCCAATGAGCGGTCGGGGAGATAGGTAACAGACATGCAGCGGACACGGCTGCTAAACCAGGTCGCAAACCTCCTTGCGTCGCAGCGTGCCGCAAGCGACGCGATCAATCGAATGGGGTCGGCATGAGACTGAACACCATCCAGTTCCCGACCGCGTAGCCGCCTGTCCTGCCGATCAGGTCTTGACCATCGACGCCTGGGATCAGTCCTGAATGTTCTTGGAGACCACTACGTTATGAGCCGCAGCCGCCGCAAAACACCCATCGTCGGGCACACGACCTGCGGCAGCGAGCGCGAGGACAAGAAGCTCTGGCATCAGCGCTGGCGCACCCGTGAGCGCACGGCGCTGACCAGCGCGTCGCCCGAAGCCCTGAGCGCCCATCTGCCCCTGCTGGAAAACCAGGCCAGCAGCGTCTGGTCGATGGGCAAGGATGGCCGCTCCTACTGGCCCGTCAAGCGCCAGGCCGCCACGGCGGATCGCATCGCCAATCACAAGGGACGCAACCCGCAAGAACGCGCCTCCCTGAAAAAGCGCCTGCTGCGCAAGTGGATGAGCAAATGAAGCTCTCCTTCCATCAGCACATTGCGCTGTTCTGGATGATCGGTGCTCCGGGCGTCTTCGCGCCCGTGATCGAGAACGCCAAGCGGCCCGATGCCGGCGCCGTCATGGCGTGGGGTGTCGCGATCGTGGCGGTGATGATCCTCTTCACCCCTTTGCTGCTGCGCTGTCCACCATTCCGGCGCTGGTATGGCCGGACGGATGCGCTGTCGGAGCGGCAGCGCCAGGCGCTTGCCGAGCGCGGCCTGCGCCGCTACTACCAGACCGCTTTCGATGACGGCTACGTGCCCCGCGTGATGCCCTACGTGTGGCGCATCATCTGGACGGTCGGCGGGTTGATGGCTGTGACCGCCGTACTGCCTACCAACACCGGACGGCCAGCCTTCGATGCCTTGGTGGTCTTCTCGACCTGGTATCCGATAGGCGTGATGCTGCTGGTTTTCGCGTCGAGGCCCCTTGGCCGGTTGATTCGCCAAAGAGCACAGGAGCGGCGGAAATGAGCACGTCAACCATCGAGGCGCTGGCCAGCGCCTGGGCAAGGATTGCCGAGGAAGCGGAATTCCCCGCTGACTACGAGGGGACTGCCACACCACAAGCGC
>NZ_JBMKIA010000090.1:0-2040 GCF_049238215.1 Enterobacter cloacae complex sp. IR5441
TGCCATTACGCATCACGCCTTCAGTAGCGGAACAGGAGGGACAGCAGACGGAGACTGAAGCCACGGGAGCACCTCAAAAACACCATTATACACTAAATCAGCAAGTTGGTAGCATCACCCTATTTGGTGACAGAATTACACAGGCCCTGGGAGGTCAGTATTGCAACAGAGAAATGAGAGAATAATGATTTAATATATTTTTTAATCGCTCGTTAAACATTGGAACTTTTCTCAGAACGTGACTGCAATGTCTTCAACGCATCTAACATGTCGTCGCCGTTCAGTGAGCGCTGCGATTATTTCTCTGTTGGTTTTCTGCGCCGCCGCAAAGAGCCATCACCGGCAGGGATCGCCTGTGAACGGTTGTTATCGCGTTTATCCTGAACATCAATCTAAATTGAAATGTCCGCATGTAGGTTATGTTTCAGCCTTTGCCGAAGATGTCTTTACTCCGGGTCTGAAGTTGCTGCAGGGCTTCCAGCATGTCGTTATGGTCCAAACTTCGTTGTGATTTCTTGCCGGGTTGTTTCTTTCTGCGTGAGGTCTGGCCGTCCAGTGATGGCAGGGCCTGTGAGCGGGTGTTGTCCCGTTTGTCCTGAACCAGCTTTATCATTTCCAGGGCACGTCCCAGACGCTTGTTGTCGATGATGGCGCCCTGGTCCAGTTCTCCCAGTCGGTCGTAAGTGGTAAAGGGCAGGGAAGTGCCGCTGGCCCGGAGCTCAATGTCACCATCCGGGTATTGCCATACCTCGATGTACTTCCCCTGAAAACGCCGGTTTTCTTCATTATCTTCAAGCAGATAAAGCTTTTTATCATACTGTAATGTCAGGTTTTTCGAGACCTTACGCTGCTCGCGCCAGGTGAATGTCGCCTGCAGGTTTTCGCCATTATCCAGCTGGCGATGTACGTCAAAATCGTGACGTGGCGGCTTTGCAAACCGACGGTTGTAATCTTCCATGAACTCATCAGCAAAGGCGTTTGCAGCCTCAGGTGTGCTGATACCGCGGAGCCGCAGTTCCTTGACCAGGCGGTCCTGTAATGTCAGATGAGCCCGTTCAACACGCCCCTTGGCTGAACTGGTGTTGGCACAGATACCAGTGATATTCAGCTCGTTCATGGCACGACCAAACTGAGTCTGGCCATCTCCGCCGGTGGCCTGCTTGTTGTTGATCCTGAAGACGCTGGCTTTGTCGCTGTAGAATGCCAGAGGCTTACCGTAGCGCTCCAGATATCCCCGGGTGGCTTCAAAATAGGTGAACGTGGACTCCGAACTGACGAACAGAAGCTGCATCAACCGACTTGTTGCATCATCAACGTAAACGAGCAGCGTGCAGGCCGGACCACGGTCCTCGAACCAGCGATGTTCACTGCCATCAATCTGGATGAGTTCGCCGGTGCAGGCCCGACGTGGGCGTGGCTGATGCACACGAGGTGGCCGTAACTTACGAGGGATCCATAAACCATCCCGGGTCATAAGCTTACGTACAGTCTCTTTAGCAAGATAAAGGTCATGAATCTCAGCAAGCTTCTCGCAGGCCAATGTCGGGCCAAAGTCGGCGTAACGTTCGCGAATGATGCGCAGCGCACGCTCAGCGAGGCCAGGCATCAACTGTCGGTTACTAGGCTGACCACGTCGGCGGTTAACCCGCGATAGCGGTCCGTGTTCACGATAGCGCTCGAGTAGCCGGCGGCAGTGCCTGTCAGAGATCTCAAGTCGGGTTGCTGCAAGACGCGTGGTAAGACGCCGGTCGATAACGTCCTGCAGGATCCTGAGTCGGTTTACATCGTTCATCGAGAAAAACTCCGTTCCGTATGCCGTCATGAGTCTCATCCTTTGAAAGCAGCGATCGCGGTGGCGAGACTGTAGCGCGGACATGTCTATTTGGTCAGAGACGGACATCTCAATTTAGCTGTTACACTGTATGTCTAGCCAATGTTGAAATGTCGTGCTGAAAACAAAGCTGACCTGACGTCAGTGGAGAGTCTGGACAATGCCTTTTTAAGGTTGAGTCAGGCTTTGGAGGAAGAACGTGGTTGCCA
>NZ_JBMKIA010000091.1:0-446 GCF_049238215.1 Enterobacter cloacae complex sp. IR5441
TCATCTTCGGGGGTAGAGCACTGTTTCGGCTAGGGGGCCATCCCGGCTTACCAACCCGATGCAAACTACGAATACCGAAGAATGTTATCACGGGAGACACACGGCGGGTGCTAACGTCCGTCGTGAAGAGGGAAACAACCCAGACCGCCAGCTAAGGTCCCAAAGTCATGGTTAAGTGGGAAACGATGTGGGAAGGCACAGACAGCCAGGATGTTGGCTTAGAAGCAGCCATCATTTAAAGAAAGCGTAATAGCTCACTGGTCGAGTCGGCCTGCGCGGAAGATGTAACGGGGCTAAACCATGCACCGAAGCTGCGGCAGCGACACTATGTGTTGTTGGGTAGGGGAGCGTTCTGTAAGCCGTTGAAGGTGTGCTGTGAGGCATGCTGGAGGTATCAGAAGTGCGAATGCTGACATAAGTAACGATAAAGCGGGTGAAAAGCCCGC
>NZ_JBMKIA010000091.1:456-2037 GCF_049238215.1 Enterobacter cloacae complex sp. IR5441
GCCTGTGAGGGTTGCTGGAGGTATCAGAAGTGCGAATGCTGACATAAGTAACGATAAAGCGGGTGAAAAGCCCGCTCGCCGGAAGACCAAGGGTTCCTGTCCAACGTTAATCGGGGCAGGGTGAGTCGACCCCTAAGGCGAGGCCGAAAGGCGTAGTCGATGGGAAACAGGTTAATATTCCTGTACTTGGTGTTACTGCGAAGGGGGGACGGAGAAGGCTATGTCAGCCGGGCGACGGTTGTCCCGGTTTAAGCATGTAGGCGGAGGTTCCAGGTAAATCCGGTACCTTATTAACGCTGAGGTGTGATGACGAGGCACTACGGTGCTGAAGTGATAAATGCCCTGCTTCCAGGAAAAGCCTCTAAGCATCAGGTAACACGAAATCGTACCCCAAACCGACACAGGTGGTCAGGTAGAGAATACCAAGGCGCTTGAGAGAACTCGGGTGAAGGAACTAGGCAAAATGGTGCCGTAACTTCGGGAGAAGGCACGCTGATGTGTAGGTGAAGCCCCTGCGGGTGGAGCTGAAATCAGTCGAAGATACCAGCTGGCTGCAACTGTTTATTAAAAACACAGCACTGTGCAAACACGAAAGTGGACGTATACGGTGTGACGCCTGCCCGGTGCCGGAAGGTTAATTGATGGGGTTAGCGGCAACGCGAAGCTCTTGATCGAAGCCCCGGTAAACGGCGGCCGTAACTATAACGGTCCTAAGGTAGCGAAATTCCTTGTCGGGTAAGTTCCGACCTGCACGAATGGCGTAATGATGGCCAGGCTGTCTCCACCCGAGACTCAGTGAAATTGAACTCGCTGTGAAGATGCAGTGTACCCGCGGCAAGACGGAAAGACCCCGTGAACCTTTACTATAGCTTGACACTGAACACTGGTCCTTGATGTGTAGGATAGGTGGGAGGCTTTGAAGCGTGGACGCCAGTCTGCGTGGAGCCAACCTTGAAATACCACCCTTTAATGGCTGGTGTTCTAACGTAGACCCGTTACCCGGGTTGCGGACAGTGTCTGGTGGGTAGTTTGACTGGGGCGGTCTCCTCCCAAAGAGTAACGGAGGAGCACGAAGGTTGGCTAATCCTGGTCGGACATCAGGAGGTTAGTGCAATGGCATAAGCCAGCTTGACTGCGAGCGTGACGGCGCGAGCAGGTGCGAAAGCAGGTCATAGTGATCCGGTGGTTCTGAATGGAAGGGCCATCGCTCAACGGATAAAAGGTACTCCGGGGATAACAGGCTGATACCGCCCAAGAGTTCATATCGACGGCGGTGTTTGGCACCTCGATGTCGGCTCATCACATCCTGGGGCTGAAGTAGGTCCCAAGGGTATGGCTGTTCGCCATTTAAAGTGGTACGCGAGCTGGGTTTAGAACGTCGTGAGACAGTTCGGTCCCTATCTGCCGTGGGCGCTGGAGAATTGAGGGGGGCTGCTCCTAGTACGAGAGGACCGGAGTGGACGCATCACTGGTGTTCGGGTTGTCATGCCAATGGCACTGCCCGGTAGCTAAATGCGGAAGAGATAAGTGCTGAAAGCATCTAAGCACGAAACTTGCCCCGAGATGAGTTCTCCCTGAGAC
>NZ_JBMKIA010000092.1:0-1989 GCF_049238215.1 Enterobacter cloacae complex sp. IR5441
TTTCATGATATATCTCCCAATTTGTGTAGGGCTTATTATGCACGCTTAAAAATAATAAAAGCAGACTTGACCTGATAGTTTGGCTGTGAGCAATTATGTGCTTAGTGCATCTAACGCCGGAGTTAAGCCGCCGCGCGTAGCGCGGTCGGCTTGAACGAATTGTTAGACATCATTTACCAACTGACTTGATGATCTCGCCTTTCACAAAGCGAATAAATTCTTCCAAGTGATCTGCGCGTGAGGCCAAGTGATCTTCTTTTTGTCCCAGATAAGCTTGCTTAGCTTCAAGTAAGACGGGCTGATACTGGGCAGGTAGGCGTTTTATTGCCCAGTCGGCAGCGACATCCTTCGGCGCGATTTTGCCGGTTATTGCGCTGTACCAAATGCGGGACAACGTAAGCACTACATTTCGCTCATCGCCGGCCCAGTCGGGCTGCGAGTTCCATAGCTTCAAGGTTTCCCTCAGCGCCTCGAATAGATCCTGTTCAGGAACCGGGTCAAAGAATTCCTCCGCTGCCGGACCTACCAAGGCAACGCTATGTTCTCTTGCTTTTGTAAGCAGGATAGCTAGATCAATGTCGATCATGGCTGGCTCGAAGATACCCGCAAGAATGTCATTGCGCTGCCATTCTCCAAATTGCAGCTCGCGCTTAGCCGGATAACGCCACGGGATGATGTCGTCATGCACGACAAGGGTGACTTCTATAGCGCGGAGCGTCTCGCTCTCGCCAGGGAAAGCCGAAGCCTCCATAAGATCATTGAGCAATGCTCGCCGCGTCGTTTCATCAAGCTTTACGGCCACAGTAACCAACAAATCAATATCGCTGTATGGCTTCAGGCCGCCATCCACTGCGGAGCCGTACAAATGCACGGCCAGCAACGTTGATTCCAGATGGCGCTCAATGACGCTTAGCACCTCTGATAGTTGGTTCGAAATTTCGATGGTCACCGCTTCCCTCATGATGTCTAACGGGCGAGGTAAGCCGACCGCAGAATGCGGGTCGGCTTGACCGAAATGTTAGAACCAGAAGCCAAAACGGATAACTTGAATTTGGCGACGGGCGCTAACCGTGAAAAAACGCTGCGCCACCGAGGCGGCACAGCACTGCAAAAACGATAGCTGCTTGCGCTTGCTACGCAAGGGCTAGAGGCCAAAAAGACTGAAAACCTGCGCAGCCCATGCAGGCGAAGCCCGGAAAAAAGGCAAAACAGGCACTGAATAACGCCTGAAAAGCTAAATGCCGTTTGAATAAACATGAGCTAAATAAAGCTGGGTTTCAGTGGTGCTAACGTTGGACGTAACGAGAGCCGGAGCGCAGCGGAGGGAACCAAAATGCGCAGCATTTTGGCGTCCCGTTGACGGAATGGTTAGCCGTTTCGACGCGCATAAACGGAGTGGGTGTACGGAATTACAGCTTGAATGGTTTCGGTTGAGACAAGCTCGAATTCTGTTTCGTTGAGCATTGGGAAGAAGGCGTCACCCTCGAAGGTTTGATGTACCTCAGATAGAAACACGCCGTGGGCGTGAGGTAGTGCCAGAGTGTATATCTCAGCTCCGCCCGCGACGTAGAGTTCATTGCCGAGTTCGGATGCCAAAGCGATAGCGTGCGACAGCGTTGAAACAACTACGCAGCCAGTGGCGCGGTAGTTAGCTTGGCGTGAGATTACCAATGTGTGACGGTTCGGTAGAGGCTTGCCGATAGACTCAAAGGTCTTTCGCCCCATGACAACGACTTTTCCCTCAGTGAGTCTGCGAAAAATCTTCTGCTCACCCGGAATTTTCCAGGGGATATTAGGACCATTGCCAATAACCCGATTGGCTCCCATCGCAGCAACGAGATAAATGCGTACTGATTCCGAGTTCATATGGCTAACTTTGTTTTAGGGCGACTGCCCTGCTGCGTAACATCGTTGCTGCTCCATAACATCAAACATCGACCCACGGCGTAACGCGCTTGCTGCTTGGATGCCCGAGGCATAGACTGTACA
>NZ_JBMKIA010000093.1:0-1988 GCF_049238215.1 Enterobacter cloacae complex sp. IR5441
CTTTCATGATATATCTCCCAATTTGTGTAGGGCTTATTATGCACGCTTAAAAATAATAAAAGCAGACTTGACCTGATAGTTTGGCTGTGAGCAATTATGTGCTTAGTGCATCTAACGCCCCGAGTTCAGCCGCGCCGCAGGCGTCGGCTGGAATGAATTGTTAGCACTCATCCACAGGAGAATGAAATGCGAGTGTTGAGCAGCACGATACAGACAGCGCGCAAGCACTACCCGTGCGACGCGTGCCACACATTCTTGCAGTCGAACTATGGACGCGACAATGTGAGCGCGGACGATTGGCTTGTGATCGAAGGCGCGCAGGCTGACCGCTGGAAAATCACGCCCGGCAGCAAGTACCGGAAGACGGTACTGAAAGACGGCGATGACATCTTGACCGTGAGGAACAGGCTTGACGTTGAGTCGGTGTGTAAGCGCAATGATCTTTTTGATGAGTGCTAACACCTGAATTAAGCCGCGCCGCGAAGCGGCGTCGGCTTGAATGAGTTGTTAGGCAACACCGCGCTTTCTCTCGAAGGCTTGTCGTGTTTGAACCATGTAAACCGCCGGCCCGTCAGGCGTGGTGATGATCTTCTCCCGCACGAATCCTGCCTTCTCATAGCAGCGTATGGCTCGATGGTTGTTCGGAGTCGGGTCGGTCTGAATCTTCGTCACGGTGGGGTCCGAGAACAGTAGTTCAACGAGAGCGCGGACAAGCCTTGTTCCTAGGCCTTTGTTCAACTGTGTCGGGTCAGCCAGAGACTGGTCTATTCCTCGCACTCCTGGATCAGTTTCATCTTCCCACCAGCCATCACCGCTTCCGAGCGCGACGTACGACTGAGCATAGCCGATCGGTTCCTCGCCCAGCATTGCGATGTACGGTGTTACGGACTCTTCCGCCATCGCTCTGGGCAGGTAGTGTTCCAGCACTTCATCAAGAGTCGGTCGCTCTTCGTCACCACCCCACCACTCAACGATGTGCGGCCGGTTGAGCCAATCATGGAGCATCGGCAGGTCGCGCTCGGTCATGAGGCGAAGAGTTATGGGGGGGGTGCTCGCGGACATGTTGAATGAACTGTTAGACATCATTGGCGTGGAGCCGAGCAGACTGGCGGCTTCGTGCTTCACAAAGTAAATGAACGCAGTCAACTGATCAGCGCGTGAGGCCAAGCAATCCATCCCTTGTCCAAGGTAAGCCTGCTGGGCTTCAAGCAGCACGGGCTGATGTTGGACGGGCAGGCGTTCCATTACCCAGTTGGCAGCTACATCCTTCGGCGCGATCTTGCCGGTTGCTGCGCTGTACCAAATGCGAGACAAGGTAAGCACTACATTCCGCTCGTCGCCTGCCCAATCCGGTTGTGAGTTCCATAGTTTCAAGGTGTCGGCCAGTGCTTTGAATAGATCGCTTTCCGGGACTGGGTTGAAGAAATCTTCCGCGGCCGAACCTGCCAAGGCAAGGCTGTGTTGCCTTGCTTTAGTTAGCAGAATAGCCAGATCAACATCGGTTGTCGCGGGCTCGAAGATGCCCGCAAGAATGTCCTTGCGCTGCCACTCCCCGAATTGCAGTTCCCGTCTGGCTGGATAACGCCAAGGAACAACATCGCCGTACACGACGATGGTAACTTCCAAGGCACGGAGAGCTTCACTTTGGCCGGGAGAAGCGGAAACTTCCAGGAAATCTACGAACAGAGCCTGCCGCACAGTCTCATCGAGCTGTGCAGTCACAGTAACCAGCAAATCAATATCACTGCATGGCTTCAGGCCACCGTCGAGTGCAGAGCCGTACAAATGCACGGCCAGCAACGTCGATCCCAGATGATGCTCGATGACGTTGAGTGCCTGTGATAGCTGTACCGAAATCTCGGCGGGCACTGCGTTGCTCATGATGTCTAACTCCCAATTTGTGTAGGGCTTATTATGCACGCTTAAAAATAATAAAAGCAGACTTGACCTGATAGTTTGGCTGTGAGCAATTATGTGCTTAGTGCATC
>NZ_JBMKIA010000094.1:0-1985 GCF_049238215.1 Enterobacter cloacae complex sp. IR5441
CCAATAAGCGCAATGTTTTCCATGATGGTTCTCCGAATGAAAGCCTGTCCTCAGCATAGTACTGGGAAGGAGGGAGTGACCATCTCATTAAATAAAGCACGCTAAGCCGGTTGCAGCGGTCGTAGCGGCCTGAACTTGCCCGCGCCGATCTTGGCGCTGCTGCGCCAGAGGTAATCGCCGGTGAGGTTGATGTGCTCCCAACCGAGCGGCGACAGGTACTGCAACAGCGCGTCATCAACGGCATGGCCGTTGCCACGCAGCGCGTGCGCAGCCCGTTCCAGATAGACCGTGTTCCACAACACGACGGCAGCCGTTACCAGATTGAGGCCGCTAGCCCGGTAGCGCTGCTGCTCGAAACTGCGGTCGCGGATTTCACCCAGGCGGTTGAAAAACACTGCCCTGGCCAGCGCATTGCGCGCCTCGCCCTTGTTCAGGCCGGCATGCACGCGGCGGCGCAGTTCCACGCTTTGCAGCCAGTCCAGGATGAACAGCGTGCGCTCGATGCGGCCCAGCTCGCGGAGCGCCACGGCCAGGCCGTTCTGGCGTGGGTAGCTGCCGAGCTTTCGGAGCATCAGGGAGGCCGTCACCGTGCCCTGCTTGATCGAGGTGGCCAGCCGCAGGATTTCGTCCCAATGGGCGCGGACGTGCTTGATGTTGAGCGTGCCGCCGATCATGGGTTTCAGCGCGTCATAGGCGGCGTCGCCCTTCGGGATGTAGAGCTTGGTGTCGCCCAGGTCGCGGATGCGCGGCGCGAAGCGGAAGCCCAGGAGGTGCATCAGGGCGAAGACGTGATCGGTGAAGCCCGCCGTGTCGGTGTAATGCTCCTCGATCCGCAAGTCGGACTCGTGGTACAGCAGGCCGTCGAGCACGTAGGTCGAATCGCGCACGCCGACGTTCACGACCTTGGTGTGAAATGGCGCGTACTGGTCAGAAATGTGGGTGTAGAACGTCCGCCCTGGGCTGCTCCCGTATTTCGGGTTGATGTGGCCGGTGCTCTCGGCCTTGCTGCCGGTGCGGAAGTTCTGGCCGTCCGACGATGAGGTGGTGCCGTCGCCCCAGTGCTCGGCGAAGGGATGGCGGAACTGTGCGTTGACCAGATCGGCCAGCGCCGCCCCGTAGGTTTCGTCGCGGATGTGCCAGGCTTGCAGCCAAGCCAGCTTGGCGTAGGTCGTGCCGGGGCAAGACTCCGCCATCTTGGTCAGGCCCAGGTTGATCGCGTCGGCGAGGATCGTGGTCAGCAACAGGTTCTTGTCTTTGGCCGGGTCGCCCGATTTCAGATGCGCGAAATGCCGAGTGAAGCCCGTCCATTCGTCCACCTCCAGCAGCAGTTCGGTGATCTTGACGTGCGGCAGGATCATTGCCGTCTGGTCGATCAGCGCTTGGGCGGTGTCGGGTACCGCCGCGTCGAGCGGCGTGATCTTCAAGCCTGACTCGGTGATGATGGCGTCCGGCAGCTCGTTGGCCGTCGCCATACGGTTGACGGTGGCAAGCTGTGTTTCCAGCAGCGTCAGCCGGTCGTTCAGGTACCGGTTGCAGTCGGTGGCCACGGCCAGCGGCAATTCGCTGGCCTGCTTGAGGCTGGCGAATTTCGCGGGCGGCACCAGGTAGTCCTCGAAGTCCTTGAACTGGCGCGACCCCTGCACCCAGATGTCGCCGGAACGCAACGCGTTCTTCATCTCCGACAGCGCGCACAGTTCGTAGTAGCGCCGGTCGATGCCGGTGTCGGTCATGACCAGCTTCTGCCAGCGCGGCTTGATGAACTCGGTCGGCGCGTCGGCGGGCACCTTGCGGGCGTTGTCGCTGTTCATGCCGCGCAGCACCTCGATGGCGTCGAGCACGTCCTTCGCGGCGGGAGCGGCCCGCAGCTGGCACTGTTGCAAAGTTAGCGATGAGGCAGCCTTTTGTCTTATTCAAAGGCCTTACATTTCAAAAACTCTGCTTACCAGGCGCATTTCGCCCAGGGGATCACCATAATAAAATGCTGA
>NZ_JBMKIA010000095.1:0-1798 GCF_049238215.1 Enterobacter cloacae complex sp. IR5441
TCGAAATGTTTTATAACAGTAAGCGTCGGCATGGTTCTAGCGAACAGATGTCACCGACAGAATATGAAAACCAGTATTATCAACGGCTCGGAAGTGTCTAGATTATCCGTGGCGATTCACTAGGGTTACCTAATTCACCTATGTCTACTTCTGGCACAATGCAGAAATGAGATAGATTTACTTTATCCGCTTCTCGCTCAAAGCTGTCCGTAATCCCCTGCCTGCTTAAAAAAACCGGATTAACGTGTGATGTTTTTACGTTTTCCAGGCAGCCTTCATCGGTAAGTACCTGTCTTACAGACTTCAATGCACTTAGTTAAGAAACATCCTAATCGTCCTTTCGCCGATCGCGAGATCTGTTATGGCAGCTAAACTCGATTGATACCCCAATCCGCCGGGCAGCATTTCCTTTCCGCACGCAAGAAGGAGAAGATCATGAAAGCAGTAATTTACAACGGTCCTTATGATGTAAAAGTAAAAGACGTACCGGATGCGAAAATTGTCCGCCCCACGGATGTACTCGTCCGCATCACCACCACCAACATTTGTGGGTCGGACTTGCACATGTATGAGGGCCGGACCAGCTTTGAACAGGGACGGATTCTGGGTCACGAAAACCTGGGTGAAGTGGTCGAAATTGGCTCAGGCGTTGAACGTATTAAGGTGGGCGACTATGTTTGTCTGCCGTTTAACGTGGGATGTGGTTTTTGCGAAAACTGTGAAAAAGGTCTGACCGGCTTTTGTCTCACTACCAATCCGGGTTCGGCAGGCGCAGCTTATGGTTTTGCTGAAATGGGTCCCTGGGAGGGGGGGCAGGCGGAACTGCTTCGGGTGCCATTTGCCGACTTTAACTGCCTTGTTCTTCCCCCTGATGCGGCAGAAAAAGAAGATGATTATGTGATGCTCTCTGACATTTTTCCTACCGGCTGGCATGCAACAGAACTTGCCGGATTGAAGCCTGGTGAAAGCGTGGCCATTTATGGCGCGGGGCCGGTCGGTTTGATGGCAGCTCATTCGGCGATCATTAAAGGTGCTTCACAGGTGTTTGTGGTTGATACGCACACAGACCGGTTGGCTCTGGCTGAAAAAATGGGGGCGACGGGCATCAATGCTACTGGCGATGAAGCTGTACAAAAAATTCTCGACCTGACGGATGGACGCGGTACGGATTGTGGCTGCGAATGTGTTGGCTATCAGTGCTGTAACAAACATGGCCATGAAGATAACTCTGTCACCATGAACAGTCTTGTTGCGTCGACGAAAGCAACCGGGGGAATTGGTGTGGTTGGCGTCTTTATTCCTCAGGATCCGGGGGCTGAATCGGAGCTTGCCAGAGAGGGTAAGATGCCATTTGATTTTGGGAGTTTCTGGTTTAAAGGACAGGCAATCCGTACCGGCCAGGCGAACGTTAAGGCCTATAACCGTCAGCTGTCTCGCCTCATCCATCACGATAAAGCCAGTCCGGGCAAAATAATTTCTCATCGTCTTTCGCTTGAAGAGGCTCCTGCCGGATATAAGCACTTCGATGAGCGGGATGAAGGATGGACGAAGGTTATCCTTAAGCCTTAAATAGAGTTATCCGGTATGAGAAAGCAAAAACCGGGAAAGAATGTATGACTTTTGACAGGGTGCAATAAAATATCCTGTCAGGGCGTTATTATTCATACTTTCAGCTGCCAGGTGATGCTGCCAACTTACTGATTTAGTGTATGATGGTGTTTTTGAGGTGCTCCAGTGGCTTCTGTTTCTATCAGCTGTCCCTCCTGTTCAGCTACTGACGGGGTGGTGCGTAACGGCA
>NZ_JBMKIA010000096.1:0-1700 GCF_049238215.1 Enterobacter cloacae complex sp. IR5441
CAGATCGATACCAATGAGCGCAATGTTTTCCATGATAGTTCTCCGAATGAAAGCCTGTCCTCAGCATAGTACCGGGAAGGAGGGAGTGACCATCTCATTAAATAAAGCACGCTAAGCCGTAAGTAAGCGTGCTCCTGTGAAAGCCACAGCTAAAACTGCGTAGTACACATAGAGGTATTTTTTTCTAGATTTATATCGAATTTCGTTATCGAATTTCGCTTATTATTGATCAACTCGTTGCAGATCATGAAGGCGAAAGTATGACGAATAACCCTACCGATGACAGCAGACCATGGTCGGTCTTTCTTATTTTTCTGCGGCTTGGATTGACATCTTTTGGCGGCCCCATTGCGCACTTGGGCTACTTCCGCGCCGAATTTGTCACACGGCGGCGCTGGCTCTCCGAACGGAGCTATGCTGACTTGGTCGCGCTTTGTCAGTTCTTGCCAGGGCCTGCAAGCAGCCAGGTCGGCATAGCGGTAGGACTGTCTCGGGCTGGATACAGCGGGGCGCTGGCTGCTTGGGCTGGCTTCACGCTGCCGTCTGCCATAGCCTTGATCCTTTTTGCGCTCGGCATCTCCAGCTATGGCGATTACGTCTCGCAGGGCGCGTTGCATGGCTTAAAAGTGGTGGCTGTGGCCGTGGTCGCTCAAGCAGTATGGGGCATGGCGCGTAACCTATGCACGGATGGGCTGCGAGTCACCATCATGGCAATTGCTACCTGCGTCGTTTTACTTGTGCCGTCCGCGTGGGGACAGGTTGGCGTGATTGCTATCGCAGGCATCGCAGGCCGGTTATTGTTCAAGCCAGCGAAAGTTGTTGAGCATGACCCCCTACCTATCACGGTCAGTCACCGGGCCGGCGTGCTTTGGCTCTCGCTGTTCTTTGTCTTGCTGATTGGCCTGCCGGTGTTGGCCGAACTGATGCCAAGTCAAACCATGGCAATGGTGGATTCCTTCTATCGTGTCGGATCACTGGTGTTCGGCGGTGGTCACGTTGTGCTGCCATTACTGCAAGCCGAAGTGGTGCCCTCCGGCTGGGTCAACAATGAATCCTTTCTCGCGGGGTACGGGGCAGCTCAAGCGGTGCCCGGCCCTTTGTTCACGTTCGCCGCGTTTCTTGGTGCCTCGATGAACACCGCCCCGTCGGGCTGGATCGGCGGCATTGTGTGTCTGCTGGCTATCTTCGCGCCCTCGTTCTTGCTGGTCGTCGGATCAATGCCATTTTGGGAGCGTTTGCGCCGCAATACAGGCATCCAAGCTGCGCTGGCCGGGATCAATGCCGCTGTAGTCGGCTTGCTGCTGGCCGCGCTGTATCAGCCTGTATGGACTAGCGCCATCTTTCAGCCGCAAGACTTCGGCTTGGCATTAGTTGCCCTTGTCGCACTTATGTTCTGGAAGCTCCCGCCGTGGCTGGTTGTCCTCGGTAGCGGTGCAGCTGGGTGGCTGTTGAGCGTCGCTCTGTGAGGCACAAAAAATGACTGACAAAGACCTCTACGGCGGTTTGATCCGCCTGCACATCCTTCACCATGCAGCCGAGGAACCTGTCTTTGGGCTGGGGATCATCGAAGAGCTACGCCGACAGGCACTGTTGCAAATAGTCGGTGGTGATAAACTTATCATCCCCTTTTGCTGATGGAGCTGCACATGAACCCATTCAAAGGCCGGCATTTTCAGCGTGACATCATTCTGTGGGCCGTA
>NZ_JBMKIA010000097.1:0-1668 GCF_049238215.1 Enterobacter cloacae complex sp. IR5441
GCAGCGACCAGAGCCGTTCCGAGCAACGCCTGGAAAACTCCAGCTCTTTTACTACCCCTTATCACAGGGATTATTCTTAACTCATCACCCGGCCCCAGGAGTTCAAACTCTTCGTGCCCGATATTGCGACGATCCCGGAAAATAACAAAATCCAGTCCCTTTGCCCGAGCTTCACGCAGATAAGCATCAAAGCCGGCAATGGTGTTAGAAAGCGCCCTGAAAACTTCGCTGGCGGACGTTAGTGCACGGCGATGTGTCCTGCCAAATCGCTGAGCCATTGAGCCGCTGAGTTTGATAACGGTTTTTCTTTCCATTACATCAAATCCTTATAACGCAGAATTTTGATGGTACGGTCACGGTAATAGCCACCGTAGGGAATACGCTGGCTTAGCTGGCCATACATGTGATGCAGTAGCATGTTGCCATCAAGCAAAATCCCGGCATGGTTCGGGACGGTGGACTGAACCTGCATGATAACCATGTCACCTGGCTGAGCGGGACCGTCGTACTCACGAAAACCGCATTCCTGCCAGTTGTCCATATAGAGGTTTTCACCCTGCTCCCACCAGTGGCGATCTACGCTGTAGTTGGGCAGTTCAATGCCGTGTTCGATGCGGAAATAGTCCATGATGAGAGACCAGCAGTCTGCATATCCGAGAACAAACTGGCGCCCTGTGAGGGGTCGGTCTCCGCGAGGCATGACGGTGCGAATGTCGCCCTCCGGCCACGATGCAATAATCCACGGCAGTTCCGTGGCATCACACATCAGCATGTCGAGCTCGCTCGGTTGGGTTGTTGCCCCGTCGCCGGGGTGACTGTGGACGATCGCCACCACAGTTCCCTGCTCTTCGGCGGCCGCATAATCCTCATGATTGAGTTCAAATTGGTCAGTCGGCGACTCAGCATTATTTTTGCAGGGGATGTATTTCTCCACCCGCCCCTTCTGAATAACCACGCCACAGCACTCCTCGGGGAAGGATGCGGCGGCATGCGCCAGAATGGCGCTAACTGTTTTGTCGCGCATGATTATCCTCTCAGAAGTGAAGCCCCGGGGAACCCGCCATAATCCAGCTGCTCATTCTCTCCGAAACGAGGTTTGCAGCCCGTTGACAGCAGTCCGGAGCAAACATCCTGTGAAGGATCATCCACCCGGTTGCCGTCTTTATCGAACCAGCCGTTTTGCCCGGCGTAGGTGCAGCCATTCCCGGTTTTGTACCAGCCCCGCATGCACCACGTGCACATTGGCTGAATTTGCCGGGTCGGAATGAGTTGCCCGCGCAGATCGGCTGGACTGGAAAGCTCAAACTCTACGGTTTCATCGTCTGATCCTGATTTACGGTCGATGTAATAAACCTGTTTGCGCTCCTCGTTGGGATTCGCAGTCGGGTTCCCGTCAGGAAAATTTCTTACGTCCAGATAGTGGGCGAAGGTGTCATGGATGATCACCTTTGCTTTAGCCATCCCCTGAAATCTTCGGCACAGCGCGCCAATCGTGCCGCTGATGTTTGCAACGGTGAGAGACGGCCGTGAACTCTGGCCGTCACTGCTGACAGATATGCCGGTCAGTTCATACGGCCACGCGCCATACTCCTGCCCCTGCCACCACACCGACTTCGGCTCAAGTTTTGACTCGTCGCCGCCTGCGGCGATGATTTCCGCCTCGGTATG
>NZ_JBMKIA010000098.1:0-1559 GCF_049238215.1 Enterobacter cloacae complex sp. IR5441
AAGGTGGGCGGATTCCCACACAGCACCGGCGCCCGGCAAGGTGGGCGGATTCCCACACAGCACCGGCGCCCGGCAAGGTGGGCGGATTCCCACACGGCACCGGCGCCCGGCAAGGTGGGCGGATTTCCACACGGCACCGGCACCCGGCAAGGTGGGCGGATTCCCACACGGCACCGGCGCCCGGCAAGGTGGGCGGATTTCCACACAGCACCGGCGCCCGGCAAGGTGGGTGGATTCCCACACGGCACCGGCGCCCGGTAAGGTGGGCGGATTTCCACACGACAGCGGCGCCCGGCAAGATGGGCGGATTCCCATATCGACATGTATGTAGCTTGTGTTATCCGTGGATTGTGCAGCTCAGCGGGTCGCTGGTCGTATGGCGTAGTGTCCCCCGTAACCGGCCGCGTGCGGCCGCTAACTCGCAGTACGGCGCCGCGACCCGAAGGCGGGCCGCCGTTCCCGCGCGCAGGCGCGCGGCGCCCACTGCGCACCCCCGTGGGGGACATACGGCAGCTGTGTGGCGGTGAGCGGGATTAGGGCTTTGCAGGGAGGGGGCTGGGTCGGGCGATACGTTCAGCATTGCGGTTTCCGGCGATTTGCGGCCGGTGCCCGTTTAACTCCGGCGTGGTCGCCTTCCATGCCCTGACGGCATAAGAAAATAAAACCGCCATGCTGCGGTCATTCATGATTTTGTGGTGTAGCGATAAATAGTCATGCGAGAAACGTTGAAGCGCTTAGCAACTGCACCAACTGTCATTTCAGGATCAGCAAGTAAGATTCTAATTTGTTTAACATCTTCTTCAGAAAGTGACGGTTTTCTCCCTCCCACACGGCCCCTTGCGCGTGCAGCTGCAAGGCCTGAGCGCGTTCTTTCAATATTGCGGTTGCGTTCAAAGCTAGAGAATATCGCCATCAGATGAGTATAGATTTCCCCTATAACTGGCGCATTTGTGTCTATTCTGTCCTTGATGGCTATGAAAGTTATTCCGCGTTTCTTCAGGTCGTCGAGTAAAGTAATGACTTGACCCAATGAACCGCCGAGCCGATCTAGTGCCCAAACTACTAGGGTATCTCCCTCGCGCAATGCTTTCAGGCAGTTCTCCAGTTCCGGCGCACCTTTTTTGTCGCGCTTTGGGCCGCTACGTGAGGTCTGATCCTGATAGATTTGCTCACATCCAGCTTTTGTTAGTTCGTCAACCTGGTGCGCCACATCCTGAAGATGCGTAGATTTACGTGCATAGCCGATTTTCATTCTTTTCTCGCTAATTAGTTATGGGGTTATTGTTATGTTGATACAGTAACGAGTTTTGTTACATGAGGGGAGTCATTTTTCGGGAGAAGTCAGGACTTTTCAAGACTGTCACAAAAACCATCGTTTTTGATACATTAATTTAACCAATAGGTTGCAGATCAAATCGCCTGTAACAGCCTTTCTGGCTGTTTGTCGTTTTCAGAAGACGGCTGCACTGAACGTCAGAAGCCGACTGCACTATAGCAGCGGAGGGGTTGGATCCATCAGGCAACGACGGGCTGCTGCCGGCCATCAGCGGACGCAGGGA
>NZ_JBMKIA010000099.1:0-1556 GCF_049238215.1 Enterobacter cloacae complex sp. IR5441
ATCAGGTCAAGTCTGCTTTTATTATTTTTAAGCGTGCATAATAAGCCCTACACAAATTGGGAGATATATCATGAAAGGCTGGCTTTTTCTTGTTATCGCAATAGTTGGCGAAGTAATCGCAACATCCGCATTAAAATCTAGCGAGGGCTTTACTAAGCTTGCCCCTTCCGCCGTTGTCATAATCGGTTATGGCATCGCATTTTATTTTCTTTCTCTGGTTCTGAAATCCATCCCTGTCGGTGTTGCTTATGCAGTCTGGTCGGGACTCGGCGTCGTCATAATTACAGCCATTGCCTGGTTGCTTCATGGGCAAAAGCTTGATGCGTGGGGCTTTGTAGGTATGGGGCTCATAATTGCTGCCTTTTTGCTCGCCCGATCCCCATCGTGGAAGTCGCTGCGGAGGCCGACGCCATGGTGACGGTGTTCGGCATTCTGAATCTCACCGAGGACTCCTTCTTCGATGAGAGCCGGCGGCTAGACCCCGCCGGCGCTGTCACCGCGGCGATCGAAATGCTGCGAGTCGGATCAGACGTCGTGGATGTCGGACCGGCCGCCAGCCATCCGGACGCGAGGCCTGTATCGCCGGCCGATGAGATCAGACGTATTGCGCCGCTCTTAGACGCCCTGTCCGATCAGATGCACCGTGTTTCAATCGACAGCTTCCAACCGGAAACCCAGCGCTATGCGCTCAAGCGCGGCGTGGGCTACCTGAACGATATCCAAGGATTTCCTGACCCTGCGCTCTATCCCGATATTGCTGAGGCGGACTGCAGGCTGGTGGTTATGCACTCAGCGCAGCGGGATGGCATCGCCACCCGCACCGGTCACCTTCGACCCGAAGACGCGCTCGACGAGATTGTGCGGTTCTTCGAGGCGCGGGTTTCCGCCTTGCGACGGAGCGGGGTCGCTGCCGACCGGCTCATCCTCGATCCGGGGATGGGATTTTTCTTGAGCCCCGCACCGGAAACATCGCTGCACGTGCTGTCGAACCTTCAAAAGCTGAAGTCGGCGTTGGGGCTTCCGCTATTGGTCTCGGTGTCGCGGAAATCCTTCTTGGGCGCCACCGTTGGCCTTCCTGTAAAGGATCTGGGTCCAGCGAGCCTTGCGGCGGAACTTCACGCGATCGGCAATGGCGCTGACTACGTCCGCACCCACGCGCCTGGAGATCTGCGAAGCGCAATCACCTTCTCGGAAACCCTCGCGAAATTTCGCAGTCGCGACGCCAGAGACCGAGGGTTAGATCATGCCTAGCATTCACCTTCCGGCCGCCCGCTAGCGGACCCTGGTCAGGTTCCGCGAAGGTGGGCGCAGACATGCTGGGCTCGTCAGGATCAAACTGCACTATGAGGCGGCGGTTCATACCGCGCCAGGGGAGCGAATGGACAGCGAGGAGCCTCCGAACGTTCGGGTCGCCTGCTCGGGTGATATCGACGAGGTTGTGCGGCTGATGCACGACGCTGCGGCGTGGATGTCCGCCAAGGGAACGCCCGCCTGGGACGTCGCGCGGATCGACCGGACATTCGCGGAGACCTTCGTCCTGAGATCCGAGCTCCTAG
>NZ_JBMKIA010000100.1:0-1513 GCF_049238215.1 Enterobacter cloacae complex sp. IR5441
TATGTCTAGCCAATGTTGAAATGTCGTGCTGAAAACAAAGCTGACCTGACGTCAGTGGAGAGTCTGGACAATGCCTTTTTAAGGTTGAGTCAGGCTTTGGAGGAAGAACGTGGTTGCCAGGTTTTCTCGGCTATCATCAGTTTACGTACGGTCTCTTTTGAAATCCGGACACCGTATTCTGTGGTCAGAATTCGCCAGATGGCTGACGGATTCATACCCCGGCCGCGTGAGCGAATAAGCTGCAGTGCCTGATCTCTGATGGTGGTGTTTAACTGATGATTGCCGGGCTTTCCACGGCGCCGGCTGACCAGACCGGCTGGCCCCAGCTCGCGATAGCGCTTAATCAGGCGGGAGCACTGACGACGGGTGAGCTCCATGGACTCTGCCACTTCTGCCAGCGTGATTTCCCGCGCCATATAGGCTTCAATCAAATCCAGGCGTAGCGCTTCGTGAAGTGTCAGGAGCACTGGTTTGTTGTCGTCCATTTTTCTCTCATCTGTCGGCCATATCAGATCCACAGGTGAGGGAAGGGCTCATCGCTTCAGGCTGGGGATAAAATCCTGCGGACTGGCCAGCACCGGGTTGATCGCCCTGAGCTCTTCCAGTGCACGCTCCTGAGCGCGCCTGCGGGGCATTTTTGTACTGCGCATTCGCTTTCCTTCAGCCTCCAGCTCGTCCTGTTTCTGCTGTGCCAGCCTCAGAACGGCACCCAGTCGTTTGTTATCAACAACCGCCCCCTGATCAACGCAGGTCAGTTTATCGAAAATCTTATAACCCAGTGGCCGGTGCTGATGCCGGAAAGTAATGCTTCCGTCAGGGTAATCATAAACGGTAATTTTTTCACCTGCCATGCGCGTATTTTGTTCGGTGGGTTCAATGATATACATGACTTTATCATACTGAAAAGTCAGTGCTTTCGATAAGGTCCGTAGCTCCTGCCAGGCGAAGATATCATTCAGCTCCAGTGGACTCTGTGTGACCGCACGGTGCAGATCTTTAGGGTATTTTGCCGGCCGGGAGAAACGACGGTTAAAATCAGACATGAAATGTTCAATCCACTGATTGGCTTCAGCAACCGAGCTGATGTTCTGCAGGCGCATCTCTTTAATCAGTCGATCCTGGAGCGTTTTATTTACCCGTTCCACGCGACCTTTTGCCTGGCTGCTGTTGGCACAAATCAATTCGATCGCCAGTTCCCGGAGAGCCCGTCCGAACTGGGTTGTGCCGGTACGTCGGCTCTCGGGTCCGCTGACCCTGAACACCGCATGCTTGTCGCTGTAAAATGCGACAGGTTTACCATGTTTATCAATGTATTGCCGGGTAGCCATCATGTAGTCAAACGCGTTTTCTGAATCACAGAATCGCAGGTGCATCAGGCGACCTGTGGCGTCATCCATGAAGACCAGAAGACAGCATTTTGGGGCTCTTCCTTCGAACCAGTCATGGTGAGAGCCATCGATCTGAACCAGTTCGCCGAAACAGTCGCGACGATAGCGCGGCTGGTAAACCCGGG
>NZ_JBMKIA010000101.1:0-1484 GCF_049238215.1 Enterobacter cloacae complex sp. IR5441
TTTCATGATATATCTCCCAATTTGTGTAGGGCTTATTATGCACGCTTAAAAATAATAAAAGCAGACTTGACCTGATAGTTTGGCTGTGAGCAATTATGTGCTTAGTGCATCTAACGCCGCCATAAACGGCGACAGGGTGGCGCGCCTATTGCGCATAAAATGGCGAAGCCATGCGCAACAGGCGCGGAATCTCTGGCGTCCGGTTTGATGGCTTTGTTATGCAAAGGACTAGTCTTCAATGACGTGTAAACCACGGCGCTTTAAGTCCTCCAACGAATCCAACATTCCCCTTATTAATTCAACAGGATGCCCCTCCCAGTCTTCAACAACGCCAACAATTCTCAAGGGTTCGCAGGTTCTATAGGACTGTGTTGGATTACCGGGAAATCTTTTGTTCGTAAGATTCGGATCGTCTTCGAACGGTCCTGTTGGCTCAACTATGTATATGTAGCCGCGACCCTCGAGGCCAGACAGTGACATAGCAAGTTCAGCTCCCCAAACTGCTGGCTCCATCAAGGCTGAAAAGTAGATGTGCTTAAGAATACGACCGTCCTCGAAATGAGAGATGAACCCTGTGGTTAGCAAGTCACCAATCGCCAAATTGGCTTTGGTTCCATGATAGAACGGTCCTTGCACCTGCTTGTAATTATCATGAGAGATGGGAATCCAATCTTTTACCATTTTAAGACCCTTAATTGTTGGGATTTGGCTGCATAACGTTTGACATGAGGGGCGGCCAAGGGCGCCAGCCCTTGGACGTCCCCCTCGATGGAAGGGTTAGGCATCACTGCGTGTTCGCTCGAATGCCTGGCGTGTTTGAACCATGTACACGGCTGGACCATCTGGGGTGGTTACGGTACCTTGCCTCTCAAACCCCGCTTTCTCGTAGCATCGGATCGCTCGCAAGTTGCTCGGCGACGGGTCCGTTTGGATCTTGGTGACCTCGGGATCATTGAACAGCAACTCAACCAGAGCTCGAACCAGCTTGGTTCCCAAGCCTTTGCCCAGTTGTGATGCATTCGCCAGTAACTGGTCTATTCCGCGTACTCCTGGATCGGTTTCTTCTTCCCACCATCCGTCCCCGCTTCCAAGAGCAACGTACGACTGGGCATACCCAATCGGCTCTCCATTCAGCATTGCAATGTATGGAGTGACGGACTCTTGCGCTAAAACGCTTGGCAAGTACTGTTCCTGTACGTCAGCAAGTGTCGGGCGTGCTTCTTCTCCGCCCCACCACTCGACGATATGAGATCGATTTAGCCACTCATAGAGCATCGCAAGGTCATGCTCAGTCATGAGGCGCAGTGTGACGGAATCGTTGCTGTTGGTCACGATGCTGTACTTTGTGATGCCTAACTTTGTTTTTGCGTTGCTCATGATGTCTAACTCCCAATTTGTGTAGGGCTTATTATGCACGCTTAAAAATAATAAAAGCAGACTTGACCTGATAGTTTGGCTGTGAGCAATTATGTGCTTAGTGCATC
>NZ_JBMKIA010000102.1:0-1422 GCF_049238215.1 Enterobacter cloacae complex sp. IR5441
CACCTGGCACGGCTGGGACGGAAGTCGCTGTCGTTCTCAAAATCGGTGGAGCTGCATGACAAAGTCATCGGGCATTATCTGAACATAAAACACTATCAATAAGTTGGAGTCATTACCGCCAATATGGATTAATTCCCCACCGCCTTCAAAAGAGGATGAGGTGTTGATGGCTGAAATGAAAAAAATATCTTTGGTTTCAGAAGCCAATACTTACATCAATACCCATCAGTGGCCTGGCAAAGCTGCTATTGGTCGTCTGAAAGGTAACGAGCTGGAGCAATATAATTTATGGCTGGATTATCTGGACGCACTGGAACTGGTTGATCCCTCCAGTGCTCCAGATATTGAATGGCCTACGCCTCCGGCAGTTCAGGCCAGATGACATTCGGCGCGGTGCTGGTATCTGTTGCCGTCACCGCGTCAATATAATCCAGCACAGCGTTAAGTCGGGTGTTTTCTGGCTGCGTCAGCTTCCGCCCGGCCTGTAATTTCAGTTGAATCAGACTGATGGAAGCCATTGCAGCATCAATCAGCGACTGGCGCTGTGCTTCTGCCGCTTCTACTGCGGCGCTATGCTGTGCCTCGGTATCCGTCACCCATTTCTCACCATCCCATTTATCGTATGGCGTTAACGGGGCGATAGTGGTTGTATTTTCAGGGTAATCACCCGGAGCTGTGATTTCTTTTGATTCTCCTGTTTCAGTGCTATAGACCGTTTCACCGCGATGGTCTGGCACATATTCCCATGAGTTAAAATCTGCAGAACGGCAAATTGCATAACCAGCTTTATATGAGCCAGGAGCATCTAAACAGGAACTTGCCGGGATACCGACGCCGACAGCGATATATTCATTTGATGTGGAAATATATTCCCGTGTTTCGCCATCATAGTTATAGACGGTAATATTTCCCGCCTTTGTAGCAATAAACTCGCTATTTAATGCAGTGTTATCCATTATGCGGCCCTCACGATATAGTTAAATGCAATATTACGCGGACGAAGTTCTGGTGATACCGGAGTCGAACCGCTGACATTAAACGTGTAATCAAACACGGAACCTGATCCAGATGAAGTAGATAAAGTTTCAGCATTTGTACTTTTTGCTACAGAAACACCACCTAAACCATTTGTTTGTTTAACAGCAAAAAGACCATTAAACGTTCCTGAAATAGACGGCATACCATGAGATTGCGCAGTGAGAATCCCCCTACCACTATCAATGCCTCTTCCATCATCCCAGCCACGCATAAACTCACCACGTAAATCAGGCAATTTATTTGTCGGGTAAGCCTTTGCCAGTTTCGGGTATTCTTCAGCAGAAAAAGCCGCACCGTTGCATTTCAGCCAGCCTGTTGGCGGAGTGGCTGAAGGCCACGGAACAGGCACCCCAACCGGTAATGCAGAGCCTTCTCCCAAACCAA
>NZ_JBMKIA010000103.1:0-1360 GCF_049238215.1 Enterobacter cloacae complex sp. IR5441
CATCGGCGTAGTAGTGGATGTGGTCGATGACAAAGCCGGTGCGGGTCAGCGTGCGCCGGAGGATCGGCAGAAAATCGACCAGGAACGAAGTAGCGCGTGTGACGACGGCCGGTACGCCGACACGCGCCACGGCCTCGGCCCAGCGCGCGGCCGGCGGTTGGAGCAGGCCGTTGTGCACCGAACCGTGGTAGGTGCCGACCGCCAATGTGAGCCAGCGCTCTAGCTCGCGCAGCGTCAGGGCGGCCTTGTTTTCGGAATCGTAGTCGCCGCGCTGGTCAGGGTTGGAGAAGGTCGTTCCCGGCAGTTCGTCGTGAATCATCTGCATCGCCGTGCCGATGATCCGTTCCACGATGCCGCCATAGTGCGGCTGTCCCAGCGGGCGATAGTCCAGCCGGATGCCATGCTGCTCGCAACCCCGGCGCAGGGCCTCGCTCTTGAACTCGGCCGCGTTGTCTAGGTAGAGCAGCAAGGGCTTGCCGCTCATCTGCCAATCCATTTCCACGTTCAGTCCTTCCAGCCAAGGGCGCTTGTCGCAGGCGACATGCACGAGGCACAGGCCAACCGAAACGGCAGACGGCGCTTCCAGCGTGACGACCATGCCGAGCACGCAGCGGGTGAACACGTCGATGGCGAGGGTCAGGTACGGGCGGCCAATAGGTTGCCGGTCGCGGTCATCGACCACGATCAGGTCGATGACCGTATGGTCTATCTGCACCTGCTCCAGCGGCGCGGTCACGGCAGGAGGCTCGCCGCCCACACCTTGTAGGTCACGAGCGGCATCCTGGCCTTCCCGCCGGCGGATGACCTTGCGCGGGTCAAGGCTAGCGATCCGTAAGGCCACGGTATTGCGCGCCGGCACTCGCAGTTTTTGAGCCTTGCACACCTGAGTGACTTCGCGGTGAAAGGCCGCTAGGCTGCGCTTCTGCTTGGTCAGGAACCGCTTTTGCAGTAGCTCGTGGATGACGCGCTCGACCGGTTCCGGCAAGCGCCCCTTACCTTTACCTCCACCGGACTGGCCGGGCACCAGATCCGTCACGAGGCCGCTGCCTTGCCGGGCACGCCGGATCAGAACGTATACCTGGCGCCGAGACAAGCCCAGCGCCTGAGCCGCCATATCGGCCGCTTCGTGCCCGACCGTCTCCGACTGCGCCAACGGACTGATGATCTCCGCACGACGGCGCGCACGCTCCCAAGCCTCATCAGGCAGAGTGGCCACGCCTTGTTCTGGAATCCGTGGGGTGTCCGTCGCCATGCTCACCTCGCTTTGGTGCACACGAGTATTGAGCATAGTCGAGATTGGTGCAGATCACTTCTGATATTGAACTGTCAGGAGCTGGCTGCACAACAGCCATTACGCCCA
>NZ_JBMKIA010000104.1:0-1331 GCF_049238215.1 Enterobacter cloacae complex sp. IR5441
TAGACTGGCCCCCTGAATCTCCAGACAACCAATATCACTTAAATAAGTGATAGTCTTAATACTAGTTTTTAGACTAGTCATTGGAGAACAGATGATTGATGTCTTAGGGCCGGAGAAACGCAGACGGCGTACTACACAGGAAAAGATCGCTATCGTTCAGCAGAGCTTTGAACCGGGAATGACGGTCTCCCTTGTTGCCCGGCAACATGGTGTGGCAGCCAGCCAGCTATTTCTCTGGCGTAAGCAATACCAGGAGGGAAGTCTTACTGCTGTGGCTGCCGGAGAACAGGTCGTTCCTGCCTCTGAACTTGCTGCCGCCATGAAGCAGATTAAAGAACTCCAGCGCCTGCTCGGCAAAAAAACGATGGAAAATGAACTCCTTAAAGAAGCCGTTGAATATGGGCGAGCAAAAAAGTGGATAGCGCACGCGCCCTTATTGCCCGGGGATGGGGAGTAAGCTTCGTCAGCCGTTGTCTCCGGGTGTCGCGTGCGCAGTTGCACGTCATTCTCAGACGAACCGATGACTGGAAGGACGGCCGCCGCAGCCGTCACACGGATGATACGGATGTGCTTCGCCGTATACACCATGTTATCGGAGAGCTGCCCACATATGGTTATCGTCGGGTATGGGCGCTGCTTCGCAGACAAACAGAACCTGATGGTATGCCTGCGATCAATGCCAAACGTGTTTACCGGATCATGCGCCAGAATGCGCTGCTGCTTGAGCGAAAACCCGCTGTACCGCCATCGAAACGGGCACATACCGGCAGAGTGGCTGTGAAAGAAAGTAATCAGCGATGGTGCTCTGACGGGTTTGAGTTCCGCTGTGATAACGGAGAAAAACTGCGGGTCACGTTCGCGCTGGACTGCTGTGACCGTGAGGCACTGCACTGGGCGGTCACAACGGGTGGCTTCGACAGTGAAACAGTACAGGACGTCATGCTGGGAGCAGTGGAACGCCGCTTTGGCAGCGAGCTTCCGGCGTCTCCAGTGGAGTGGCTGACGGATAATGGTTCATGCTACCGGGCGAATGAAACACGTCAGTTCGCCAGGATGTTGGGACTTGAACCGAAGAACACGGCAGTGCGGAGTCCGGAGAGTAACGGAATAGCAGAGAGCTTCGTGAAAACGATAAAGCGTGACTACATAAGTATCATGCCCAAACCAGACGGGTTAACGGCAGCAAAGAACCTTGCAGAGGCGTTCGAGCATTATAACGAATGGCATCCGCATAGTGCGCTGGGTTATCGCTCGCCACGGGAATATCTGCGGCAGCGGGCCAGTAATGGGTTAAGTGATAAAAGGTGTCTGGAAATATAGGGGCAAATCCA
>NZ_JBMKIA010000105.1:0-1258 GCF_049238215.1 Enterobacter cloacae complex sp. IR5441
TGATCCTACCCGCGAATAGTGGACACGCGACTAAGTGAGTAAACTCCCAGACAGAGGTATCTCACATGACTAAATCAGCAACCGTAAGTAAGAAACCACGTAAACAGCATTCGCCTGAATTCCGCAGCGAAGCCCTGAAGCTTGCGGAGCGCATCGGCGTTGCCGCTGCCGCCCGGGAACTCAGCCTTTACGAGTCTCAGCTATATACCTGGCGCAGCAAATTACAGCAGCAGAAAACGTCTTCCGAACGGGAAAATGAGCTGGCCGCTGAAAATGCCCGCCTGAAGCGCCAGCTGGCAGAGCGTGACGAGGAGCTGGCTATCCTCCAAAAGGCCGCGACATACTTCGCAAAGCGCCTGAAATGAAGTATGTCTTCATCGAAAAACATCAGGCTGAGTTCAGCATTAAAGCCATGTGTCGGGTGCTGCGCGTGGCCCGCAGCGGCTGGTATGCCTGGCGTATCCGTCGCCTGCAGCTAAGCCCGCGTCAACAATTTCGCCGGCAATGTGACAAAGCGGTCAGTCAGGCCTTTCATCAGGCGAAACAGCGCTACGGCGCACCGCGCATTACTGATGAGCTGCGCGAACAGGGGGTGAAATACAACATCAAAACGGTAGCGGCCAGCCTGAAGCGGCAGGGGCTAAGGGCCAAAGCCGCGCGTAAGTTCAGTCCGGTGAGTTATAAGCCCCATAATCTGCCGGTATTCGATAATCTGCTGAATCAGGATTTCACCGCCAGCGCACCGAATCAGAAGTGGGTGCAGGACATCACCTACATTCGCACCGATGAGGGCTGGCTGTATCTTGCCGTGGTGATTGACCTGTGGTCCCGCGCGGTTATTGGCTGGTCGATGTCATCCCGAATGACGGCCCGGCTGGTATGCGATGCCCTGCAAATGGCGCTGTGGCGGCGTAAGCGGCCAAAAGGGGTTATAGCCCACAGCGACCGGGGTGGTCAGTACTGCTCAGCAGATTATCAGGCCCTGTTGAAGCAGCACGACCTTCGGGGCAGCATGAGTGCAAAAGGCTGCTGCTATGACAATGCCTGCGCGGAAAGCTTTTTCCACACGCTGAAGGTAGAGTGCATCCACGGTGAGCGTCTAATCAGTCGCGATGATATGCGTACGATGGTATTTAATTACATTGAGTGCGATTACAATCGCTGGCGTCGTCACAGTGCCTGTGGCGGCCTCAGCCCGGAACAATTTGAAAATCAGAATCTCGCTTAGGCGCGTGTCCATATTACGAGGAGAGGATCA
>NZ_JBMKIA010000106.1:0-1231 GCF_049238215.1 Enterobacter cloacae complex sp. IR5441
TGAATCGCCACGGATAATCTAGACACTTCCGAGCCGTTGATAATACTGGTTTTCATATTCTGTCGGTGACATCTGTTCGCTAGAACCATGCCGACGCTTACTGTTATAAAACATTTCGATGTAATCAAAAATATCACTGCGGGCTTCTTCCCGCGTTCCGTAGATCTTTTTCTTTATCCGTTCACGTTTCAACAACTGGAAAAAACTTTCTGCAACCGCATTATCATGGCAGTTACCGCGACGGCTCATGCTACCCTCCAGGCCGTGTGATTTCAGGAACGACTGCCACTCATGGCTTGTGTACTGACTGCCCTGATCCGAATGAACCAGCACCTGTTTTTCGGGATTACGCCGCCATACAGCCATCAGCAGTGCGTTCAGGACAATGTCCTTTGTCATCCGGGATTGCATGGACCAGCCGATAATTTTGCGTGAGAACAGATCAACAACAACGGCAAGATACAGCCAGCCTTCGTGGGTCCTGATGTAGGTTATGTCCGTTACCCAACGCTCATCAGGAGCATCCGGATTGAACTGTCGCTGGAGCCTGTTGGGTGACACGATACTGGCCTCGCCTTTACGTGCCCGCGGGCTTCGGTATCCGACCTGAGCCTTTATTCCGACACGTTTCATCAGTCTCCAGACTCTGTTTACTCCGCACTGTTGCCCGCTGTCACGCAGATCCAGATGGATTTTGCGATAACCATAGACGCATCCCGATTCCAGCCAGAACTGTTTAATCTGTCCTGTCAGTCTCAGGTCTGCCTGATGGCGTTGTGAATGCGGCTGCTGAAGCCAGGCGTAAAAACCACTGGGATGAACATCCAGCACC
The DNA here is from genome assembly GCF_049238215.1 of Enterobacter cloacae complex sp. IR5441. Lineage (NCBI taxonomy): Bacteria > Pseudomonadati > Pseudomonadota > Gammaproteobacteria > Enterobacterales > Enterobacteriaceae > Enterobacter > Enterobacter cloacae complex sp. IR5441. The sequence continues at coordinate 833 of NZ_JBMKIA010000106.1, forward strand.
CGACAGAGCAGGCGAACAGGCCAGCAACAGGAGTTGTCACGGATAAAGGCGTACCTCAGTCGGACAGCTTTGCGAAGTACGCCGCGGCTTTTTTTAATATGTCCCGTTCGTCGGTAACCCGTTTCAGCTCTTTCTGGAGACGGCGGATCTCGGCCTGAGCATCTGACTGTTCTTTATTAGTGGAAGAATCCGGACCGTACTTCTTTATCCAGGCATAAAGGCTGTGGGTGGTGATATCGAGACGTGTTGCAACGCTGGCAACAGAATAACCGCGATCAACAACCTGTTTGACTGCTTCAGTTTTAAACTCTTCAGGATAACGCTTACCGCTCATGGGCACCTCTCTTTAAGTCATCTTAAATGACTCTGAGGTGTCTGTTAAACGCGTGGCGATTCACC
>NZ_JBMKIA010000107.1:0-1218 GCF_049238215.1 Enterobacter cloacae complex sp. IR5441
GTCATATTTCGCCCATAAAAAAGCCACCTTAAGGTGGCTACTGTTTGAATATCAGGATGTTGATTCCTTACAGCCCTGGGTATGTTGATACTTTGCTGTAGTTACTAAATAAAACTTTCGTCTGGATCAAATAGGTTAAGGAAAGTGAAATGATTGTCGTGTCATCCTTTGAAATAACGGAATCCGGAAGACGTTCCCAACCATGGGGTGCAACCGAAGGACATCAGTATAAAGCGGGGAAATACTATAATTTTAGAGAGCACCCCGAACTCATCACTACACATTTAGAAGACTTTGTAGAGCACGCAGACCAAATATCGGTACAAAATTTTTACGATTTTATTAGATGGATAAACGGTCCAGGAAGTGCCCTGGAAAGCACTGACTGTATGCTCTCTGGAGAACCTAAGGATGATCCATCAGCAGCCTTATTCAGGTGTACACATGGAATAACAGGCCGCTTCGAATTTTTCCTTCGACAGATAGAAATGAATGCAAACAAAGAAGCAATCATATGGGTTTACGATAAATTATCGATATACCTTCAGATAGAAAGGTCCGATTTTAGAAAAGGCTCCTTCCGCATCAGCCCCCTCATAACGGACTACATCACCCCCGACGGGAACAAGTTGACCGGGCACAGATTCTGTATCTATTTCCAGGCTTACGGGAATGGCATCCAAGATGCCTGGCTCTCGCTTGAAACAATGTTTGATAGTCTCGTGAAAACCACAAAACGGCTGAACTCTGAAATCATCAGTGGCCAGGCTGTACCGCTGTAAAAATAGCTGTTTATCCATAACATCTCTCCGGCCTCAGGGATGAGGCTTATTGCTGATCTTCTGCATAAATCCCGGCGGAGATAATCGCGCCGCCAATTTCCCGTTGCCCATAAAGCAGGGGAACGGGATTGCCAGATGCCGTCGTGTTAACGGGACCACCAAACGCATAGGAGGGTTTGTTATCAGGTTCCTGACGCATTCGCAGACCTGAAACCTGAGGAGAGAGCATTTGCACTACACCGCCAACGGCCATTGCGGCACCAACGGAAAACATGAGGTTACTTGCTGCGATACTAACTCCCGGCATCCATATGGCAGCAGCGACCAGAGCCGTTCCGAGCAACGCCTGGAAAACTCCAGCTCTTTTACTACCCCTTATCACAGGGATTATTCTTAACTCATCACCCGGCCCCAGGAGTTCAAACTCTTCGTGCCC
>NZ_JBMKIA010000108.1:0-1193 GCF_049238215.1 Enterobacter cloacae complex sp. IR5441
TCCGGCGCGGTCGCCTTCCATGCCCTGACGGGCATAAAAACATGTAAATAAATTCCGTACTTGTATTGACTTTAAAGGCGTAATCACCGATAATTAAATCATCGGGAGGCAATACCGCCGCCCGAAAAATTGCCGGTATCGGCGCTTTAAGGAGTACACCATGACTGATATTACGACCCCTTCTGTTTATGTTGGCACTTACCATAAATACAACTGCGGAAGCATTGCGGGAGCCTGGCTCGATCTGACCGATTTTGATAGCTCAGAGGAGTTTTACGAGCGCTGCCGCGAGTTACACGCAAATGAGGCTGATCCAGAATTTATGTTCCAGGATTGGGAGGGTATTCCGTCTGATATGGCGTCAGAGTGCCATATCAACTGGGATTTTATTAACGGCTTTAAACAAGCCCGCGAGGAAGGAAACGAAGCGGCGTTTGTGGCCTTTGTTGATCTGTTTAATAGCACTGATTTCGACCTGTTTAGAGATGCCTATATGGGCGAAGCTAAGGACGAAGAAACTTTTGCAGAGGAATACCTGAATGATAGCGGTCTACTGAATGAAATTCCTGAATCCGTAGCCCGATATTTTGACATCGTAGCCTATGCGCGGGATCTGTTTATTGGGGATTTCAGTTTACATGACGGACACGTATTTAACATGACTTGCTGAAACCTAGTCCCCCGCCACGCGGGGGATATTAAACACCGCTCTAATTAATCGCCGGTATCGGCAAACAGCCATCTGGGCGGCTGCGCCGCCCCTTTGCTGCTGCTTGCCGGTGATCTCTCCAGCTCATGTTCTGCCATTGCGCTAAATCCTGATGCCACACAGGGCGTTACCCCTTCGGGGCCGCTCTGCTGTGCTGCGCATCGAGCCGGTTCCCGTCTCGCCCCGCCCCTTCGGGGTGCCAACGCCCTTCAGGCGTCGGCATCCTTTGCCAGTGCGCTATTGTGTTATCCGTGGATTGTGCAGCTCAGCGGGGCGCTGGCCGTGACGGTGCGGTGTCCCCCGTAACCGGCCGCGCGGCGGCCGCTAACTCGCAGTACGGCGCCGCGACCCGCAGGCGGGCCGCTGTACCCGCGCGCAGGCGCGCGGCGCCCACTGCGCACCCCCGTGGGGGACGTGCGGCAGCTGCGTGGCGGCGGGCTGGGTTATGGCTTAGCAGGAAGGGGGGTTGGCCTGTTGCTCCGGT
>NZ_JBMKIA010000109.1:0-1193 GCF_049238215.1 Enterobacter cloacae complex sp. IR5441
TCGTCAAAATCGGTGTTGCAAAAACGGGAGTGACCATAGATTCCGTTTTCTGAGACGACCCCTGATCGGGCTGAATGAGCAGGAATTTCCTGGCGGCAAACCCGATGATGTTTACAGCGTTCGCACATCGATGAACACCCCTCCGGCCGAAGAGGAAATCGAGGAGGAACGTCGGCTGTTTTATGTCGGTATCACTCGCACAAAACAGCAGCTAAATCTGGTGGTCCCTCTTGATGAAGGGCTTGCGCGGTGGCTCAAAAACCGCTGGGATAGCACCCCGAAGAAGTCACCGATAGCTACTCGCTTCGTCTATGAGGCTGGCTGGACTGCTTGTGCGGTTACCAGTGATGCGATCTATAACAGCACGGTAGAGAAACAGAAGGCTGACTTCAGCAAGTTTCACCAATGGTATCTAAGAGATCTTCAGCGGCTAAAAGTCTAGGGCTACCGATACTTTTCGATTTCAGACAGGTGCTCGTTATCCAGATCAATTGTGGCTTTTCTTTCAGAAGCGAGCTTCTTCGCTCGCTTTGCATACTGAAGCCCCTTGGCTGGCTGCTCTCCGCGTAGGATCTGTTCAGCCTGCTTGCTCGTGCTGTGCCCCAGAAAGCGTTCGTACTGCTCGTCAGATACCTCAGTGCCGATCAGTCGTTCGATCCAGCCGCTTTTCGGCGGGTAACTTACGCCCAGCGCAAGCAACTGCCTTTTCTGTACCCACTATTTCCGGCGCGGCCGGCTTCAATCAAGGCTTTGGTTAGAACTACAGCCATTTGGGGACTCTCATACACAAACCTGAACCATGCGGGTCTGATTGGCGGTCAAGATAGCAGCGCATCGAAATCAACACTGAACTCTGCTTCTAAGAACTCAATCGTGGCTGGTTGGCTATCGAGCGATGCTTCCCGTGTAGACTCCAGTGCGCACTCCAATCGACGCAGCAGAGTAAACGGCAAAATGATCTTGCCGAAGTCGGTATGCTTGAAATCCCCCCCCACAGGTCTTCCGCGTTCTTCCAAATGAAATCAGCTTGCGAAGCAGCCGAACCTACGAACTCTGCCATCTTGGCCTCCAACCAACTTTTGCACGAAACGGCACATCTTCCAAAAGAGGGTTGTCAACCAAGTTTTGCACAAAACGGACTTTGATCCATTTCTAACTAAAATCTACAATCCAACCTCAGATTGCAAATAGCC
>NZ_JBMKIA010000110.1:0-1170 GCF_049238215.1 Enterobacter cloacae complex sp. IR5441
TTGTACAGTCTATGCCTCGGGCATCCAAGCAGCAAGCGCGTTACGCCGTGGGTCGATGTTTGATGTTATGGAGCAGCAACGATGTTACGCAGCAGGGCAGTCGCCCTAAAACAAAGTTAACCCAGGATGAGAACCTTGAAAGTATCATTGATGGCTGCGAAAGCGAAAAACGGCGTGATTGGTTGCGGTCCAGACATACCCTGGTCCGCGAAAGGGGAGCAGCTACTTTTTAAAGCATTGACCTACAATCAGTGGCTTCTGGTGGGTCGCAAGACGTTTGAATCTATGGGCGCACTCCCCAATAGGAAATACGCGGTCGTTACCCGCTCAGGTTGGACATCAAATGATGACAATGTAGTTGTATTTCAGTCAATCGAAGAGGCCATGGACAGGCTAGCTGAATTCACCGGTCACGTTATAGTGTCTGGTGGCGGAGAAATTTACCGAGAAACATTACCCATGGCCTCTACGCTCCACTTATCGACGATCGACATCGAGCCAGAGGGGGATGTTTTCTTCCCGAGTATTCCAAATACCTTCGAAGTTGTTTTTGAGCAACACTTTACTTCAAACATTAACTATTGCTATCAAATTTGGAAAAAGGGTTAACAAAGCTATGCAATCGACGGCAAAAAGCTTCGTTCGCTTCGCGCACTACGCCTTTTCCGCGATTGATAGCGACGTTATGTGAATATTGAAATGAGCATTCCAAAGAAAGGAAGTAGAAAAATTATCGTGGGCGAAAATGAGTTTTTGTGGCTCATTAGGTCAAAACTCACATATTCGCAGGACTGTTTAGGTACAGAAATGACTGCGGTCGTTGAACCGGATGCCGGTCCTCACTGATGAAGAAGTGAACACCGTACGGGAATCGTGCCGGCAGCTTGGAGCTATCGGCCGGAACCTCAACCAGGTGGCCAGGGCCTTGAACATCGAGTTCAGGGAAAGTGACAAGCTCAAGCAAGAGGCCATCGAAAAACTGGCCGAACGGATCGACCAGCATTTGGACCATGTGTCTGAGCTGTTCGATAAGACCTGGAGCCGGTGGCACGATTGTCATTTTCAGAAGACGACTGCACCAGTTGATTGGGCGTAATGGCTGTTGTGCAGCCAGCTCCTGACAGTTCAATATCAGAAGTGATCTGCACCAATCTCGACTATGCTCAATAC
>NZ_JBMKIA010000111.1:0-1120 GCF_049238215.1 Enterobacter cloacae complex sp. IR5441
TACGGCCCACAGAATGATGTCACGCTGAAAATGCCGGCCTTTGAATGGGTTCATGTGCAGCTCCATCAGCAAAAGGGGATGATAAGTTTATCACCACCGACTATTTGCAACAGTGCCTGAAACAGGAGTGCCAGGCAGTACATTTGTCCTTTTTGTCTTACCCTCTCCCCTTCATTATATTTCAGGTCATAGAGATTAGTATTCGGCATGACATCCTGGCTAAAAACCAGGAACTCCTGCGACTGCTCCATCACTTTTTCAAAACGCCGGCTGCGGTTATCCGGATTACTAAGCGATCCGGCCTGGTACCAGATATCTGACAGATAACGGTATTTGCGGGCATACTCATCTTCCTGCCGCTGAGAAAAATGTTCCCGGAGCTGTCCGTCAATATGCCGGGCGAGACCAGAAAAATCCGGCAGGATGAGCCGGGTAGGCTCACTCGGACGATGAATAAGGGAAATTAAATCTGAAATCGCCATTTCCCGGCTCTGTGGCCCGTAACGCCCCTTGTCCACGCGGGTACCGATGAAAATACTTTCAAGTGTCATGCTTTATCCTTTTCCTTCTATATCTAGTTACGCTCAGTGTTATCGGGTCTATTTAACCCAGTCTTCCAGCTTCAGCTCCGCCACCCGCTCAAACTCTCTTGCATTATTCGTCACCAGCACGGCGCCGGCTGCGATGGCGTGCCCGGCAATCGCCGCGTCGTTCGGGCCGATCGGCGTTCCGGCGAGGCGCAGCGCCACTTTGATGTCCGTCGTGGCGTCTACCGCGTCGCGGTCCCAGGGCAGGATGGCATCGAGGCGCGCGCAGAAGGCGTCGACCAGCTGAATATGGCGCGGTGATGCCTTCTGGCCGGTGGCGCCGAAGCGCATTTCGGCATAGGTGATGGCCGAGACCACGATACGGTGACCGCGCAGCACCGCCTGCTCCAGGCGCTTCAGCACGGCTTCCGGCTGCTCGCGCATGATGAATGAACAGATGCAGGTGTCGAGCATTGGATTTGCCCCTATATTTCCAGACACCTTTTATCACTTAACCCATTACTGGCCCGCTGCCGCAGATATTCCCGTGGCGAGCGATAACCCAGCGCACTATGCGGATGCCATTCGTTATA
>NZ_JBMKIA010000113.1:0-1047 GCF_049238215.1 Enterobacter cloacae complex sp. IR5441
ACAGATATGCCGGTCAGTTCATACGGCCACGCGCCATACTCCTGCCCCTGCCACCACACCGACTTCGGCTCAAGTTTTGACTCGTCGCCGCCTGCGGCGATGATTTCCGCCTCGGTATGGGGGATTGTCTCGTTGTGAAAGCGAAGAATACCCGCACCGAACGCTGAGCCGTCCACCTCGATCAGGCGGACGCGCTTACCCGGTTCCAGTTTCTGGACATCAGATGAAATACTCATGGATGGTATGCCTGTATGAATGTGCTGCTGAGGGTGTATTTTTTGTTGCCGTGGGTAGATATCTGGAAGGATTCCGCGCGCCATAAACCTGAAGGCTCAAGCGGCGGCTTCCAGATAAATGACTTCCACCCTGTATGTCTGTTCAGAAAGTTTTTAATGGCCTGAATGTAAGCCTCGTCGCCGGTAAAGCTCACGCTCCACTGAGGTGTTACCGGGTTGATGCCGTCCCCGGCCACCTGTGTATAGCCATCGCCAAACTGCGCCTTTCGGGTACGAAAACTTGTATCAACCTGAGAGGCAACCTTTGGGCACCAGCTGAAGGTTTCGACTGCCATGGTTAAACTCCCTTGATTAATCGCCACAGAGGCGAGCCCGGCATGCTGGCCTGTTCGTTAATGACACCAGTGATGGCATCCTTAAGCTGCCTGCCTGCTGCTCCGGCAGTACCCTGACTGGACGCCTGTGGAGAACCGCCCTGAATATTGATATCGCCGAAGTTAACTGAAGGCACGCCGCCAGAGACCTGCGGCATCCCTACTGCGCGAACAGCAAGATCACCATTAGGTGCCCGCGTAAGCGGCATAATGGCTTCCGGACCAGCCTCGGCAAAAACCCCTGCGCCTTTGGCAAAAGCAAACAGCTGAGGCGTCTGAAAAACGCCATTGCTGTAAGCGCTCAGGGACGGAGAGTCGTAAACATTACCCTTCGCATTAAATGTGAAGTTCGCGCCAGCATTCTGAATAGCGGTACCGCTGCTGGCGGTTGCGGCTGACGAGGCACCAAAACTGAACAGTGATCCAATTGAGCTGAC
>NZ_JBMKIA010000114.1:0-1047 GCF_049238215.1 Enterobacter cloacae complex sp. IR5441
TTTGCAGCAGCAGGAAAACGACGGGGATATTGTCGGCACTACCGTAAAGTACCATATCGATCTTGCTGTAGATGGTGGTGCGTTCTCTACGGTCATGACAAGAACCGTGACAGAGAAACACAGTTCTCTCTATGAACTGACCCATCGCATTAATCTTCCGAAAGCCAGTACAGGCTGGCAGATTCGTGTGGTACGCGACACCGACGACAGCACCAGCCAGATGTTGCAGAATAAAACGCAGGTACAGGCAATCACTGAGGTGATTGATGCGCGCCTGCGTTATCCCCATACGGCGCTGCTGTATGTGTCGTTCAACGCCAAATCGTTCAACAATATCCCGAAGGTTTCCTGTAAACCTAAGGGGCGCATTATCCGCATCCCTTCGAATTACGATCCGATAGCCCGAACCTATAGCGGCACATGGGACGGGACGTTTAAGTGGGGCTGGACGAATAACCCAGCATGGATCTGGTTCGATGTGCTCACTGAGCCGCGTTTCGGACTTGGCCGACGCGTCACGGCGCAGATGCTGGATAAGTGGGAGCTTTACCGTATTGCCCAGCGTTGCGATCAGAAAGTACCAGACGGGAAGGGTGGCGACGGTACCGAGCCGCGCTTCATGTTTGATGTCTACATCCAGTCGCAGGCTGATGCGTGGCAGGTAATCAAAGACATCGCCGCAGGGTTCAATGGCATGACGTTCTGGGGCAACAATATGTTCAATGTTGTCTCGGACATGCCGGCGGATACGTCGAAGCTGCAAATCCTTACCCGCGCTTCGGTGGTGGGCAAACCGGTTTACTCGAGCGGCAGTGAAAAGACCCGCTTCTCCAGCGCGCTGATTAACTTCAGCGACCCTGACAATCACTATCAGGACCGCACAACAGCGGTGATGTTCCCGGACCTGGTTAAGCAGTTCAAGTTTAAGCAGACGCAGATCACCGCAATCGGCTGTACGCGCGAGAGCGAAGCACAGCGCCGTGGCGGGTGGGCGGTGTATTCCAACTCACTCGACCGGATTATTACGCTACAGACCGGGCTTGATGG
>NZ_JBMKIA010000115.1:0-1042 GCF_049238215.1 Enterobacter cloacae complex sp. IR5441
AGGAAGAATGCTAATAGCGCGGCTGCGATTCTACTTTTTTCACCTGAACCTGAAGAGGCGTTTGTGGCTCCGCAGTGTGGGCATGACTTTGCTGTTTCGTGTATTTCCTTGCCGCATCCTCGGCAGTAAACCATTGAACTCATTTTTTATCCTCGAGCTTATTTTTAGTTGGGATGCATAATATCCGATGTTTTATAACGATATGCATCCTATATGCTCGGGTGGGATAGATTTCCATTATGGTGAAGGATCTTCTTGAGATCCTTTCTGTAGCGTCGTAATCTCTTGCTCAGTAAACGAAAAAACCGCCCAGCAAGGCGGTTTTTCGAAGGTTCTCAGAGCAGCAACTCTTTGAACCGTGGTAACTGGCTTATGAGGAGCGCAGTAACCAAATCTGTTCTTTCAGTTTAGCCTTAACAGGCGCATAACTTCAAGACTAACTCCTCTAAATCAGTTACCAGTGGCTGCTGCCAGTGGCGCTTTGTCGTGTCTTTCCGGCTTGGACTCAAGTCGATAGTTACCGGAGAAGACGCAGCGGTCGGACTGAACGGGGGGTTCGTGCATACAGTCCAGCTTGGAGCGAACTGCCTACCCGGAACTGAGTGTCAGGCGTGGAATGAGATAAACGCGGCCATAACAGCGGAATGACACCGGTAAACCGAAAGGCAGGAACAGGAGAGCGCACGAGGGAGCCACCAGGGGGAAACGCCTGGTATCTTTAAGTCCTGTCGGGTTTCGCCACCACTGATTTGAGCGTCAGATTTCGTGATGCTTGTCAGGGGGGCGGAGCCTATGGAAAAACGGCTTCGCCGTGGCCTTCTTGCTTCCCTGTTAAGCTTCTTCCTGGAAGATGCCAGGAAATTTCCGCCCCGCCAGTAAGCCGGTACCGCTCGCCGCAGCCGAACGACCGAGCGGAGCGAGTCAGTGAGCGAGGAAGCGGAATATCTCCGGGCTTATCTTTGGCACCGTACGCGCCATAGCTGCATTTTTTAATACGATGCAGGATAGGGCAAACGCCGCAAAATGACGTCATCCGACATCA
>NZ_JBMKIA010000116.1:0-1010 GCF_049238215.1 Enterobacter cloacae complex sp. IR5441
TCCGCCGCGTTCGCCCAGTGACCTACAGTCGGCTCTGGGGTGTCGGGGCTGTGCCCTGACCAGGCGTTTTGGAGTATCGCCACAGTGGTGGCGGTGCTACAAAACATATCCTGTCCCTTCCTTGGCATCTCTGAAGTTTAGCCAGTATACACTCCGCTAGCGCTACGTGACTGGTTCAGGGCTGCGCCCCGAAACCCGCTAAAAGCACTGACGCGCCTGCGGCTTGCCCAACGCCTCACGGCACCGGATTAAAATCCGCTCCCGTTCACCGTTTCTGACTGCCTTTCACCGTCGCTTACGCTTCATCGTTCCTACTGTGTCTGGCAGACTGCAGGGACTATTCTCATACGGAGATAAACATGACGAGACTGACAAACCTGACCCCCGCTGAGAAAAAGTTTATCGACGACGCTATAGCCGCTGCCGAACGTGCGGCCGGGAAGAAGCTCAATCAGCCTAACCGGCACATCGTCCTGAACAGAGCGCGTGCGCAGATTGAGTCGCAGCGTTACGCCGACCGCCAGCGTGCATTACGTGAGGATGAGCGGCAGCAGTCCGATTTTGCCTGGTCACGTCCGCGCGCGCCGCGCCGCTGATTGCGGATTTTGGCGGTTTAGTGGTGCTGACGCTGCGAAATCACCTGCGATTCACCCGCGTGCATAGCCATGCAGTCGCGCAGAAATCATCAGGGGCGTTTTTCCGGGATGCGGGTGAGGAAATGTGCCGGAAACGGCTCTGATGCGCCAGAATTGCGCTGAGGGCCTGTCAGGGGGTGCTGATAACGGATGTTATGGTAAATCTGCCTCACAGACTGGTACAAAAAAAGCCCCGCAGGGCTTTTTTGCTATGAGTTAGCCATATTTTCTTGCGAATTTTTCATCGGAATCGCATAGATAAATAATAAACTCAATAAACGCGATGATCGCGGGTATGAATGTCCAGCAAAAAATTAGATACAGGAATCCCTGTCCTATTTTACCTAAGTAAAATTTATGTACGCCAAATCCACC
>NZ_JBMKIA010000117.1:0-999 GCF_049238215.1 Enterobacter cloacae complex sp. IR5441
ATTTTCAGAAGACGACTGCACCAGTTGATTGGGCGTAATGGCTGTTGTGCAGCCAGCTCCTGACAGTTCAATATCAGAAGTGATCTGCACCAATCTCGACTATGCTCAATACTCGTGTGGGCTCTGTTGCAAAAATCGTGAAGCTTGAGCATGCTTGGCGGAGATTGGACGGACGGAACGATGACGGATTTCAAGTGGCGCCATTTCCAGGGTGATGTGATCCTGTGGGCGGTGCGCTGGTATTGTCGCTATCCGATCAGCTATCGCGACCTTGAGGAAATGCTGGCGGAACGCGGCATTTCGGTCGACCATACGACGATCTATCGCTGGGTCCAGTGCTACGCCCCGGAGATGGAGAAGCGGCTGCGCTGGTTCTGGCGGCGTGGCTTTGATCCGAGCTGGCGCCTGGATGAAACCTACGTCAAGGTGCGGGGCAAGTGGACCTACCTGTACCGGGCAGTCGACAAGCGGGGCGACACGATCGATTTCTACCTGTCGCCGACCCGCAGCGCCAAGGCAGCGAAGCGGTTCCTGGGCAAGGCCCTGCGAGGCCTGAAGCACTGGGAAAAGCCTGCCACGCTCAATACCGACAAAGCGCCGAGCTATGGTGCAGCGATCACCGAATTGAAGCGCGAAGGAAAGCTGGACCGGGAGACGGCCCACCGGCAGGTGAAGTATCTCAATAACGTGATCGAGGCCGATCACGGAAAGCTCAAGATACTGATCAAGCCGGTGCGCGGTTTCAAATCGATCCCCACGGCCTATGCCACGATCAAGGGATTCGAAGTCATGCGAGCCCTGCGCAAAGGACAGGCTCGCCCCTGGTGCCTGCAGCCCGGCATCAGGGGCGAGGTGCGCCTTGTGGAGAGAGCTTTTGGCATTGGGCCCTCGGCGCTGACGGAGGCCATGGGCATGCTCAACCACCATTTCGCAGCAGCCGCCTGATCGGCGCAGAGCGACAGCCTACCTCTGACTGCCGCCAATCTTTGCAACAGAGCC
>NZ_JBMKIA010000118.1:0-983 GCF_049238215.1 Enterobacter cloacae complex sp. IR5441
CTCAGAAAACGGAATCTATGGTCACTCCCGTTTTTGCAACACCGATTTTGACGACAAGTTGGCTTGCTTGAATCTATCCGGCGTCTGAATGGGATTTTATTCCCGCGCCTTGATGAGTTCCGCGCCTGATGAACCTCCAGAAAATATACGGCTTCAATGAGCCTTTCCGTTTTACAGGTTCCTCAACAGGCCGGTGGGCCGTTAGTATCATCAATATCAGTATTCGCAAAACCAGATCAGTAATTCTTTAAACCGGTGTATTTCTGCCGTTATGCTACATAAGTTTGCTGTCGTGCCGTTAGGGCCCAGGCTATTCTGGCCAGCTTGTTTGCCAGAGCACAAGTGACGACAAAGTTGCTTTTCCGGCACAGTAAATCCCTGACCCAATCGGCCAATTTGCCAGACTGGTGTTCCAGTTTTTGTATGAATACCCTGGCACATTGAACCAACAAAGTTCGGATCTTTTTATTACCTCGCTTACTAATTCCCAGCAATGTCGTCCTACCTCCCGTGCTGTACTGCCGAGGTACAAGCCCTGTTGCCGCCGCAAAGTCACGGCTGCTGGCGTACTGCTTCCCGTCGCCAATCTCAGTTGAAATAGTACTCGCTGTCAGTGTTCCGACGCAGGGAATGCTCAGCAAGCGCTGTCCAACCTCATCTTCGTCCAACTTTCGTTTCAACTGGGATTCCAAATCTTTAATCTGCTCAACAAGATAGTGATAATGCTGTTGTAATTTCAGCAATAACTGGCTGAGGTAAAGAGGCAAACTATTATCCTCAAGAATGGTACTCAGTCGGCTAATAACGGCAGCTCCTCGGGGAACGCTAATGCCAAATTCCAGCAGAAAAGCATGCATTTGATTGGTTGTTTTTACCTTATCCTGAACCAGGGATTCACGGACACGATGCAGAGCCCGCATTGCCTGCTGAGATTCCGTTCTGGGCTGCACAAAACGCATAGACGGACGCGATGCAGCTTCACA
>NZ_JBMKIA010000119.1:0-924 GCF_049238215.1 Enterobacter cloacae complex sp. IR5441
GATTAGCTTTGGTCGGGTGAATTTTTTACGGTAAACGGCCTTCCCACGATGATCCTGACAATGAATATGGAAAGAGTTCTTACCCAGATCGATACCAATAAGCGCAATGTTTTCCATGAGGGTCTCCGAATGAAAGCCTGTCCTCAGCATAGTACTGGGAAGGAGGGAGTGACCATCTCATTAAATAAAGCACGCTAAGCGTGCGTGGAGGCTGGCACCCAGCGGTACAGCGTCGGAATGGACACGCCGAGGTTCTTGGCCACGTCCTTGGGCGGCACCCCGCTGGCCAGCAGCTTCTTGGCCGACTCGATCTTGCTGTCGGTCATCTTCGGCTTGCGGCCGCCTTTGCGGCCGAGCTGCTTGGCGACTTCCAGCCCGGCGCGGGTGCGCTCGACGGTCAGCTCGCGCTCCATTTCGGCAAGGCTCGCCATGACGTGGAAGAAGAACCGCCCGGATGGTGTGCCGGTGTCGATGGAGTCGGTGAGGCTCCTGAACTGGACACCGTGCTTGTGCAGATCGCCGACCAGATCGACCAGTTGCTTGACCGACCGGCCCAGCCGGTCGAGCTTCCAGACGACCAAAGTATCGCCTTCGCGCAGCATTTCGAGCGTCTTGGCCAAGCCAGGCCGGTCTGCCCGCGTGCCACTCACCTTGTCCTCGAAGACCTTTTTACATCCGGCCTTGCTCAAGGCTTCGCGTTGCAGCTCCAGGTTCTGATCCTGCGTCGAGACGCGCGCATAGCCAATCAACATGGCTTGTCTCGCGCCCGGTCGATGCGTTCCTGCATCGCCTGCATCACTTCTTCGTGGGTGTACGATCTGGCGTTGGCGTCGGTGGCTTGCCGCAGGGCTTCCTCAACCTCGCGCGTCATCCGCTCGTAATCCTCCGGCCACAGCGCTTGCTCCATGCGCAGCGACGCCTGAC
>NZ_JBMKIA010000120.1:0-873 GCF_049238215.1 Enterobacter cloacae complex sp. IR5441
AGAGTTAGGGCATTTTCCAAAGCTGATATCACCGCAATTTGTCCGCCCATTCGTTAAAAGCAACAAAAATGACTTCGTTGATGCTGAAGCTATCTGTGAAGCAGCATCACGTCCATCTATGCGTTTCGTGCAGCCCAGAACCGAATCTCAGCAGGCAATGCGAGCTCTGCATCGTGTCCGTGAATCCCTGGTTCAGGATAAGGTGAAAACAACTAATCAGATGCATGCTTTTCTGCTGGAATTTGGTATCAGCGTTCCGCGAGGTGCTGCCGTTATTAGTCGACTGAGTACCCTTCTTGAGGACAGTAGTTTGCCTCTTTATCTCAGCCAGTTACTGCTGAAATTACAACAGCATTATCACTATCTTGTTGAGCAGATTAAAGATCTGGAATCTCAGTTGAAACGAAAGTTGGACGAAGATGAGGTTGGACAGCGCTTGCTGAGTATTCCCTGCGTTGGAACGCTGACTGCCAGTACTATTTCAACTGAGATTGGCGACGGGAAGCAGTACGCCAGCAGCCGTGACTTTGCGGCGGCAACAGGGCTGGTACCCCGACAGTACAGCACGGGAGGTCGGACGACATTGTTAGGGATTAGCAAGCGGGGCAACAAAAAGATCCGAACTTTGTTGGTTCAGTGTGCCAGGGTATTCATACAAAAACTGGAACACCAGTCTGGCAAGTTGGCCGACTGGGTCAGGGAGTTGTTGTGTCGGAAAAGCAACTTTGTCGTCACCTGTGCTCTGGCAAACAAGCTGGCCAGAATAGCCTGGGCACTGACGGCGCGACAGCAAACTTACGAAGCATAAAGGCAGAAATACACCAGTTTAAACAATCATTCATCTGGTTTTGCGAATACTGATATTGATGATAC
>NZ_JBMKIA010000121.1:0-863 GCF_049238215.1 Enterobacter cloacae complex sp. IR5441
TTCACGAGGCGCTACCTAAATAGCTTTCGGGGAGAACCAGCTATCTCCCGGTTTGATTGGCCTTTCACCCCCAGCCACAGGTCATCCGCTAATTTTTCAACATTAGTCGGTTCGGTCCTCCAGTTAGTGTTACCCAACCTTCAACCTGCCCATGGCTAGATCACCGGGTTTCGGGTCTATACCCTGCAACTTAACGCCCAGTTAAGACTCGGTTTCCCTTCGGCTCCCCTATACGGTTAACCTTGCTACAGAATATAAGTCGCTGACCCATTATACAAAAGGTACGCAGTCACCCCATAAAGAGGCTCCCACTGCTTGTACGTACACGGTTTCAGGTTCTTTTTCACTCCCCTCGCCGGGGTTCTTTTCGCCTTTCCCTCACGGTACTGGTTCACTATCGGTCAGTCAGGAGTATTTAGCCTTGGAGGATGGTCCCCCCATATTCAGACAGGATACCACGTGTCCCGCCCTACTCTTCGAGTTCACAGCATGTGTGCTTTCGTGTACGGGACTATCACCCTGTACCGTCGGACTTTCCAGACCGTTCCACTAACACACAAGCTGATTCAGACTCCGGGCTGCTCCCCGTTCGCTCGCCGCTACTGGGGGAATCTCGGTTGATTTCTTTTCCTCGGGGTACTTAGATGTTTCAGTTCCCCCGGTTCGCCTCGTTAACCTATGTATTCAGTTAACGATAGTGCAACGGATTGCACTGGGTTTCCCCATTCGGACATCGCCGGGTCAAGGGTTCATATCACCTCGCCGGCGCTTTTCGCAGATTAGCACGTCCTTCATCGCCTCTGACTGCCAGGGCATCCACCGTGTACGCTTAGTCGCTTAACCTCACAACCCGAAGATGTTTC
>NZ_JBMKIA010000122.1:0-863 GCF_049238215.1 Enterobacter cloacae complex sp. IR5441
GCCTACTTTGACAGTGGCTACCAGAAAGCCAAATACGCTGATATTGCCGGTTATGTTTCCGGGGCGCAGGTGCTGTTTATCCCTCACGCGACGGCTTATCTTGATTCAGGTCTGCTTCATAAAATGAACTCGGTCACCATATCCGGCGGCCGCGTGACGCAGAATTCCACGATGAAGGATGTGAGCATCAGTGAGCGTGAGAGTACGTACACGTTCCCCGGAAGCATCTGGCAGATATTTCCTCCTGGCCAGCGTAAAGGAGAAGGCCTGCTTATTGATGACAGTACTGACTTCCTGGCGATTACCAATGCCACGCAGTCAGGGCAGTGTATCTGGAAGGGGACCGTCAATGTCCCCACTGGCGGCTGGGCAGTTCCCACAATAGCGGGATACGACAAGTCCAAATATATCGTCTTTGGGCGCTGCAATAGCGGTAATACAGTCGATTTCGATGGCAACACGGTCAGGTTCTTCAGCCCTCCATCCACCAACGATGATGCTCCGACGACCGGCACGATAGATATTGTCATCTTCGCCAGTGGCGTGGCGCCGCAGCCTGGCACGGGGCTAAACATCTTCAATGCAGCCGGAGCCTGCACGTTTTCAACAACCAGGCGTCCCTTCGTCTACCTCAATCAGCTCTGGACGCCTTCGAAAAATGCCGTGAGCATCGGCAAAGGCTATGTTCCGCTGGGCAGATTCGGGCTGATGGCCCATGAAGTAAATGGCATGTATGTGTATCGAATGTTTGGAATAAAAATACAGAACGGCAGTGCTTCAGTTCAGGGTGGGAAATATCTTGGGCGCGAGCGGTATGCAATTTTTGGTAATGACACGGTAACGCCACTGAACCTTCCCGTTCT
>NZ_JBMKIA010000123.1:0-843 GCF_049238215.1 Enterobacter cloacae complex sp. IR5441
ATCCATGGCCTGTGGAGCGGTTCACCGCCAGACACCCGAGGCAGGAGCCCGGTGCGTAAATCGCGCACGCCGGGATCTGTGCGGGGGGTATCCGGTAACGGGTATCCCTACCGCGACATTGCGAGTTGAAGAGAAAAGATCAAATCTCTCCGGTAACGCTATCAAGCCTGACGAAAAATTAAGCTTTATCATAAACATCAAAAACCATCTTTTACCGATAATGGCGAGCTGGCCTACGAAGAAGGTATACAAGCTAGGATGAAAGGATTCTGATGCTCCTCCCACCAAATTTTTTATCTCCTGAAGACCAGGCTGAGTACGATGCTTATATGGCAAGGTTCAGCGAGGTAAATCACTATTATGAGCATTGCACTGTCCCCGTGATTGACTGGTTTTTTAAACAAGCAACCGAGGCGCTGCATCATGGTCTATGGTTACCGGCCTGTACGAGCTTTCTGAATGGGATCGAAACATCACTCAGGGTTACGCTGAAGTTGAAATCAACTGTTAACGTTCAGCAGTCAGTTCCTGTACTGGTGGACTTAGATGGTACGTCAGTAATGAGTAACGCTTTAATGCGAAAGGCTAAGCAGGAAGGGATGCCGATAGAATTACTGTCATTTCCAGCCGAGAAGAATATGTTGGCAAAGATAGACGCTGGTAAAAAACCTGAAGCAGATATCGTCAGGCTTAGAAATAGTCTATGCCATGGCAACATTCTGGAGTGATCCTCTCCTCGTAATATGGACACGCGCCTAAGCGAGATTCTGATTTTCAAATTGTTCCGGGCTGAGGCCGCCACAGGCACTGTGACGACGCCAGCGATTGTAATCGCACTCAATG
>NZ_JBMKIA010000124.1:0-830 GCF_049238215.1 Enterobacter cloacae complex sp. IR5441
CTGAGAGATCCCCTCATAATTTCCCCAAAGCGTAACCATGTGTGAATAAATTTTGAGCTAGTAGGGTTGCAGCCACGAGTAAGTCTTCCCTTGTTATTGTGTAGCCAGAATGCCGCAAAACTTCCATGCCTAAGCGAACTGTTGAGAGTACGTTTCGATTTCTGACTGTGTTAGCCTGGAAGTGCTTGTCCCAACCTTGTTTCTGAGCATGAACGCCCGCAAGCCAACATGTTAGTTGAAGCATCAGGGCGATTAGCAGCATGATATCAAAACGCTCTGAGCTGCTCGTTCGGCTATGGCGTAGGCCTAGTCCGTAGGCAGGACTTTTCAAGTCTCGGAAGGTTTCTTCAATCTGCATTCGCTTCGAATAGATATTAACAAGTTGTTTGGGTGTTCGAATTTCAACAGGTAAGTTAGTTGCTAGAACCCATGGCTCCTTTGCCGACGCTGAGTAGATTTTAGGTGACGGGTGGTGACAATGAGTCCGTGTCGAGCGCTGATTTTTTCGGCCTTTAGAGCGAGAT
This sequence comes from Enterobacter cloacae complex sp. IR5441, assembly GCF_049238215.1. Taxonomy (NCBI): domain Bacteria; kingdom Pseudomonadati; phylum Pseudomonadota; class Gammaproteobacteria; order Enterobacterales; family Enterobacteriaceae; genus Enterobacter; species Enterobacter cloacae complex sp. IR5441. Next base: position 525 of record NZ_JBMKIA010000124.1, read on the forward strand.
TTATACAATAGAATTTGGCATGAGATTGGATTGCTTTTAGTCAGCCTCTTATAGCCTAAAGTCTTTGAGTGACTAGATGACATATCATGTAAGTTGCTGATAGGTTTCCAGTTTTCCGCTCCTAGGTCTGCATATTGTACTTTTCCTCTTACTCGACTTAACCAGTACCAACCCAGCTTCTCAACGGATTTATACCATGGCACTTTAAAGCCAGCATCACTGACAATGAGCGGTGTGGTGTTACTCGGTAGAATGCTCGCAAGGTCGGCTAGAAATTGGTCATGAGCTTTCTTTGAACATTGCTCT
>NZ_JBMKIA010000125.1:0-816 GCF_049238215.1 Enterobacter cloacae complex sp. IR5441
AGCCGGGCACCGGGCTCAACATCTTCAATGCAGCCGGGGCCTGCACGTTTTCGACGACAAAGCGGCCTTTCGTCTACCTCAACCAGCTATGGACACCTTCGAAAAATGCCGTGAGCATCGGCAGCGGCTATGTTCCGCTGGGCAGATTCGGGCTGATGGCTCACGAAGTAAATGGCATGTACGTGTATAGAATGTTCGGAATAAAAATACAGAACGGCAGTGCTTCAGTTCAGGGTGGGAAATATCTGGGGCGCGAGCGGTATGCAATTTTTGGTAATGACACGGTAACGCCACTGAACCTTCCCGTTCTACCCGATATGTACGTCTGAATAAACTGTCTTTTTAATCAACCTCGCTCCGGCGGGGTTTTTTATTGCCTGGAGAAAACATGATTTATAGTACTGGCACTATCGCCATCAGCGGAAACACCCTTACAGGTACCGGCACAAACTTCACTGCTGCTGGATCTCTTATTCGTAACGGATGTACCGTTATTGCAATGACCAGCCCTGTGCAGGTATTTCAGATTACCACCATTGGCAGCGCAACAAGTCTCACCGTAACGCCAGCAGCTAACCCAACTGTTCCCGCTGGAACCCGGTTTGCCATTCTTCTGAGTGACAGTCTGAGCGTGGATGGTCTGGCGCAGGATATCGCTGAAACCTTCACGATGTACCAGCGCTACATGAGCGGGTTCGCTGATGTAATGAACGGGACATCTGATGTCACCATCACTATCAACGGCAATGTCGTTACCGTGCCGGGTCAAAAATCTCTGGCGAAGAAAGGGGCTAACAGCGACATTACCAGCCTTTC
>NZ_JBMKIA010000126.1:0-811 GCF_049238215.1 Enterobacter cloacae complex sp. IR5441
ATGTCGCGGTAGGGATACCCGTTACCGGATACCCCCCGCACAGATCCCGGCGTGCGCGATTTACGCACCGGGCTCCTGCCTCGGGTGTCTGGCGGTGAACCGCTCCACAGGCCATGGATGAAGAACCCGAACCCTTGGTAGCCATGCGGCTGCCAGTTTGTTTGCTTTCGTCCAGGTCGTATCATCCTTCTGGCTCCTGCGCCTGAGCGCCCGGCGCCAGAGGTTTGTTACGTGTGTCCTGAACTTCTGCATGGTGGGGAAGTTGCCCGGTACCGAGTGATAGTTCAGGTATCCCTGAACCACTCTCCTGAGCCATTTTCCCTGTTCGGGGATTGAGTAATGCCAGCGCCTTCGCAGACCGTCTTTGATGGCTTTCAGAGTTGCCGTCATCCGATCCCGGCGGGTCTTTCGTATCAGCATGAACCTGCCGTTGCGATCTTTCCCGCTGATGTGCGTGAACCCGAGGAAGTTGAACGTTTCTGGTTTGCCTTTTCCCCTGATGGCACGGTTTTCGGCAGCGAAGCGGCCGAACTCCATCAGACGGGTTTTCTCCGGGTGAACCGTGAGTCCGAACTCCCTCAGTCTGCGCTGCATGGCTATACGGAAGCGCCGGGCATCGTATCGTTTGTCGAACCCGATGACGATGTCATCGGCGTATCTGACCATTACCACATTGCCTGTGGCATAGCGACGTCGCCACTGATGCGCCCACAGATCGAAGACGTAGTGGAGGTATATGTTTGCCAGCAGCGGTGAGATGACCGCACCCTGTGGGGTGCCTTCCTCCGTTGCTCGCCATTGACCCTCCTCC
>NZ_JBMKIA010000127.1:0-801 GCF_049238215.1 Enterobacter cloacae complex sp. IR5441
AAACCGACCTTTATTCACCCGCATCAGCAGTCATGGCCAGCTCTGCTGCTCTGATTTTTTGGTTGTATAAAGAATCGGCAGGCATTTCGACGCGCACGGACACGAACTGGTCGCTAGGAATGTCGACAGGATCACCGTCACCCACGCCTTCCAGTTCGTTTCTGGCGAATGCAGGCGCATCAGGGTGAGTACGATGATAGGTTTTTACCAGTACCGAACCATCGGCGTTAACCTCATAATCCAGCCAGATAAGCGGTTGCTTGTTGCGATCGGTAGGGATGTCAAAACCTCCATCGATGCCGCCCCATGCTGCGTCTGAGTTCAGCCCCTGACACCCTTCCACCAGATATTGGCCTGTGACCAGACGGGTTACAGTGCAGCCCTCCGATTCGTCATTCGTCCGGTATGAACCATCGGAAAATATTGCCACCACTGGCGATGCAGCTTTCAATGTACCGTCGCTGGCGCGGGTCGTGTTGTATTCGCTATAAAGCTTAACCCAACCCCTCCAGCCATTTGCATCCTTCACGTTGAATGCAAGGGTAGTGTTATCAGCCTGAAGAGCTTGCATTGCGGAGGTGGCATATCTACACATGACGAGAACAGGCGCGTACGGGTTAAAGAAATTAACTCCCGTAGCGCCACCGCCAGCGTAAATGCCACCTTTTTCAATGGTCTTAAAATCAGTAGTCAGGGGCAACCAATCCGCGCCTATCCCAAACTGCCCTACAGTTAGCACACCATCAGCAGGGTAAGTCTCGTTGGACCGCGCATTAAGTATGGCTGATGTTCCTAAACCGA
>NZ_JBMKIA010000128.1:0-768 GCF_049238215.1 Enterobacter cloacae complex sp. IR5441
GGTAATGACTCCAATTTACTGATAGTGTTTTATGTTCAGATAGTGCCCGATGACTTTGTCATGCAGCTCCACCGATTTTGAGAACGACAGGGACTTCCTGCCCAGCCTTGCCAGATGCTGTCTCAGATTCAGGTTGTGTCGCTCAATTCGCTGCGTGTAACGCTTACTGATGACGTGCAGTTTTCCCTTCAGACGTGACTCATACATCGGCCAGCCGTCCGTCATCCATACCACCACGTCAAAAACTGACAGCAGGCTCAGAAGACGCTCCAGTGTGGCCATAGTGCGTTCACCGAAAACGTGGGCTACCACCGCCCTGCGTATCCTGTCATACGCGTAAAACAGCCAGCGCTGACGTGATTTTGCACCGACGTAGCCCCATTGCTCGTCCATCTCCGCACAGACAATGACATCACTGCCCGGCTGTATCCGGGAGGTTACTGACTGCGGCCTGAGTTTTTTAAATGGCGCAAAATGGTGTTGAGGCCCACGCCCATTAGTCGTGCGGTGGCACGGCAACCGACGCCGTTCATAGCCATATCAATGATTTTCTGGTGTGTACCGGGCTGAGAAGCGGCATAAGTGAAGGTGAGCTGCCATGTTTTACGGCAGTGAGAGCAGAGATAACGTTGATGCCCGGCAGTACTTTTGCCATTACGCATCACGCCTTCAGTAGCGGAACAGGAGGGACAGCAGACGGAGACTGAAGCCACGGGAGCACCTCAAAAACACCATTATACACTAAATCAGCAAGTTGGTAGCATCACC
>NZ_JBMKIA010000129.1:0-763 GCF_049238215.1 Enterobacter cloacae complex sp. IR5441
TTGGTTTGGGAGAAGCGGCAAAACGGAATGTGGGCAACGGGGAAAACCAAATCCCTGATATGTATTTCTGGACGGTTACTGGTGGCAATGGAAATTTTGTGATTCGTCAACCTGACGGGCTAATCACTCAGATGGTTACTGTAAGTATAAGCGGTCCAGTGGCGATGAATGGAATGACTGATAATGCTTATGCCATTACAGGTTCTAATAAGTCTTATATTGCCACAGCCACATTGCCCTTTGTATTTCCTAATAAGGTGCTGGGCGTTATCCCTCTGGTATCAACAACAGCCTATGGTGGTGTATCCAGTAATATTACAGGTTCATACTCGACGGCGGTTTGTTCTTTTGCCGCTGTCCGGGGGAATAATACGATTGTATTCAAAGTCGACAAACCACTGAATGCAGCCTTTCCTTCAGATACCAGCGTCTCAGCGTTAATCATTGGACGGTAATAATGAACTCAGTATTCTTTTCACCCGGAAGTAAAAGTTTTTATCTACAAGAATTGTTTCCAGAATATGAGGATGCGGGAACGCTTCCAGATGATGTTATTGAAATTACCCGAGAAACATATGAGCAATTTCTTGGGCTGCATCCAGAAGGGAAAGAAATTGGCGCTGACAGTTCAGGACGGCCAATATGGTGATGCTGCCAACTTACTGATTTAGTGTATGATGGTGTTTTTGAGGTGCTCCAGTGGCTTCTGTTTCTATCAGCTGTCCCTCCTGTTCAGCTACTGACGGGGTGGTGCGTAACGGCA
>NZ_JBMKIA010000130.1:0-761 GCF_049238215.1 Enterobacter cloacae complex sp. IR5441
CTGCCAACTTACTGATTTAGTGTATGATGGTGTTTTTGAGGTGCTCCAGTGGCTTCTGTTTCTATCAGCTGTCCCTCCTGTTCAGCTACTGACGGGGTGGTGCGTAACGGCAAAAGCACTGCCGGACATCAGCGCTATCTCTGCTCTCACTGCCGTAAAACATGGCAACTGCAGTTCACTTACACCGCTTCTCAACCCGGTACGCACCAGAAAATCATTGATATGGCCATGAATGGCGTTGGATGCCGGGCAACCGCCCGCATTATGGGCGTTGGCCTCAACACGATTTTCCGCCATTTAAAAAACTCAGGCCGCAGTCGGTAACCTCGCGCATACAGCCGGGCAGTGACGTCATCGTCTGCGCGGAAATGGACGAACAGTGGGGATACGTCGGGGCTAAATCGCGCCAGCGCTGGCTGTTTTACGCGTATGACAGGCTCCGGAAGACGGTTGTTGCGCACGTATTCGGTGAACGCACGATGGCGACGCTGGGGCGTCTTATGAGCCTGCTGTCACCCTTTGACGTGGTGATATGGATGACGGATGGCTGGCCGCTGTATGAATCCCGCCTGAAGGGAAAGCTGCACGTAATCAGCAAGCGATATACGCAGCGAATTGAGCGGCATAACCTGAATCTGAGGCAGCACCTGGCACGGCTGGGACGGAAGTCGCTGTCGTTCTCAAAATCGGTGGAGCTGCATGACAAAGTCATCGGGCATTATCTGAACATAAAACACTATCAATAAGTTGGAGTCATTACC
>NZ_JBMKIA010000131.1:0-751 GCF_049238215.1 Enterobacter cloacae complex sp. IR5441
TTCAGGCGAATGCTGTTTACGTGGTTTCTTACTTACGGTTGCTGATTTAGTCATGTGAGATACCTCTGTCTGGGAGTTTACTCACTTAGTCGCGTGTCCACTATTCGCGGGTAGGATCAACTTACCCCATAATGAATGAAAAGAACGAACAATACTGATTAACTGCTTTTTTCTTTGCTCCGGAGATAGGCTGATAAAATAGCAGCACCTGCTGTCAATATTATCCTCAATGAAATTAAAATCAGAGTCTGATGCATATTTTACTGTTAGCATAATATCATTCGACGTTGTTCTCTCAGACTCTGTTAATGCTGATTCTATCAGGTATTCAAAGGCATACATGACAGACAGCTGGTTTTTGTCTGTCTGAATATAACCCATTGAGTTTCTGAGTATTGAGGACTGTACCAGGACCAGAGGCCATAAAAGCTCAACACCATAAAGCTTATATGTATCATGTTGATCATACTGATGTTGCTCAACACGACGATTACCTTCCCGTGCTTTACGAATATCATAGGCAAGGGATAACATAAATCCGTCTTTAACTTTAATCAGTGGGCTTTCATCCACGATGTAATGAATGAGTTCATGTAATTCATTCAGGGCTTCTGAATCTCCCCACAGTATAATGATCCTACCCGCGAATAGTGGACACGCGACTAAGTGAGTAAACTCCCAGACAGAGGTATCTCACATGACTAAATCAGCAACCGTAAGTAAGAAACCACGTAAACAGCATTCGCCTGAA
>NZ_JBMKIA010000132.1:0-749 GCF_049238215.1 Enterobacter cloacae complex sp. IR5441
TTGCGGCATTCTGGCTACACAATAACAAGGGAAGACTTACTCGTGGCTGCAACCCTACTAGCTCAAAATTTATTCACACATGGTTACGCTTTGGGGAAATTATGAGGGGATCTCTCAGAACGTAGTACTGATGATCGGAAAAATGTGCCTTATTCCGTATTTATGACACCGCCCCTGTCCAGGGTTGGTATGACAGAAGAACAAGCCAGAGAGAGTGGTGCTGATATTCAGGTGGTGACATTGCCTGTAGCTGCAATTCCGCGCGCCAGAGTGATGAACGATACCCGTGGGGTATTAAAAGCGATTGTTGATAATAAAACCCAACGTATATTAGGAGCATCACTGCTGTGTATTGACTCCCACGAGATGATCAATATAGTGAAAATGGTGATGGATGCCGGGCTGCCTTATAGCATATTACGCGATCAGATATTTACTCATCCGTCGATGAGCGAATCACTCAATGATCTATTTTCATTAGTCAAATAAACTCAAAATCAGACGCCAGAACAAATATTCTGGCGTCTCAGAGAAAAGAATCTTATTAATTCTCTGTTACTCTATAACTTCTTAATCACTTCATTGATGGTATTTTATATGTTTAAAAAATCGGTGATGCTGCCAACTTAATGATTTAGTGTATGATGGTGTTTTTGAGGTGCTCCAGTGGCTTCTGTTTCTATCAGCTGTCCCTCCTGTTCAGCTACTGACGGGGTGGTGCGTAACGGCAAAAGCACCGCCGGACATCA
>NZ_JBMKIA010000133.1:0-580 GCF_049238215.1 Enterobacter cloacae complex sp. IR5441
TCAGTGGGACGAAATGATCCGGACCGCTGGCTCCCTGAAGCTGGGCAAAGTACAGGTTTCAGTGCTGGTCCGTTCATTGCTGAAAAGTGAACGTCCTTCCGGACTGACTCAGGCAATCATTGAAGTGGGGCGCATCAACAAAACGCTGTATCTGCTTAATTATATTGATGATGAAGATTACCGCCGGCGCATTCTGACCCAGCTTAATCGGGGAGAAAGTCGCCATGCCGTTGCCAGAGCCATCTGTCACGGTCAAAAAGGTGAGATAAGAAAACGATATACCGACGGTCAGGAAGATCAACTGGGCACACTGGGGCTGGTCACTAACGCCGTCGTGTTATGGAACACTATTTATATGCAGGCAGCCCTGGATCATCTCCGGGCGCAGGGTGAAACACTGAATGATGAAGATATCGCACGCCTCTCCCCGCTTTGCCACGGACATATCAATATGCTCGGCCATTATTCCTTCACGCTGGCAGAACTGGTGACCAAAGGACATCTGAGACCATTAAAAGAGGCGTCAGAGGCAGAAAACGTTGCTTAACGTGAGTTTTCGTTCCACTGAGCGTCAGACCCC
>NZ_JBMKIA010000134.1:0-570 GCF_049238215.1 Enterobacter cloacae complex sp. IR5441
AACTTTTGCACGAAACGGCACATCTTCCAAAAGAGGGTTGTCAACCAAGTTTTGCACAAAACGGACTTTGATCCATTTCTAACTAAAATCTACAATCCAACCTCAGATTGCAAATAGCCTATGTTTATTACAGATGGTATGGTTCGTGTTTTTGTTTATTCGATGGCAACTGTACTCTTTCTGCCGCTTGGCTTGTTGAAAAGCACGTGGTGGTTTTCACCATTGTTTGCGATAGCTGCTATTGATTACTTAATGTTTCTGCGTCGACAAGGCTAGTTGCTGAACCTCATACCTCAGAGCAATCTGTATGTTTTTTACACCACTGGTTAAAAGGTCAGGCTACGTTCCTGACGTTTTTTAAAAAACAGTTTTATGTTTGATGCGTTACTGGTCTGTCTGGTAACCCAGTGGTACATTACCATTATTAAGGCTGGCTGGCGGTGGTGCATCAGGCACTGTTGCAAAGTTAGCGATGAGGCAGCCTTTTGTCTTATTCAAAGGCCTTACATTTCAAAAACTCTGCTTACCAGGCGCATTTCGCCCAGGGGATCACCATAATAAAATGCTGAG
>NZ_JBMKIA010000135.1:0-511 GCF_049238215.1 Enterobacter cloacae complex sp. IR5441
TTTTTTTATGGATGTAATATGGAAGCGATCACTGGTGCAAAGGGTGGCAGCCAGAAGCAGCACACACCTGTAGAACAACCTGATTCGGCGCAGTCAATGGCGCGCTGCCGCATGCTGCTGGCGCTCGGGGAAGGTGAGTTTGCTGGTGGTCTGGATGCGACCAGTATTTTCCTGGACGGTACGCCGCTGGGAAACGCCGACGGAACGATGAACTTTGAAAACGTTTCCTGGGAATTTCGGCCGGGAACACAGACCCAGACGCCGATTCCGGGTTTTCCCGCAGTGGAGAACGAAACTACGGTTGGCGTATCTCTGACAAAAGCCACGCCCTGGACGCGCGCGCTGAGTAACACCCAGATTGACGCTGTGCTCGTTCGCATTGGTATTCCGGGTTTGCAGCAGCAGGAAAACGACGGGGATATTGTCGGCACTACCGTAAAGTACCATATCGATCTTGCTGTAGATGGTGGTGCGTTCTCTACGGTCATGACAAGAACCGTGACAGAGAAAC